>CAYMCF010000033.1:0-9962 GCA_964388975.1 uncultured Candidatus Saccharibacteria bacterium | reverse complement strand
TACACTTCGTCTTCAAACGTACTCTCCGGTTAAAACCGGAGGTTTATAGGACTAATAAGAAAAGCCCCTCAGCCGTAGCCAAGGGGCAGGGATAGAGGTTAATCGACCACGCCGCCGGCCTGCTGTTCTTCGGCAATGCAGAGCAGGTCGTTCAGGTGGTCAAAACCGTAAGCGTCGTAGCGGAAATTTTCGTAGGTCACTTCTCCGCCACCGTCAACGTACATCAGCTGAGATTCAATATCGTACAGCCTGACATACCAGCCCAGCGCCGCGATGCGCTCACCAAAGAGCAGCATAAAGTCTTTGTGATATTGCTCCCGATGGATCTCATATCGATGCAGGGCAATGTCAGCCTGATCAACCTTCCGAGCAAACTCTTCCGAGCACTGCTGCAGCGGCTTCCGCAGACTATCCGGTACCTCAATGACCCAATAGTCATAGTCCAGATACGGATGCGAACCATCACTCTCATAGATTGCATGATAATACCACTGCGCATGATAACGCGCCGCTGGCTCAAAGTCCAAAGACTTTTCTACCTTAGAGGCATTATCATCTGGGTCCAACAGGACCTCCAGGAACAGATGGCTAGCATCACGCGGATCGGTCAGCCAAAACTCGCCCTTGTCGTAGGACCCCGCAAAAGCCCGCATCTCCATCAAACCTGTATAACCCACCAAAGCTTCTGCCAGCTCCAGGCATCCCAACGGATGAGAATGATCATCCTTCGGCCGCTCCCAGCACAAAGCAGGGCGGAACCGGAAGGGCTCATTGTCCTCCGCCAGCGGTGCCACCGACGGTACCCGCCAAGCCAAACTACCATCCAGGATGTCCGTAATGTAATCACCCGTCTTTCCATCCTGGCGCAGCTTGCAGTTGCCCATCATGGCCATCAGCTCGACTTTTTCCAATCTCCTGTACATTAGAAAAACCTCAACTTTCTAAGATTTCTAGGGCGAAACACCCCATATCTCCATTATAGCACAGATTGGTAAAAAAGTCAATATTAAGTCGCATTTCGTTGCATAAATTACCCCTCATACACCGGTAAATCTTCCGGAAAAGGATCAAAATTACTATCAAAATCGCTAAAATCATTAGTTTGACTGTTTCCACCAAATTCCCCATCCGGGTCGCCACCGAGAATACCAAAATTCCCGCTATTACTGCTGCGATAATTGCCTGAGTCCGAGTCCATTTCCATACCGTCTGCAAACACCCCGGAATCACCAAAGTTCCCCGCTCCGTACGGCTCATAGCCCAGCTCAAGCAAAAACCGCGACGGCGCATTATAATTACGCCCACCAAAGCTATAGCGCGAACCGGCAAAAGTCAAGAAAAGTTGCTGCATGGCGCGAGTCATGCCCACATAAGCTAAACGGCGCTCCTCCTCGAGCTCATCTTCCGAATCAATCGCGCGGCTGCCGGGAAAGAGGCCTTCCTCTAGCCCCACTACAAAAACTACCGGAAATTCCAACCCCTTGGCAGCATGCAAGGTCATCAGCGACACTACGTTGTCGCCAGTACTTTCGTCGGCCGAGCTGAGCAAAGCCGCATCTTCCAAAAACTCCTCAAGAGTTTCGTAAGCACTGGCATTACCCATCAAAACTTCGATGTTCTGCATCCGCTCCTCGCCATCTGGAGTATCAGTGCGCAGCAGCGAGGCAAAGTTGAACTCTTTGACAATCGCCTCAATCATTTCCGCCGCGGTCAGAGCTTGGTCGGCGCGCATTTTTTGCAAAAACCGCTCCAGCCTCCGCGTACTCGCATCCGCTCGCGCCGAGAGTTTCAGATCGCCCAAATCGGTCAAATTCAGCTCTGGGTGCGCATTAAGATGCGTGAAAATCTTCTCAATCGAGGCCGGCCCCACTCCTGATAAGACATTCTTCACTACCCGCTCGAAACTGACGCGGTCTAGCGGATTAGCCACTAATTTAAGAATCGCCAAGACATCTTTTACTTCTTTACGATCGTAAAAGCGCACTCCGCCAATAATTTTATAGGGAATCTTCGCCGCGATAAAAGCCTTCTCAAAAGCGTACGACTGCGCATTAGTGCGGTAAAGCACCGCAAAATTCCCAAATCCCGGCCGCTCTGGTTCCATCTTGAGAATTTGCCGCGCCACGTAGTTAGCCTCGCCAGTTTCGTCCATCAAACCTTCAATCGTCACCGGCTCGCCATCCCCCGCCTCGGTAAAGAGTTTCTTCTCGGTACGAGTTTTGTTCTGGCTGATAATCTTTTGCGAAGCTGCCAAAATATTGCCAGTACTACGATAATTCTGCTCCAGCTTAATCACTTTGGCACCCGGAAAATCCCGCTCAAAATTGAGAATATTAGTAAAATCTGCCCCACGCCAAGAATAAATCGACTGCCAATCATCCCCCACTACGCAAATATTGCGCTCCGCATTCACTAAACTCTTAATTAAACGATATTGTACCGCATTAGTATCCTGATACTCGTCAATCAGGATATACTTAAACTTTTCCTGCCATTTTTGGCGCACCTCGGCATTTTGCTCAAACATCTCTGCAGTTTTCGTCAGCAGATCATCAAAATCCAGCGCATCCGCGGCACGCTTTTCCTGCTCGTAGCGCTCAAAGATCTCCGCCGTCCGCTTTTGGTTAGGGTAATACGCTTCGCGCTTCGCATCCGCCGGTTTGAGGCCCAAATTTTGATAATGGCTAATAATGCCTAGGGCATTCTTCGGAGTGAGAGATTTATCAGCGGTAATTTTCATTTCCCGCATGATGCGCCGCACCAAAGTGAGTTGATCGTCGGTATCGTAAATGGTAAAATTTACCCCTACGCCGGCCGCCGCATGCTCAATATGCAAAATTCGCACACAAATCCCATGAAAAGTGCCCATATAACGCATAAAATTACGGTTCGGTTCGGTTCTAAAGGCATTTTCCGGCCGCTCCTGCGATTTTAGGGCCGGAGCGCCGTCATACTCTACTCCATTTTTAGAAGAGCCTTCTGGAGCTTCTAGGGCCGCCCGGCTCGCATACTGACGCTGCCGCTCTAGCAGATTCCAGAGCCGAAGGCGCATCTCTTTGGCGGCTTTATTAGTAAAAGTTACCGCTAGAATCTGATCGGGGCGGGTACCATGCGCGATAATATTAGCAATCCGGTGCGTCAAGACCTTGGTTTTGCCCGAACCGGCCCCCGCCAGTACCAAAACTGGTCCCGCTAATGTTTTTACAGCCTCCGCCTGGGGCGGATTCAAACCTCTCAGAATTGCATCCATTCCTTGATTATACCACGAGTTGCCAGAAAAATATCCGAAGTTTGCAAAAATACGCCTTCTACTCGTTATTCCAGGCAAGGCACCTATTCTCGCCGCCGCGCCCGCCGATGGTAATTACCCATGCCATTATGCTCGCGCACATAGATTAAATAGTAAGCTACCACCATTTGCACCACCAAAATCGCCGCCGAGACCCCGAGCGTGGCTGCCAAACCAAAATCATACATCCGCCCACAGATAAACATCCCTACCGCCTCACCCAAATACGACACCACATTTCGGAAAGTACCATACTTCAGTTGATGCCGATTGTCAATCGCATTAATATAATAGCCATCGCTAATGTTTTCGTAGGCCGTCGAGCTAAGTAGCGCCCAGATAAAGGCTACGAAACAGATAAAAGAGTTATCCGTCAGCGCCGCAATCGTAAAAGCCACCAAACGAATGCCAAATTTTAGTGTAATTGTGACGTAATCGTTGCTAGGAGTAAAGAACTTGAGTGCCAAAATCCCGATTAAATCCGCCATTAACCCTACCGCCAGCAAACAATTTGTAGCTGTACTAGGCGTAAACTCAAAAATATTCGTCAGAACCAACATCTTTAGGCCAACTGCCGCCATAAACGACACTGAGGAAAGAAAATTATAGACAGTATAGACCCGCTGAACCTTACTATTCTTGAGTAAAGACACCACTGAAAGTTGCTGCTTGGGCGCGCGCTCGGTCATTTGCAAATCTAACCGGTACATCAAGGCAATCGCAATCACCAAAAAAACCGCCGCCACCAGCAAACAACCGTTGTAGTCGAAAAACCATTGCCCCAAATGGTGGCCAATCAAAATTCCGCCTACCAAAATCCCCACGTCCCGAAAAAGATATTCGACCAATTTGCGCCGACTATAAGCTTTATTGCTCTTCATCACCGTTGTAAGTAATGGATACAGACTCATGATCACAATATAAGCCGAAGTGACATCTACAATAATCGAAGCATCAATCAAAAGCCGATTTCCGCTCATATTAAGGCAAAATAACGCTAAAAAGTTTAGAAACTTGGCCGCCAAAGTAACCGTTACGAGGTTTTTAATGCGCGCCATCGGTACTCGCCCCACAATCAAGATAATCAGCACCCCGACAAACATACCTAAGCTCAGAATGTTGCTCACTTCTGGCGCCGAAAAATCGTTTGATTCTAGCCAAAGCTGGCGGAAGTTCTCCCACAAGCCAGTGGAAATACTAAAAAAAGCCGTTACTGCCAAAATTTGCCGCTCAAGGCGTTTCCATTTTGGAGTTGGAGTCAACTTACGCTTTGCCCACAATCTCGTTAGATAACTCATTATGGTTTTATTTTAGCATAAAAGCGATGGTTTTTGAAGATGTATGAATGAGTAGAAACCCGTTTCATAAATACCTTTTTCGAAGAGGATCCGGACGCCACGAGGAGGACGAGCGGCTCGGCCCCGTAACGACGGGCGCCGAGAACGCGCCTCGAGAAAAAGTGTATTTATGAAACAATGGTGCAGGCATATTACGGCATACTATTAAGAAAGAACCGCTTTGATCCGCCGTACTCCAGCCGATGAAGATTCTTCCTTAGTAATCTTAAACTTCCCTAGCTCCCCGGTATGAGCAACATGCGGGCCACCACAAATTTCTACCGAAATCGGCGCCTCCTCAGCCTTACCAATCGTATATACCGTTACTCGGTCTGGATAGCGGTCGCGGAAACTGCCATTGGCATGCAACTCGTCAAAAGCATAATCTTTGTCGTATTCGGCATATTCTACCGGATAATCCGCCTCGATCCATTGGTTCACTAGCTGCTCGATTTCGCTCAGCTCTTCGGGAGTTAGTTTATGATCGACATTAAAATCAAAGCGTAAACGCTCCGGAGTAAGATTACTGCCTTTCTGGCTAGTCTCTGGGCCGACCACCTGCTGTAAGGCCGCCAAGAGCAAGTGGCAAGCGGTGTGATATTTGACAGTTTGGTCGCTAGTGTCGGAAAGCCCGCCTTTAAACATTCCCTTGCTAGCCGTCTTGCTGCGTTCGCGCTGCGCTTCTAAAGCTTTGGCAAACTCATCTTGGTAATTTTGCGAAAGCTTTAGCCCCAGCTTGTAAACTTCTTCCACGCTTAGCTCCAGTGGAAAGCCGTAAGTATCTTGTAGCTTGAAAAGATCTTCACCAGTTAGCTCGCGGTTCTCCTTGGCTAGCTTTTGTAGCTCTTTCATACCCTTATTGATGGTTTTACGGAAAGCGGCTTCTTCGGCGGTCAAGACTTCTAGGACCTTGCCCCGCTCTGGCAAAATATCATCAGAAAGCTCAGCATAGTTCTCGGCAATAATCGGAATAATCTGCTCTAGGAAATCTTGAGAGATACCTAAATCTAGCGCCCGTAGCACCGCTCGGCGCACCAGCCGACGCAATGCATAGCCCTGAGCTTTATTACTTGGCACTAAGCCCTGCGCCGCCAAGAGGTAAGCCCCGCGCAAATGGTCGGCAATAATCCGCATTTCGTCGGTATTATTGTCATAGTTTTTATGCGACATCTCCTCGAGCTTCTCAATAATCGGCAGCATCAATGAAATCTTAAACACGTCAAAACTGCCAATCGCCGCCGCCGCCAAACGTTCCAAGCCACCACCAAAGTCAACATTTTTATGTTCTAGCTCTGAGAAAGTTCCATCTTCATTGCGCTTATACTGCATAAAGACCTGATTGCCAATCTCCATAAACCGCGCACCATCGCTAGCCGGATGCGACTTACCATATTTCTCCACGTCCTGTTTATCTTCACCAAAGTCATAAAACACTTCCGAATCTGGCCCACAAGGATCACCCAACGGCGTAGTCTCGATACCACCACCACGACTCCACCAGTTTTCCTTATCATCGTAAAAGAAAATTCGCTCGCCTGGCTTGATGCCGCGCTTATCACCATTTTCGGCGCTGCCAATCTCGGCAATTTTGGCTTCAATACCCGCCTTCTGGAACACTTTTTGCCAAATTTCTGCCGCCTCGGTATCTTTAGGAATACCGTATTTATCATTGCCAATGAAGCAAGTGACGTAAATCTTCTCTGGATCGAGGCCGATTTCTTTAGTCAAGAACTCAAAATAATTATTAATCTGCTCTTCCTTAAAATAATCACCTAGCGACCAATTCCCTAGCATCTCAAAC
This sequence comes from uncultured Candidatus Saccharibacteria bacterium, assembly GCA_964388975.1. Classification (GTDB taxonomy): domain Bacteria; phylum Patescibacteriota; class Saccharimonadia; order Saccharimonadales; family Saccharimonadaceae; genus Nanosyncoccus. Next base: position 3,535 of record CAYMCF010000033.1, on the reverse strand, counting down.
ACCGTTGTATGGCGTGGGTCCCCGACATCTTCAATATCTTGCAAACGCATACTGGGCTGCGAATCCGCCAACCGCGTACCCTCCGGATGTGGCTGCCCCAAGAGATAAGGCAAAAGTGGCTGCATGCCTGAGCCGGTAAAAAGCGTGGTAGGATCGTTCTCCAAGACTAGCGGGGCTGGCGGAATCACTTTGTGTCCATGCTTTTCTTGGAATTGTAAGAATTTTTGGCGAATTTCATTTGCGTTCATAAGTTCATTTTATCATACCTGCACCCAAAACTCCAGAGAGAACCGTAATAATATCTTGAGATAAAAATTTTCAAGCCGAGAAAAGCCCCTCCGAGGAGGGGCTAAGGAACACTAACTGCGCAGCTGATACAAGCCTTTCATGACCAGCAGGCCAAAATAGGCAACACCTACCAGCAGTGCAATTACAGCTACGCCGACGAAGAATGGTATAATGCTCATACCATAAGCAAAGGCTAACAGCGCAGCCGTTCCGCCGGCATACTTCAGATTCCCCTGGGCCATTTCTCTACTGTATTTCTCGATTGCTCCGTCAATGGCAGTGAACCAAGCTTTCAGCATTTGCCCAGCGGTCCAACCCGGCTCGGAATCTGCCAGCTCTGGTACTCGGCCCAGCCTAGCCACATAGACCACCAGCGGCCATACGCACGCCAGCATCGCCCACGTCACCACCAGGCAACCAAAACGTACCAAGACGCACTCCACCCAGCCTTGGTAGGCTGAACAATTTCCGGCTGTCACCTCTTGCGCCACGTACTTGCGCAGATCAAAGTCGACCAGCAAGCTGAACAGCAGGGCGGCAGCGGTCATGTTTTTCCACGACCAAGCGGGCAACGCCATACGATAAGGATTGCGCATTTTCATTTTCTTGCTCCTTTCATCTCAAAGAACTCCATGTACAGGCATGGCAAACTGGGGGATACTATCCCTTATCTTCATTGTAGCACACTTTGTTCAAAATGTCAATGGTTTTAGCACAAAATCGCTCTATTCTGCAATAATTCCCCCGCCCAAACAAACCTCACCACTATATAATACCGCCGATTGGCCGGCCGCCGGACGCTTCAGTGGCTCCGTAAAAACTAGTCGATTTTGCTTAAATTTAACAGGAATGAGCGGTGCGCGGTGCCGTAATCGCACCTGCAAACCAGACATCGCTTTCAGATCCTCTACCCCGAGTTGATTGCGCAAATGTAGATCTTCGAGCGTTAACTCTGTAGCCCAAAGCTCAGAGGCGTTGAGGTTTTTAGAGACATAAACGATATTCTGGGACAAATCCTTTTTCACGACATAATATGGCAAGCCGCCGCCCAAATACAACCCATGCCGCTGGCCAATCGTATAGAAAATCGCACCATCATGATAGCCTAATACCTGATCAGTTTCTAGCTCGCGGATTTCGCCTGGCTGCGTATCGAGATACTCTCGCAAAAAGTCTTTCATACCCACTTCACCCACGAAACACACCCCCATGGATTCTTTCTTGGTGGCTACGTCCAAGCCCCGCTCCGCCGCCAGCTTTTTTACTTCTGGCTTAGTAAGATTCCCCACTGGGAAAAGTGTCCGCGCTACCGCAGTATCACTCATACGATAAAGAAAATAGGTTTGATCTTTATTCTCATCAACTGCCCGTAGTAGATAGGTCTGGTTCTGCTCAAGCTGCGTAAAATCATTAGTCGGTCTCCCTACGCGCGCATAGTGCCCAGTAGCAATAAAATCTGCACCACGCGCCATCGCTCGCTCATAAAACAGCTTAAACTTAATCAGTTCATTGCAGATCACATCTGGGTTCGGCGTGCGCCCGCGCTGGAACTCCGCCAGCATGTAATCTACCACTCGCTGCTTATATTCCGCCTCAAAATCCCATACTTCAAAATCTAGATCTAGCTGCACCGCTACTCGCTTAGCATCGGCCAAATCTTCCGCCCAGGGGCATTTCATGCCTGGTAAATCTTTGGACCAGTTTTTCATGTAGACACCAGTTACTTCATAGCCCTGCTCTTTGAGCAATACCGCCGAGACCGAAGAATCGACTCCGCCCGACATGCCCAAGAAAACTTTCTTTGCCATTTAATTATCCTCCGGAGAGTAATGAACTTTTTCTTGCGCACCATGAGTAATCCGCGCTCGCTCCGCCTCTACCTCTTCGCGAATAATTCTCGCCGCCTCCTGCACATTCTCTAGTGTATTGGTACTACCTAGCGAAATCCGCAAGCTACCGGCAATTTCTGCATCGGTCAAGCCAATCGCCGCTAGCACATGCGATTTACTACCCTTATTAGCTGCGCAAGCTGCCCCGGTAGACACCAGCACGCCACGCCGCTCTAAGCGGTAAATCAACCGCTCCGCGTCTAGCCCCGGGAAGCTCACTGGGCAAAAATTCGCTAGCTGTTTCTTAGCATTGCCAAGGAAAAGTACTTCCTGCTGCGCTGAGTTAATCCTCGCTAGTTCTTTTTGCAAAATCTGTACCATGGCTTGATATTTTTTGCGACTGCCATTAAGATGCGCCTTGGCTTCCGTAGCCGCCACCGCAAACCCAATCACTCCCGGCACATTCTCAGTGCCGCTGCGCAAGCCCCGCTCCTGGCCACCACCCACACTAATCGGTGCCAGCTTCACACCATGTGCTACATAGAGCGCTCCTACACCCTTGGGACCACCACACTTGGCGGCATTAATCGTGAGCAAATCTACGCCTAGGCGCGCCACATTGATATCTAAAAGATTCAGCGCCTGCGAAGCATCCGAATGCAGATACAGCGGCGTAGCATTCCCCTGGCGCAAACGCTTTTGCCGCTCTTGACGCACTATCTCTGTCACCTCTGCCAACGGCTGGATCGTACCCAGCTCATTATTCGCTAGCGATACCGATACTAAATCCGTCTCACTAGTAATTTTCTGCCGGAAATCTTGCAGATCAATCACACCATTCCGGTCTACCTTCGCTAAAGCACCCTGATGCAACTTTGCCGCTTCCAAAACTGCCGCATGTTCAGTCTCTAATACTACAGAATGTTTTTGACAAACTGTAAAAGCTAGGTTAACAGATTCGGTTGCGCCGGCCGTCATCACCAAATCTACACCTTTCGCGCCAATCGTATGCGCAATCTGGTCTTTGGCCGCCTCATAAGCTTCCCGCACCCGCTTGGCCGGAAGATAAGGCGCCGAAGGATTGAAAAACTGCTCCGAAAAATAAGGCAGCATTGCTTGCAAAGCCTTGTCGCTAACCGGAGTAGCCGCAGCGTGATCAAGATAAATCATGTCACTATTATAGCATATCTAAGATAATTATACAAATGTAGAGCGGAAAGTAGACCCATTGGGGTCCAAAATCTCAGGAAATCAGCAATGAAGAATACATTAAGCTTTTGATAAGCATGCTGAGCAAAACCATCAATTCTACTTTTTCGTTAAACGCGGCTTAATACAACCCAATAGAAGTATTTTAACTTATTTTGGGACACGATGTCGCGTCCGCCCGCCGTTGCGGGGGCCGCGCATCTTCGTCC
>CAYMCF010000032.1:0-10249 GCA_964388975.1 uncultured Candidatus Saccharibacteria bacterium | reverse complement strand
CATTAAAGTGGATGATAGGGTATTTATTTTGAATTATGCAACAATGCCCGTTTTTCTCCAATCCGGCTGCCAAAATCACTTTTTTGTAGTATAATGGTAGGCATGGAAGTTAATCAGGATACTATTACTCATCTTGCGAAATTGTCAAATTTTGCCCTGACTGAGGAGGAGAGTACTCACTTGGTCACTGATATTACTAAAATCGTGGAGTATATTTCGCAGCTAGATGAGCTGGATACTTCGGGGGTGGAGCCGACTTATCAAGTTTTTGAGATGGAGAATGTCTGGCGAGAAGACGAAATTTTGCCGCAGGAAGCGGGCCGCGAAGAGCTTTTGGCCTTGACTAAAGAAGTAAAAGATCATCAAATCAAAGTACCGAAGGTATTGTAAGGCGAGGAGGGCACATGATAACTGCGAGCAAAAATGTAAGTGCAATGACGCTGGTGAAGGAAGCTTTGGCTAAGGCACATCAGTATCAAGATGAATATCATATCTTTAATTATTTTAATGATACGCTAGCAATTAAGAAGGCAGCAGAAATTGATGAGAAAATCAAAAACGGCCAGCCAGTAGGGCGGCTAGCGGGGGTGCCATACGCGCTAAAGGATAATTTTCTGAGCCCGGAGGGTGGCACTACGGCGTCGGCGCATATTTTGGAAGAATTTACCAGCCCGATTACGGCTACAGCGATCAAAAAGCTAGAGGACGAAGGCGCAATTATGATTGGCCGGACTAATCTGGATGCCTTTGCACATGGCTCTTCTACGGAGAATTCTTACTATGGCCCTACCAAGAACTCTAAAGATACCGAGCGGGTGGCGGGCGGCAGCTCAGGTGGCTCGGCGGTAGCGGTGGCGCTAGGAATTGTGCCGTTTGCGACTGGTACCGATACGGGAGGGTCGATTCGGCAGCCAGCGAGCTTTAATGGCGTGTATGGCCTAAAGCCGACTTATGGTACAATTAGCCGCTATGGCGTGGTAGCGATGGCTTCGAGTACGGATTGCGTTGGGTTCTTTACGCAGACGCCAGAAGATATGGACCTCTTGATGCAGGTAGCGGCTGGGCAGGATGTTAAAGATTTGACTACTTTGCCAGATTATTATGGTAAAGAGCAAGAATTTGACGACCCGATCAAACGGATCGGAGTAATCAAAGATTTTGATAACGAAGTGGTAGACGCGCGGATCCGCGGTGCCCTTAGTGCTAAGATAGAGGAGCTGAAAGCGGCCGGACACGAGATTGTCTATTTAGATATGCCGGCGTTGAAATATGCTTTGGCGGCATATTATATTATTGTGCCAGCTGAGGTGGCAAGCAATTTGTCGCGGCACGATGGTATCCGCTATGGTTTCCGTAGTGAGCGGGCAGATAATCTAGATGAGCTCTATGAAAACACCCGTAACGAAGGGTTTATGCCAGAAAATAAGCGGCGCATTATGATCGGCAACTTTGTGCTTTCTTCGGGGTTTTACGACGCGTATTATCTGAAAGCCGCTAAAGCTCGTACTATGATTATCAATGAGTATGCCAAAGCTTTCGAGAAGTGTGATGTGATCCTGACGCCGGTTAGCCCGAACCCAGCCTTCAAGCTGGGCGAAAAGGTGAACGACCCAGTGGCGATGTACTTAGAGGACTTAATGTCGGTGTCGCTAAACTTAGCTGGCTTGCCTGGCTTGGCGATTCCGGTAGGTGAAACCGCTGAAGGCTTGAGCTTAGGTTTGCAGATCGTGGGGCCGCGCCGGAGCGATCACAGCTTAATTAAGTTTGCGGCGCAGCTTAGGGGCGAGCCACTAGAGAATGAACATCATACCGATCTCAGCGGTGTAGATCCAGAATTAAGTGCTGAGAATCGTGTGGGCTCGACTGGTGCGCGGATGAGTGCGGCTTTTGGTAATGATGAGAATATTAGTACTGCTACTAGCAAAGAGAGCGGGAGGGATTAGCTCATGTGGCCACAAATGATTTTCTTGGTGATAGCGATTGCTGCGATTGCACTGTTGGCGCTAGTGGCCATGGTACTCAACGGCAAGCGCCGTCATGAGTTTGATAAGCAAGAGTACCAGACTCGCTGGCTAAAGATTGAGAATAGCTTAGATGAACGCGACCCGCGGAGTTATAATTTCGCTATCCTTGAGGCGGATAAGTTGCTTGACCGCGCCCTTAATGAGATGGGCGTACCGGGCAAAACTATGGGGGAAAAGCTAAAGAAGATTGGCGACAAGATGCCAGAGATCAATCGCATTTGGTACGCGCACAAGCTGCGCAATCAAATTGCCCATGAAAGTGATTTTGCGGTAGATTATAAACAAGCGCGGCAGGCCTTATTTACCTTTCGGCAAGCCTTAAAAGATATAGGAGCGATCTAGATGACAGAAAAAGTAAAATATCTCCCTACTATTGGCATTGAGTGCCATGTGCAGCTGTGCACCAAAACTAAACTGTTCTCAGAAGTAGATAATGATGCTCGGCAAAAATCTCCCAATTCTTGCGTATCTCCAGTGGATTACGGTTTGCCGGGAATGCTGCCGCGCCTTAACAAGACAGCGGTGCGCTATGCGGTACGAGCGGGGCTAGCATTAAATTCAGAAATTAATCTCCAAAGCCGGTTCGACCGCAAGCATTATTTCTATCCAGATCTGCCCAAGGGCTATCAGATTACTCAGCTTTATCATCCAATTATCGGAGAGGGTTATGTGGAACTGCCTAGCGGCGGTAAAGTGCGGATCGAACATGCCCATCTCGAGGAAGACGCTGGAAAATTAAGTCATGAGAGCGGTGATACCTTGGTGGATTTGAACCGCGCTGGTACGCCCTTGATTGAGATTGTTTCCATGCCAGATATGCATTCGGCGGTGGAAGCGCGCGAGTATACCAAGGAGCTCTGGCGGGTGATGACTTATGCCGGGGTGACCTTTGGTGATCTCTATAATGGTAACATGCGGTTTGATGTGAACATCTCGATTGCCCCGGAGGGTAGCAAGGAATTGGGTACTCGTGCTGAAGTGAAGAACCTCAATTCTTTCCGCAGCGTGGAGCGCGCGGTGGAGTACGAAATCAAGCGCCAGACCAAGTTGCTGGAAAAAGGTGAAAAAGTGAAGCAGGAAACTCGTGGCTGGAGCGACGCTACTGGCGAGACTACTGCGCAGCGCAGCAAGGAAGAAGCCCAAGATTATCGCTATATGCCGGAGCCGGACATCCCGCCGATCAATTTGTCTGAACAAGTTATTGCGGAAGAGCGAGCGAACTTACCGCTGATGCCAGCGGAATATCGTGCCAAATTCGGTAAAATTCTGGGCAGTGACACCGTAGAGGTTTTGTTAGATTATCGCTCGCTGATGGAAAAGTTAGCGGAACTTGTTGATGATAAAGCCATCAAAAAAGTCGCAAACTTATTCTCCTCCGTACTTTTGGCGGAAGAAAACGCCAGCCTGCTGAATGATGAATTACCGACCAGTGAGCAGCTCAGCGCTCTAGTCGAGATGAATGAGAAAAATGAGCTCTCTAGTACTGGCATGAAAGAAGTTTTCCTGAAGTTCTTTGACCCGGAAATGCATTACAAAGACACGCGTACGATCGCTAAAGAGCTTGGCGTCGTGCAGGAGAATGATCTTGGCGCGCTAGAGGCGATTGTAGATGCAGTTTTGGCGAAGCCAGAAACTCAACAAGCCCAAGCCGATTTTAAGGCTGGGCAAGAAAAAGTAATTGGTTTCTTGGTGGGGCAAGTGATGAAAGAGTCCAAGGGCAAAGCTAACCCTTCGGCGGTACAAGAAATTTTGCGGAAAAAGTTAAAGTAGTCGGAATTCGTGATTAGCCATCCTAATGTTGGGGAATTCAAAACTTGGTTCGAACAACACGTTGCGCTGGGCGGTAAGCCCTATACGCTAGATCTCGACCAAGCGCGTGCGGTATATGATAACCACAAGAATACTTTGGTGACAGCGCGGGCTGGCTCCGGCAAAACTCGTGTGATCGTGGCGAAGGTGGCATATCTAGTAGCTTCCAAACAAGCTAAGCTCTCGGAAATTGCAGTGTTTATGTTTAATCGCACTGCAGCGGCAGAAGTGAACGAACGGATCGGCGCAGTAGAAGTTGACGGCAAAAGCTTAAGTGAATTGAATTTTGGTAAAGAAATTAAAGTTGCCGCGACATTTCATAAGTTTGCTCTGGATATTGTAAAACGTACTGGTGAGCGGCCGCAACTTATTTCTGAAACCGAGCATGAGGTTTTAGTTAAAACTTGTGTGCGGAAAGTTTTGCAGGAAGAACAGCGGAAAATTTCTGTGCAAGAATATACGGAGATTTTGCGCCTAGCGAATAGTTTTATTGCGCGGGCGGGGCAGCAATATGTGGGTGAAAGTGGCTTGGCCGAGCTTTGCACTGATGTACAAGATTATATTGCTAAGCATCAGGATGATGAGAATTTCTCCGCGCGGATCTATTTGCATAAAACTTGTTTGGCAGTTTATCAAGAATATTTATTGGCACTAAATTTCCCGAAAATCGATTTTAATATTTTAATGGCGCGGGCAACGCGGATTTTGCAGGAAAATGCTGAGAATTTGCCAGCAGGTTCGCAGCGTTTTCCTATTCAAAACCAAAATCATCGGCCAAATCCACTAGATGCACCCGTACAAAATTTTCCAGCGCAACCAAACAACTCAAAATTTTGGCAAATCCGGCATTATAAATATATCATGGTGGACGAATACCAAGATTTCTCGTATCTGTTTTTCGGGATTATTCAGGCGATTCGACGCAATTGTCCAGGCGCGCACTTATTTGCGGTGGGTGATGATTGGCAGGCCATTAATCGTTTTGCTGGCTCGGACGTAAAATATTTTATTGACTTTGCGCAGTATTTTCCAGAGGATGTGGTAAATATCCCGCTCAGTACTAATTATCGTAGCGACCGCAAAATTGTGGAGCAGGCTAATCAATATATGCTCACGCACTATAATCCTGAGGCCAATAAAGCCATTCCGTTTAGCCGGAAACCAGGGAAGATTAAAACTTTGAACCCGCAGAAAACCAAATTCCGCACCGATGATCTAAAGGAAGACGCACTGGGCGATGCGCGCTATCAATTAGCTTTGGCGGAAGTTTGTGGCGGCGCGCCGGAACAATATTTAGAAGTGGCGCAACTTTTGAAAACTCTGGTAAAGATTATTAAGCATCATCGCAAAGCACAGATTTTACTTTTGCACCGGCATAACTTTACTTCTTTTGCCGGAGTAAGTTTAGAAAACTTACTTACAAGTTTGCAAAACATACTCACGCAAGAAAAAATCTTACTCCCGAGTGTAGCAAACATGCAAATTCGTGGTATGACCATGCACAAGTCTAAAGGTTTGGAATCAGATGTAGTGATTTTGTTAGAATTTAATCGTGACCAAATTTTGTCGAGCCATCCACATGCCACGATTTTTGAAATTTTTGGAGATACTTTAGCTGCCGAAAAAGCTGACCAACAAAGATTACTATATGTAGCGCTGACGCGCGCGAAACACAAGTTGTATTTATTGAGTACGGATAAAAAATCTCCGTTGATTTAGGTATTTATGTAATCAGGACGAAATATGTTATAATAAAACAGTAAGTGAGGTGATTGCTATTGTAAGTATCGTAGCTTTTTCGCGAAAGTTATATTTCAAGTGTCAACAATTACCAAATGTGTACATTAAAAGGAGGAAGTCTTATGTCTTGGAATGACGCGGCCTATTCCATTTGCGGGAAGCAAACGGCACAGAAGCTAGAACGCCTGCGGGAATTGGAGCGTAAGCTTGAAGCTAGTATTCATGATCCGTCCACCCTTGACCCGCATGGGTTTGGTCTGCCGTTAGGTGTTGCAAGTTGGCCAGCCGATATCGCGCTTTATGAGCAGGATCAAGCCCCTCTGAGCTTTTACAAGCCCATTACAACCCCGACAGTCTCTATGCGGCAAGATATGCGGCTAGCCGTCAGGCGATTAGTCTTTATCCGGAGATCAATGATATTAATCTTCGGCTCGGAGAGATAATGGAAACTGGCGTAGAAAAACACCGGCGGTTGGAGTTTGTGCCTCCAGCGGCGAGAAAGGTAGAAAATCTTGTCTGGCTGTCCAGCTTTTGCCTTGACTGCCGGCATCAAAATTATCCAGCCTTCAAGGTAGAACTGCCGACAACGGATGGGTATGATGCCGCACATAGCGCGCATATTCCTCTAGCGCAGTTTCGGGAATATCCAGAGCTCATGACCAGCTTGTTACGATTTGCGCCAGAAAATGATAAATATAGCACTATGCGTTGCGGTTTTATCTTTGGCGATTTTAATGATGCTATGTGTGAGAAACGTTGGTTTACTCTGAAAAGTCCGCGCCTGGCTACACATGCGTTGATGTTGGTCTGGGAAAAGGATTTACAGAAGCTGGGTTTTCAGCCGTCAGACAATATCGTGGCAGACTACCAAGATGGCAGTTTAGAGGCAGCCTGGCACAAATATATTGATTTGCGCTTTGCAGAAACGCCCATTGATCAGTCATCAAGCCCGGCGCATCTGTCCTTGTTGGATTGCTTGATGCATGGTTGGTGTGTAGCATCGATTTGTTTGAAAGGGCTGGAGGTTTTAAAATTTCCGCATATCCCTTGCGATGATAATCGTTATCTGCCGGCTTTTCCGCCTGAATATCCCAATCGACTCCTCCGCGAACAATGTTATTACGAGTGGTGCAGCTACTTCTTCCCGGATCGTGTGCAAGTCATGTAATTTCCACTCACCCCCGGCTGGCAACAGCCGGGTTTCTCATGGAAATAATGATTTTTGTCATAAAAACCTCTATCAAAATTAGAAATTTTATGGTAAAATAAAGAAAAGCCTGTTTCTCTAAGGTGTTTTGGGATGATAATAAGTTCTCGAAGCAAGTTATGAGTGCGGTCAAAATTAAAGGATAAAAGGAAAATACTTTCATGGCAAGCGAAGTAAAAGACTTAGCAAAGCTCCGCAATATTGGTATTATTGCCCATATTGATGCGGGCAAGACAACTACCTCCGAAGCGATTCTGTATCGTACCGGTCTGAAGCACAAAATTGACCTCGTGAAGGGTGGCACTGGTGGTGCTACTACCGACTGGATGGAACAGGAAAAGGAACGTGGTATTACCATTACTTCCGCCGCAGTGACTGTTTATTGGAAGGGTCACAAAATTAACATTATCGATACCCCGGGCCACATTGACTTTACTGCCGAGGTAGAGCGGTCTTTGCGTGTGCTAGATGGTGCTGTAGTAGTATTTGATGGTAAGATGGGCGTGGAAGCGCAGTCGGAGACAGTTTGGCGCCAGGCTACTAAATATGGCGTGCCGCGCATCTGTTTTGTGAACAAGATTAACCAGATTGGTGGTGACTTCTATAAGTCGCTGGATAGTATTCACAAGCGTTTGTCTAAAAATGCGGTGGCGATTCACCTGCCGATTGGTTTTGAGAAGGATATTTGCGGTATTGTCGACCTCGTGGATATGAAGGCTTATACTTACAAAGATTACGCCGATCACGAGCTGACTGTAGGTGAGATCCCCGCTGATATGCTAGAGAAGGCTAAGAACGCTCGCAGCTTGCTAGTAGAAGAAGCGGTCCAAGCCGATGAGAATTTGATGGAAAAGTTCTTCAATCAAGGTGAAGAAGCTATCACTGAGACCGAGCTGAAGGCCGCTTTGCGCAAGCGTGTGCTAGATGGCGATTTCTTCTTGGTTACTGGTGGCGATGGCCGCGGCGTGATTGTGGAGAAAGTACTCGACCTCGTAACTGATTATTTGCCATCCCCGCTTGATCGTGATCAAGGTCAGACGGTTGGTATCGACCCGAAGACTGGCAATGAAGTAGTGCGTAAAGCTAGCGATAGTGAGCCACTAACGGCTTTGGCCTTCAAGATTGCGACTGACCCATTTGTAGGTAAGCTGATTTTCATCCGAGTATATGCCGGGCGCCTGAAATCTGGTGATACTGTGCTAAACGCAACTACTGGCGACAAGGAACGCATTGGTCGCATTGTGCGGATGTTTGCCGATAAGCGCGAAGAGATCTCCGAGATTACGGCAGGTGATATTGCGGCGGTGGTAGGTATGAAAGAAGTGACTACCGGTACGACGATCTGTGACCCGACTCACCCGATTCATCTTGAAGATATTACTTTCCCAGACCCTCCGGTATCGATTGCAGTGGAGCCGAAAACTAAGTCCGACCAAGAGAAGATGGGTCTCGGCTTGCAGAAATTAGTCGAAGAAGACCCGACTCTCCGCGTTCACACTGACGAAGAAACTGGCCAGACGATTATCTCTGGTATGGGTGAGCTACATCTCGAGATTGCGATTGACCGTTTGCAAAAGGAGCATGGCGTAGAAGCCAACACTGGTGCGCCACAAGTAGCTTATCGCGAGACGATTCGCGGTACCGCTGAAGCTCAGGGTAAGCACATTAAGCAGTCTGGTGGTCGTGGTCAATATGGTGTTGTTTGGGTGAAGTTTGAGCCAAACGAGCCAGGTAATGGTTTTGAATTTATCGACCAAATTAAGGGTGGTGTGGTGCCACAAGAGTACCGCAAGCCAGTCCAGCAGGGTATCGAAGAAACCTTGAACGGCGGCGTAATTGCTGGCTATCCAGTGGTAGATGTGAAGGCTACGCTTTATGATGGTAGCTATCACGATGTCGACTCTAGCGAGCTTGCCTTTAAACTGGCCGGTAGCTTGGCTACGCGCGCTGGTATCCAGAAGGCAAGCCCAGTTTTGCTCGAGCCAGTTATGAAGCTAGAGATTACCACTCCAGAAGAATTCATGGGTGATGTAATTGGTGATATTAACTCTCGGCGCGGCCGGATTGATGCGATGGAAGATCTGAACGGCGGCGCTAAGCTGATCAAAGCTTATGCACCGTTGGCAAACTTGTTTGGCTATACTTCAGACTTGCGCTCAATGTCGCAGGGTCGAGCCGCTAGCTCGATGGAGCTCTTCGGTTACGAGGAAGTACCACCAAATGTTGCAAGCGAGATTATAGAAAAGAGGAATACGAAGTAGGAGAAAAGTTTACTTTTCTACTATGAGTAGACGAATTTTCTAGCCGAGCTAGCAAAACGCAATACGAAGTAAGAATAAAGCTCCCCCGTAAGGGGAGTTTTATTGTTGCGAGTATGATGATTGAAGCAAAAATATTTTCAGTTTGGACTCGGGTTAAGAGTCTTTAAAGATGCGGCGCATACACCAGCATCGTATAGATGGCTTGCGTAAGTTTCATCAGAAGACAAAAATGCATATTCATTGTCTATTAGAGACTTTTTGAATGATAAGTCTGGGACGCCAAATTGCTCTATATGCCACTGTTTGTTATTACGCACAATACTTGGTGTGTCGGTATAGATTGATTCATCGGCTAGTTTGAGCGCTTCAACAGTAATATCGAACAGATCTTTAATTCGTCTAATAGGTGGCTCGACGGCAGATTCTTCTTTAGACTTTCTAGGATCGATTCCAAGCAAATATAATGTTTCGGTAATCGAATGCGGGGAAATTCGCAATTTACTATCTTTGGATTTTTCTACTAAGATGGTCACATATTGAAAATCTTCAAAGGTATAATCTTTAACACGTGGGCAGTTTTTAAAGTTTCCATCAGTTGCTATTCCAATTAGGTATAGTAATAACATATTGGTGTCTAGTACGAGACCATTTTTCTGGCAGATATCCTCGAAAAATGTCGGCGTAATGCATGGTGGCAGAACCATAGTAGCTAATCTAGACTCTCTACGGAAACTATTTCATCTTTGGCAGGATTAACAGTAAATTTTTGATGGACCTTTTTATTATTGTAGATTGCGTCATAAACCGTTGCACTACTCTCGGTATTGGTGTTTTGATTTTGCTTATAGCTAAAAACTACCTCCCATAGCTCGTGATTTTCAACATTTGGCTTGACAGATTCAAAGTGGATTGTTTGCAAGTCAACACTACTACCTGTGTCCGCTAGGAACTTAAGTAAGCCTTGGTAGGCAAAAACTAAGGCTTTATTTATGTCGCTCGACGAGAGCTTTGTCTTTTGTTCTTCTGTCATGGAGAACTCCTATAATGCTTATTTTATCATAATTCATGATAAAAATCAAGACTATTTTTGATTGTTTGTTTTATTATGAATTTCTACTCTAATTATAACATATAAATTATATACGTTTGAAGAAAAAACGGGCATTGTTGCATAATTCAAAATAAATACCCTATCATCCACTTTAATG
>CAYMCF010000031.1:0-10340 GCA_964388975.1 uncultured Candidatus Saccharibacteria bacterium | reverse complement strand
TTTTCTTAACTTTCTGCTAATTTTATTTTCCAAGTAGAGCCATTTTTGTGTAAATGAATAACTATACAAATAGTTATTAAAGTAATAGAGGAAGTATTTTAGGTATCAAAAAGATATAGCTACATTAGTATAATCTTACATAACTTAGGTTTGCTCCTTTAGGTTCCTGTAATTTTCTGATAAGAGTTCGTCTCCCGGCTAAGCCGGGTCTGAACTCGCTACGCTCTCCATGGTCGTTGCTTCGGAAAAGGTTAGAATAGAAATTCTACCTTTTCACTCGCTGCCTCCATGGTTCACGACCCCGAAGGGGGTTCGATTCAGAGAGGCTTACCGGAACTCGTTCAGGAAATTAAGGAACCATGAGTGCTCTAAGTTATGTTTATTCTAATCTATTATTATGTTGCTTATTCCATAATAATCTTATTAGCTTAACTTTTTCTCTAGCTTATTTTTACAAATATGCACCAACTTGTATTTGTAAAAAACTCACATAGCTCAGAAAAAGCTAAGTTTTTAGTAGCATATCATCTTCATGTAAAATACTTGATACACAAAAATGGCACCACGAGGGGTGTTATCGAAACCAATTCTCAGAACGTTTTTAAGCTCATCAATCGGTACCTCATGGTGCCAACATCACTGATGAACCTAAAAAGAGCAACAAAAACCCTGTGTTCTTCAACAAATCAATTTCGATAACATTTTCATTATAGCAAAGATTTTCGGTTTTGACAAGAGCTTTTTGGGAGATTCGTTCAGAAAGACCAACAGAGCGCGTCAAAGCCGGCTAGCTCAGCTATTCCTCGGCATCGGTGCGGAGCTTTAACCCTTCGTGTTTGAGGAAACGCAGCGTATCTTGCATAGCATCATCAATCGAGAGGACGGTAGTCCAGCCTAGCTCTTTGGCAGCCAGGGAAGGGTCGGCGTAAAATTCGGCGAGATCTCCAGCGCGGCGGTCGACGATTTGGCTCGGTAATTTAATCCCCGAGGCGCGGTTAAAAGCTTCTACCATTTCGAAGACCGAGTGACCTTCACCGGAGCCGAGGTTGTAAATTTGCACGCCAGGCTGCATATGTTCGAGCGCAGCCAAGTGGCCTTTTGCTAAATCTACCACATGGATATAATCACGAATACAGGTGCCATCAGGAGTAGGATAGTCACTACCATAGACAGAAAGTTCAGGAATCTCGCCAGTAGCGACCTTCATGATGATGGGCATGAGGTTATTAGGCTTGTCGTTGGGGTCTTCGCCGATCAGACCAGAATGGTGTGCGCCGATTGGGTTAAAATAGCGCAAAATCATCACCTCAAAATCTGGGTAAGCGGTGGCGGTATCTTTGAGAATTTCTTCAATCATGTACTTGGTCTTGCCATAGGGGCTGGAAATATTGGGGCCGGTGATCATAGTCTCGACATATTTGGGGGTATCCTGTATGCCGTAAACGGTGGCCGAAGAAGAGAAGACGATCTTCTTCACGCCAAACTCGCGCATACATTGCAAAAGATTGAGTGTGCCGCCGATATTATTTTCGTAGTAGCGTAGGGGTTGCTCGCAAGATTCGCCAACGGCTTTTAGTCCTGCGAAATGCATAACGGCATCAAACTGAGTATCTTGGAAGACTTTGGTTACAGCTTCGGCGTCGCGGAGGTCAACATCATAGAACTTAGGCTTAGTACCGGTAATCTCGGCAATGCGGTCGAGTATTTCTAGCTTGCTATTGTAGAGATTGTCGAGAATCTCTACTTCATAGCCAGCCTGTTGCAGCTCGACTACCGCATGTGAACCAATATACCCCGTACCCCCTGTGACTAAAATCTTCTTGCTCATATGGCTCTATTATAACATATCTTATTGATTAATCCTTCTTCAACTTTTGCGAGAGGCGCTTAACGGAAAATTGGTCGAGCATTAAGAGTAAGCTAATGGGCGCAGCGACAATTACGCTCAAAATTACCCAGAGCGCAGTGCTACTCCAGCCTAGCAGAACGGTATGTGGCGGTGCGGTATTATACAATCCGGAGAAGCAACTGCGGAGGTAATTACTATCTATTCCGCTAATAATGAGTGCAAAAATTATCCCACCCAGCAGAGCGTAAATTATTAAGCTCAGGCTAATTTCTAATAAGTAGCCAAGGGAAATTAGCCAGAGGTCGGCGGTGGTAGCGCCGAGGGCGCGGTAAATCACCATGGCCTTAAGATCTTGATCAAGGAGATAGACAAACGTGCCAATCACGATGACAATACTAATAAAGAGTGCGATATTACGCAGGAGCAACATAGTTTTGGCGTTGCTATCGCGGAAACTGCGATAAGTGCCAAGCGCGTTGCTAAAAAGCTCGTACATGGTGATTGAGCTACTATGCGCGTAAACATTATCTTGGTAAGCTAGCGCTTGCGAGAGAGTAGGGAAACGAATTAAGTAAACATCGCGCTCAGCGAGGCGGGTGCGCAAAGCTTCTATGTCATTATTATAAGGAATAAAATAAGTGCTAACGTTATTAAGGAAAAAGTTAGAAAAATGGAAACCGGTATCTTCTGTGCCAGAACTATCAAATGTTAAAACTGGTTGATAAAAGGAAAAGTTGGGCGTAATGGTAAGCTGATTCGGATTAACCCCTGCAATGGCTGCGAAAACTTCCGTAGCGTTTTGTTTGTCAGAATTATCTAAAAGTTCTGGGGTAATTTTTTCTAAGACTTCTCCGCCAAACTTCTGCACACGCTCAGGCAGGGAAGTGCTGCCAGGGTTAGTTTCTACGGCGAAGAAAATTTGACCATCAGTCACTGCTAGGGCTGGCGGCAAGAAAAGCTGCTCAATGCCATGGTTGACAAAACTAATCCCTAAAATAAGAATCAGGGGAATGCCGGCCGCTAAGATCGAGAGGAAAATGGTTTTCTTGCGAGCGGTGAACTCAGCGTGGCTAAGCTTCAGGAGCTGGCAAAGCCTCATAGGCAAGCTCCTCGGTATTGGGCGCGGGCGGCGGTGTAACTACGCTGTCTTGGATTTGGCCATTGACAATATGCAAAACGCGGTTAGCGGTGCGGAAAAAGCGCTCGTCATGGCTGGCAATAATCATGGTGGCGTTAGTCTGTTTCCAGACGGTATGGAAAAGTTCCACGACATTTTGGGCGTTCATAGGGTCAAGGTTATTAGTAGGCTCATCGGCTAAGATAATCTTAGGGTGCATAAATAACGCTCGAGCAATGCAAGCGCGCTCGATTTGCCCGCCAGAAACCTGCTCTGGCTTACGACCGAGCACTTCGGTAATGCCGAGCATGGTGGCTAGCTCTTGGGTGCGGGCATCACGTTCGGATTTTTGGAGATTCGCAAACACTCCCGGCAGGGCAATATTCGCAGCGATAGTGAGCTGTGGTTGTAAATAAAACCCTTGGAATACGAACCCTACTTCGTGTCGATAGAAATTCGTTCGCGCCTTAGTATCTAGCTGGCTGATATCGCGCTCGTCAATAATTACTTCACCGGTACTGGGTAGCTCTAGCCCGCCAATGATATTTAGCAAAGTTGATTTGCCAGCACCGCTTTCCCCGGTGAGAATAGTAAAACTTTGATCAGGCAGATCAAGATTAATATTTGACAAAACAGTTTTAGTGCCAGTTTTTAACTTAAAAGTTTTCGATACATTGCGTAGCACGATACTTGACATATTTTAATTTTAGCACAAAAGTTTTACTTTGGTATATACTAAAAGTAGTGATGAAAATATCTCAAGCAATCAAACTGGGACACAAAAGTGTCTTTGCGCACAAGCGGCGCAGTTTGTCAGCCATTATCGTGGCAGGGATACTTTTTGGCGTACTTTGCGGGGCATTGATGATTATCCAAGGCCTAGAGAATGTCATTTTCCGCGCTCACGATGCAGCTATTAGTGTGGAGCCATATTATATGGTGGCAACCACAAATTTAATGCAATGTGATACGGAGGCAATTTATGATGAAGAGCTGAAGGCTGAGGGTGAGCTGCTCTTGGTTGGCGTGATCACTACGTGCCCAGAGCTCGATATCGCAGCCTTGCAAGCGCAGGCAGAAAAATATCATGGTAAAGTCTTGGGGGAACTGGAAGACCAAGAAAAACTTTTCCAAAAAGCTGTGAAAACTCCCATGCACTTAGAAAATATTCCAGCTAGTGCTACACCGGTTCTACTGAGTGCGGGTATGGCCTTAAATATGTCGGGTCAAACGGCGTCAGAAAAACTGAACGTCACTGAGCAAGTAGCGCTAGTAAATCAAGCAGTGTTACCGCTGGTGGGGCAGACGTTCGCGTACGATGACGGTAATGAGTGGTATTTTGCTGGGTTGTTGCCTACGGGGGAACTGCAGAATATCGACTATGTTTATGAACATGGTCATTGGCGCGACCAAGGCAATCCGCTAGATTATGCACTAAGCTTGGTGGGCGCTGCTACGCCGAGCTTGCCGATGGATATGGTGAGCTTGGATGATACTATACCGGCGGAGCCACAATCTAGCGGTGGTTTTGAGACGACTACGATTAATTATTCCACGCAGATATTAGAATTTTCCAGTTTTGCCGAGGCTTATGATTTTGCGGTAGCGCAGGGCTGTGTAGATAGCTACGGTGCTTGCGAACTAACGGATGCTTATGATCTTAAGCCGTTAATCGGTGATGGCATCCGGACGGCCTATGGATTCCAAATTCTGTGGCTCTTTTTGAACATCGCAAAATACGTCATTGTGGTGATTGCCTTAGTAATTATGCTGATTACTGGGCTAAAGGTATTGACAGCGGAAGCGAAGACGATCCAGTTATACCGTAGCTTAGGCGCGAGCCGGGCGGATGTGAATTTAATTTACGGTTGGTATTTGCTGGAGTTTGCGGGGTGGACGGTTGGCTTTGCCTTGGTAATTGGGCTATTGATGGCGGGAATTATGGGCGCGCTCAACTCGATGGCTTTGGCGGACATGCTCACGATTGCCTACGCGCAGCCAGTAGTGGGGTCAATAGTTTTGATGGGCTGGAACTGGAGCTTGACGCAAGTGGTAGCGGTAATGTTATTGGTTGCGCCAGTGTGCCTGCTCTTGGGGCAAAAAGTTTTCCGCCGAGTGGGTGCTTGATGCTTGCTGTGGCATTAGGGAATGAGACGTGTGAGAAGCTGAGCTTTATTACGCAAAATACACAAGTTATGCTATAATATATGGTATGAAGAGAGATTCTGGGTTGGTCTTTCATGCGTTCTTGGTCTTTGGGGACGCTTGCGCAATCGTCCTGTCTTTTTTGATGGGATATTTGATGCGCACCCATCTTGATCAACGCCCATTTTATTTTGAGGCGCGGCCCTGGCAATTTGCTCTATCGATGTTAGTAATGGTGCCATTGATTTTGATTGTGCTAGCAGCGTTTGGTCTATATCGCAAATCGGTATTTTTAAGCAGCAACAGTCGCTGGAAAGAAATGGGGCGGTTGTTTTTGGCTTCGATTGTGGGCATGATGGTAATTATCACTTGGGACTTTTTCTTCGAGATTGATTTTTTCCCAGTGCGAGTTATGGCGCTCTATACGGGATTAGCGTGTTTTTTGCTGCTAAGTTTATTTCGTACTTTGGTGCGCGGGGCGCGGCGATTTGCCCTGAAACATAATAAAAAAGCAGCACTCCGAGCGATTATCATTGGTAATAGCCAAAATACCGAATATCTAGCGGATTATATTGCCACTTATCCAGAGTCGGGGTTCCGTTTGGCGGGGATTGTGGCGGGAGCGAAGTATATTCCTAAAGATTTGCGCCGCCGGCAGTATTCTTCGCTTAAAGAAGCTTTGCGTCGCACCCGCCCGGACGTGATTTTCCAAACCGACGAGCGTAGCACTGAACACGTTTACCGTCAGGCATTAAATCGACACTTGTTGTATTATTTTGTGCCGTCTAACGCGGTGCTAACTTCACGTTTGGGTGAGCTAGAGTTAGTGGGAAATACCCCGGCGATGTTGATTAAAGTGACGCCCCTGGCGGGTGGTGCCAAGGTAGTGAAACGTTGCATGGATATTATCTTGGGATTGATGATTTTGTTAGTTGCACTGATCCCGATGGCACTAATTTGGCTGATTGAGAAGATTTCTGACCCCAAGGCACCAGCACTCTATTCGGAAACGCGGCTGTCGCGTTACGACCAACGGTTTAAGATCTACAAGTTTCGTTCTATGAAGCCGGAGTATTGTGGTATTTCTCCGGAAGAAGCCTTTACGCGCATGGGCAAGCCGCAGCTAATTAAAAAATATCGTGCTAATGGCGATATGATCCCAAACGACCCACGCATCACGAAGCTAGGGAAGTTCTTGCGAGCCACTTCGCTAGACGAGTTGCCGCAGTTATTTAACGTGGTCAAAGGGGATATCTCGCTAGTGGGGCCGCGGGCGTTGGTGCCCGGAGAGTTACATCATTATGGCGATCGTTCGCTTTTGCTTTCGGTAAAATCTGGTCTCACCGGTCTAGCTCAAGTTTCTGGGCGGCGGGACATTTCTTTCGAGGAGCGGCGGGCGCTAGATCTGTATTATATCCAAAATTGGTCGGTGGGGCTAGATATCCGGATTTTAATTCGGACGGTGGGCGCAGTCTTGCTCTGCAAGGGAGCGAAATAAGTTAAGATGAGCCGTCACCAAACTTCTTTAGCAAAATGTCCGCAAAATTTACGCGTGGCTTTGGTTTGCGATTGGCTGACTACGCCTGGTGGAGCGGAGAAAGTTTTGTTAGAGCTGCATAAATTATATCCCCAAGCGCCGATTTACACCTCGCAATATAGTAAGAAGGGAATTAGCTGGTTTAATGACGCCACAGTGAAGACTGGCTGGCTACAGATCTTCCCGGCGGGTTTACGGAAATTTTTGGGACCGTTGCGACAGCTCTATTTCTCGCATCTAGATTTATCGGAGTATGATTTGGTCATCTCTGTAACTGGCGCCGAGGCTAAGGCGGTACGGGCGCGGCGACATCTTTGTTATTGCCATGTCCCCACACAATATTATTGGCAAATGTATGATCAGTATCTGGAGAATCCCGGTTTTGGTATTTTGAACCCGTTAGTAAAATTCTTTTTTAAATTGCTAGTAAAGCCTTTGCGCCAAGCAGATTATCGCGCCGCGCAGCGGCCGGACCAGTTTGTGACGATTTCTACTTATGCGCAAACGCAAATTAAGCAATATTATGGTCGAGAAGCAAAAATTATCGCTCCGCCAGTGGAAATTAAAAAGTTTTCCACTGGAAATGGGCATAAATCCACAAGTTCTCCACAGGGCATGGATGAGTTATCCACCGGTAATCCACAACGTTTCCACCAAAAACAGCAAAAAATCCACAGCTTTTCCACAGAAAACACCAAGAAATCCACAACTTTTCCACAAGAGCAAGAGGATATTTCCACAGAAAGTCAAGAGTTCTCCACAAGTTTTCCACAATGGGAGTACGAAAAAGATAATCCGGGTCAAGAACCTAAGCTGATCGCGCCCTGGCCGCCGCGATATTACATCATAGCTTGTCGCCAGGTGAATTGGAAGCGAGTAGATCTGGCGGTTATGGCTTGCAAGCAACTCAATTTGCCGCTTTTGGTAGTAGGAGATGGGCCAGAGCATGCAAAATTGCTAGAATTAGCCGGGGAAGCGAAAAACATTCGGTTCTTGCCTTGGGCGAACACGTCAGAATTAGCCCAATATTTACAGAATGCTAAAGGTTACATTTTCCCCAGCCTAGAACCATTTGGGATTGCTGCAGTGGAAGCATTGGCGGCCGGCTGCCCGGTTCTAGCTTTGGCGGAGGGTGGTAGTCGAGACTTTGTGCATCCCGGGGAGAATGGGTTGCTTTTCGCTGAGCAAACTTCTGAATCGCTAGCGAAAGCTTTGCAAAAGTTTGAGAAAATGTCTTTCGACCGTACAAAAGTTGCTCAGACTGCAAAAAAGTTTTCCACGCAGCATTTTGACCAAGAGATTTGCGCCCTAATTGCACAAAAATCCAGGGAAGTTAGTGCAGGTTCTACACACAAAGCGAAGGAATCTAGCGCTAAAATTACACAAAATTCAAAGGATACCAAAAAATCATGAAAACTTTTGCTCATATCCTACAAAAAACTCTTTGGTGGCTGGTTTACGCTTTACCAGTAGTGTTATTTTTCTCTTATCATCCGGTGATTTCGCTGGGCGGTAATAGCTCGATGAATTTTGAGCTATCCTTGCCGTTGATCTGGCTGGTGATTTTCGATCTTTTGGCGTTTATCTATATTTTGGTGCTGCATGGGCGCCGCTGGTGGGGAATTTCCGACCGGCGCTTCTTTCTCTTTGCGCTATTTCCGCTCTATGCTACGCTGTCAATTTTTTGGTCGGCAAATCCTTTGCGAGGCATTTTGACGGCCGGAGTGATGTGGCTGGTGTTCTTTGCGGTATTTGCGTTACTTTTTGTCTTGCCGCAAACTGGTACGCCGCGGCGCTTACGCACGCATGTGTTGATTGCTATGTTTGTGGCAGCGGTGCTGGTCTGTAAGTTTTGCTACGCGCAGAGCATTATGGACGTATTGGGGGTTTCGCGAGACTATACTTTATTATGCCGAGGCTGCACTTACCGTTCGTTTGGTTTTCCGCACCCTTCGGGTTTTGCGATTGAGCCGCAATTTATGGGGAACTTGTTATTAGCACCAGCGCTGACAGCGCTCTACATGGTCGTTTTCCGGCCGCGCAAGTTTGCCAAAAATATGGTCGGGGAAGCTGAATATCTTGAACATCAAGTGGAGCAAAAAGTTTTGCATGATAGAATTAAGCTCCCAGAGCCAGATTGGAAACGCTGGCAATATATTGGCATGATTATTTTGGCGGGATTTCTAGCGACTACACTGTTTTTTACCTTCTCGCGCGGAGCGATTTACGCTTACGGGGTAGCGATCATTATTTTGCTCATTTATGCACTTAAGCGGAAAAGATTCCAATGGAAGTTGATTGGTATCCCGGCGGTAGGTTTGGTTTTGGCGTTGAGCTTGCAGGGGATTTTCGCGGAAGTTGGCCCAACTGCGGAAACTTTTACTTCGGCGGTGACAAAGTCGATTCATCAGCTGTCGCTAGGAATTATTGATTTGCGCCAACTCGCAGCTACCACCGAAACAGACCTCAAGGCTGTGGAAAACTCTGAACAAACAGTGGATAATTCAGCGGAAAATGTGGATAAAACACAAGATTCGGTGGATAAAACTTCAGAAAATGTGGAAAAACTTGAGGATAATTGTGGAAAACCTGTGGATAATACCACAGAAAAGATGGAAAACTTCACTTTGAATTGTGCAAAACCGGTGCAAAATCACG
This sequence comes from uncultured Candidatus Saccharibacteria bacterium, assembly GCA_964388975.1. Classification (GTDB taxonomy): domain Bacteria; phylum Patescibacteriota; class Saccharimonadia; order Saccharimonadales; family Saccharimonadaceae; genus Nanosyncoccus. Next base: position 1,034 of record CAYMCF010000031.1, on the reverse strand, counting down.
AAAAAGTCGTGGAAAACATTGCCGAAACGGTGGATAAATCGGTGGAAAACCATGAGGAAAAGTCCAAACAGTCTTCGGAAAAAGCCCTGGAGGATGCGATTTTTGAGGGCTATGTGCCGGAATCGACTAATATTCGCTTAGCGCTGAACCAAGCCGCTTTGCAGACTTGGTTTAAAGCGCCGGGCCACTGGGCAGTACAACTGGGGGCTACTTGTGTTCCAGAGCAGGATCAGTCCTGCTTTAGTTTTACGCCAAGTAGTATCCTTTGGGGGGTGGGGTTAGGCGGAGCGGGCGTAGCTATGCATGCGGCGGTGCCAGAAACGGTTACTTCACCGAAGGAGATTGTCCAGCACGAAGGGTTTAGCTTGCTATTAGAAACTGGCCTAACCGGGGCAATACTAGTGGTTTTGGCGCTGTTGATTGCTTTCTGGCCGCAACTCTTTTCGGAAAAATTCTTGGATGGCAAAATGGCTGGCCGGGAGCCGCTGGAACGTACGGTCTGGCAGCATCCAGCGCGCCCTCTACTGGTAGCTCTGGTGGTGGCTTATCTGATTACGCTCAACTTTTTCTCCGGGCTGCCTAATGCTTTGCAAATTTACCTAATGCCGCCACTAATTTATCTCATCTTTAACGATCAATACATGAGTATTAAGCCTGCCAAATCACCGCGTCAAAGTCGCACTCACCATAAGCGGCGTTCGCGAAAGTAGATATTTCCTTAAAAAAGTCCTTGATTTTGTAAGAAAGTGCGGTATAATATAGTCATGTCGTCGCGGGATAGAGCAGTCTGGTAGCTCGTTTGGCTCATAACCAAAAGGTCGTTGGTTCAAATCCAACTCCCGCCACCATGATGGCATCAGATCGCCCCCCCGATGTGATGCCATCATGGTGTATCCAGAGCGCCCCGCAGAGGGCGTTTTTGATGTCGTGCTGATTTCCAAAATGCTTGGCCAAATCTCTGTTTTTCTAAAGAGTAAATCTTGGTCTAATACCGTTTTCTAGTTGTTTTACACCCCTGTTCTTCTAGAGAGTAA
>CAYMCF010000030.1:0-11399 GCA_964388975.1 uncultured Candidatus Saccharibacteria bacterium | reverse complement strand
ACCAACCTAGATCGAGAAGATTACACTAAAGCATAACTATATGGCCATAGACGAGCATAGACTGTCCAGCATTTTGAATTATGGAACAAGGTCATTTTTCTTAAAAAACTATTGCATTTTACCAATGACTATGATATAATGAAAAAATCGCATAGCCCTCGTTGTGCTGGCGATATTTTTTATTTCGATAAAAAATGCAGATATTATAGAAATTAATTGTCGCTTGGCTAATTAGCTTCTTAGAAGTTATCGGGCATAAGCTTCAGAAAGCAGCTAACTATTTAACATGTCTATCTCAAATAAAACTAAAACTCCTCGCACGCTTATCCATAAAACTTACCAACAAACCGAGCAAGATTTCCAAAAAGTGATTTGTGATAAAATCTCTCAACGCCGTTGCGACATAAAAGTTAAAGAAATTTATGAAGGGGCCTCTGTGAGCAGGCCTACTTTTTATTTACACTACGAAAATGTCATGAATGCTCGGCAAATTTACGAAGATAAAATTACTAACGGGCTGACCAGTTTATTGCCTACAACAGTAAGTCGAGAGATTTTCTTCGAAGTTTTAACAACTTACATTATTAGACACCAACAATACTTTCTGGCGACTCAAAATAGTAATGACTATTACTTATTGTCGCAAGTTTTCAAACAATATCGTTTGACTCTCGTAGGCACAAAAGTTAGCGACCGCGCTTTCTGCGTTTACGCGGGAAATTTGCAACTTGTAATTCGCTGCTGGCTTAAATTTGACGACCTTAATTCTCAAACTGCCGCCAAAACCGCCGAGACTCTAAAGCGTGTCCGCATCATAGAGTGGTAATCAGCCCCTAGGCTAAACTATGTGGAGTAAATCTTATCCGCTACATTCACATTAACGTAAGTATGGGCTAGCACCAAAAACGTTTCATTTTAATTACACGACTCTCAAACAGGGGTTTCCGTTTCTCTATCGGAAAGAGGGTTCAGTTACACGATAATATTACACGACTCTCAAACGCAGAAATAGCGGGATCGATAATGGCCGCCGTTCAGTTACACGATAATATTACACGACTCTCAAACGCAGCTATTGTCAATGTGCTAGTTGTTTTAGTTCAGTTACACGATAATATTACACGACTCTCAAACAACTAAGAACTTCCAAGTTAAGATCTCAACGTTCAGTTACACGATAATATTACACGACTCTCAAACAGAAAAATTTGGCAATAAATCATTCAACGAGTTCAGTTACACGATAATATTACACGACTCTCAAACCTTGATCTTAATTGTTATAACCTATCTCTTGTTCAGTTACACGATAATATTACACGACTCTCAAACTAGTCTGAGAAAAGAAAAGAGATTCTTCGGGTTCAGTTACACGATAATATTACACGACTCTCAAACAATGAAAACATGACCCATATTTACATTAAAGTTCAGTTACACGATAATATTACACGACTCTCAAACGGCGAATGGTGGAAGCGTGGGAAGACTAGAGTTCAGTTACACGATAATATTACACGACTCTCAAACGCTATGTGTATTATGGATTTGGAGCAAAAATTTCAGTTACACTATAATATTACACGACTCTCAAACATGTGCCGATATAAAGCTATGATGATTTTCGTTCAGTTACACGATAATATTACACGACTCTCAAACGACCCCGGTATTTCTTCCATAGTTAGCAATGTTCAGTTACACGATAATATTACACGACTCTCAAACCCCGCCTGGCGAAAATTGCACTATCGATTTGTTCAGTTACACGATAATATTACACGACTCTCAAACGCCAGAGCTTTAAATAAAACTTTTAATTTAGTTCAGTTACACGATAATATTACACGACTCTCAAACTTGTGTTTACGATTGTGACACTGGCAAAAGGTTCAGTTACACGATAATATTACACGACTCTCAAACATTCATCTATCCGCTTATTTAATAATTATAGTTCAGTTACACGATAATATTACACGACTCTCAAACGATATGGATGTTCGTGTGGCATCCTGTACTGTTCAGTTACACGATAATATTACACGACTCTCAAACAAAAAAGATCAAAAATCAATAAAGAAAATGGTTCAGTTACACGATAATATTACACGACTCTCAAACGGCAAGGGCTAAAAGATGGCAAGCAAGCGCGTTCAGTTACACGATAATATTACACGACTCTCAAACAGTTTAGCAAAAGATAAAACGCTCAAGAAAGTTCAGTTACACGATAATATTACACGACTCTCAAACAGTGGTCGGCAATGTCGGTCATGTCTTTTTGTTCAGTTACACGATAATATTACACGACTCTCAAACCTCAAATTAGGTTAAGAATCGTCAGCAAACACGACTTTGCTGATATTGTCGCGACTGATTATCTATAATTATACAACAAAGAGCTCGAAAATGCTAAATTTCACATAAATCTCGGTCTATTAAAAGTCTAGATATATACTCCAAAGGTTCTTTAGCTGAGCTTTCTAGCAATAAAACATCGATCTGATGATTATCTAAGTTATGTTGAAATCGTTTTAGATCCTCGTCCGACATGAAGCTACGCAAATTAACAAAGATAAACAATTTAATATTCACCAGTTCCACCATCATACTTGCATAATCCGTAATTAGTTCCACAAAATCGTCCTCGTCTCCAACAATATGCACATTAACCGCTTTGGCGATACTATCCATCGTAAAATCATCAGCAAAAACCTCAAACTCAAATTCGGTAGCATTCACTATTTCATTAAAATATTTGATAATCTTCGTTTTAAGCTTGTTAGTAGTCAGATAAAAATCTTCGGATACAGAGGCTTTTAGTAGAAGTTTTAATAAGGTTACGGTAGCGCGCTTATTATTGAAATCTAATTTCATAGGGTTAAAAATAACATCTATATCCTTATCAAAGCTGAGTGCTTTACCATTAGCAGAGATACTGATTCTCTTTTCTTCTGTATTAGATGTGAGTTCTCTAACTATCCCTCGCAAAAATTCAGGGCTTTCAATAATAAGCTCGCAAAGATGCTGAGTATCCGCCCATTTCAACTCACGCTCCAAATTTAAGTGCCGTAGAATCATAGAATAACCATTCTATCATCACTTTGAATGCTCACTGAATCTATTTCGCCAACTACAAGCTTCATAGAGGCAAATTGTTTTTCTGTAACACTCATCACTTGAACAATCCCTTTCGGCGGACGATTCTTCTGAAGATTTAATTCAACTTTTCTAACAGAATGCATATTTAAACAAATTTTCGTATACACAGATTCTTGCATCATGATAAAACCCTCATCGATAAGAAACTTACGAAACCATCGATAATGCCGTCGATCCATCGAAGTGTCAGTTGGCAGATCAAACATTACAATTACGCGCATAAATCTATAACTCATACCAACAAACTATCTTTGAAACGTCATTCTCGTTTAATGCGCTAAACACACTGCGCACATAAATGCCAATAGCATTATTTACATACTGCTCGGTGTCATCAATTTTAACTTTAGAGTTGAGTAAATTAAGAATTTGCATCTTTTCATCTTTCTCAAGAACCGTAAAATAGTCATGCTCATAAGCGAACCAATCGACAATTGGACGAAAAGGTTCCATTAAATCTGACCCAAAGTTAAAAGGATTCCCAGCATTATCATGCCAAACTCCTAGTTGTGTTAAATAACCACTAGCAGCGATCTCACGATTAAAGCATGCTAGTAAAATTGTATAGCCATAATTCAAAATGGCATTTCGAATGTCAGTAGAATCACGATAAAACTCAAGACCGAATAACGCATTAAAGTAGACTTTAGCGGCATGACCTTCACGATTAGTCTTATCTCCCAGCGCGACCTGCGTTGCATATTCTTGTAATTGTCTAGCTTTATCATTTTGGCCAGCCTTAATCAATATACTAGCCTGATTTTTAATCTTAAGTTTTGTAATCTCCTGCCAAACACTCGCCTTTGTATCTTCGCTCCAAGCAATCTGCTCACGAATACGCCCACTACTAATATAGCTGCCGTACATTGGAATAAGCTCCGAGACAGGATTATGCTGATTATCGCAAAAAATGACTTTAATTTTGCGTGTAGTTAGCTCTGCAAGTAAATAGGCAGTGATCGATATAGCGGTAGTTTCACACATAAGTACGGAAATGTCATCAAGAAATATGCGTTTTTCGTCATCCTCGCTGCGCACCACAAGTGAGCCCATTTTATAATCAAGCTTACTACGTCTTGAAATGACCACCACCCGCCAGGACATATTACTTTTTATCCTGCTGGATGCTCTTAGGCTGAACGGTCTTCAAATCTATAACTTCCTCATAAAGGCCGGTTGGAGACTGGTTGATAAGGTAGGCCGTTGAATAATTTGAAACGATAGAGGAACAAATACCCTTACCAAGTTGGCTAGCACTTGGTATCAATTTTGATAAATTCCCCGTAGCGGCACTACAGCTCAACACTTTCAAGAATTCTCCTAAAATCTCCAACTGATCCAAGATCTCCATGCAACCAAAGTTCTTTTTAGCTTTCTGCAAATCATCAATTCGATTACCAAGCATTGGCATATCCTTAAATTTATCAAGTTTTTCAATCATATGGTCATAAACAACCTGATTCAGCTCTTTTGAAACTAAGTCTCTGCTATTTAGTGGATAATTCCTGTCATTCTTTAACTTATCATTTAAATTTACGACCCGTTTAATATATTGCAATATTTCTCCATGAAAATAGCATTGTACAGCAGAGTAAAAAGACAAATTATTGGACGTCTTTCCCGATAAATGCATCGGAAAACCGCTTAACTCCAATAAAGACTGGTATTTTATTATTGGCAGTATAATTTTAGATTTTTTATATTTTCCCAATATAAACTCATCAGGATTACTAATAGCAACCAGTGGGACTGAGATAATTCTGCGCCGCCTTAGCCCTGCTTCATCTTGTTCCTCAATGAGCGCAAAATATGCACCCTGCACTTTGTTGTAGCCACCATATTTCTCGACCTTTAACCTTTTGGAATGCTTAATAGGAAGCATGCCTTCTGCCTTGCCTTTTCCTAAAATTGTAACTTTTGATATCTCTCCACTGCGGATGTAATTCATCCGCGTCCAAATCACGTCGTTACGTTTCATGGTGTCACTAATAATTTTAATACTATCGGCATAGTCCCAACCTTTCACTTCCGGCCAAGAGCAATCCCTACGCTCCTTTTCAAATTTACCCTCTTCATCTAAAATTACGTTTGTCCAAACTTTACGCTCACGAAAGATTAGCTCTGGTCGGATTGAGTAGGGTTTGCCGTTGCGCTCTTTAATCCACTGAGCCGGATTATCCGTAAACGTACTATTCATAACATTCCCTACTACAATATTGAGGTATGCGTCTTTAGCATGATGCAGATCATTGATATCGCGAACCTTAATAAACTCATACATGCCCGGACTTTTTATTACACCTTCATTTTTGCTAGTACTATTACCATCACGCGACATCATATGACGAAACTCAGAAACTTGATTAGCCTTCACTAATACAATCTTTGTATCCGGATAAGCACGTTTCAATAAATCGCGGATCGCCTTCACTGATTGGCTAGTCTCAACCAGCTGGCGCGCAATAAAACTGCCAAGCTCATCATTTGTGAGCGGCGTAGCACGCGTTAATCTCTCATATTTTTCTTTAGTGATAAGCCCCGCTCGATACCACCCGTTCCAAATTCCACGCATTTTATTACGAATAGAATCACTAATTGGGTAGACGTTGGTTTTTTCGCGGTTCAAACTTGCCTTGACCAATACAAGATTATGATTAATACTATCGTCTTTAGTCAGCGAACGAGGATAAATATGATCAATATCACAAAGCTGAGAGCTATTCAGCTCTTCGATATTAATTGGCTCACCAGAATAAGCACACTTTCCCATTTGTGAAAAATACAGAAAGAGTTTCTTACGTTGTAAATCACGATCTCCATATTTACTTAGTTCCTCAAGAATAGCCCTTGCATCTTCAGTATTTATGGCTCTAAGCTTACTTTCTAAATCTTTCTTGCGAGCTACGGTATATTTTCCTTTAGCTTTTTCGTCTTCTCCCCGCGTAACTTCAAGGAAAATTTTCTCTGGTGCACAGCCAAGATTCTTTACCAATTCATTAACAATTTTAATTGTTTGCCAAATCGAACGTTTTACGGCAGGCGAACAATAAAGCGTATCAACATCACGATAGCTAATTTTACGAGTTTTCGGGCACCTTATCTCGTTATATTCATCAATTACCTTATCAAAGCCAACCTCTTGCCCTCGCAACTCCATCAAATTTTTATTATCTTCCCACAGATAATCAAGAATGGTATGATTATTAAGCGTAATCCCGTTCAAAAACTTGGCCGACATGCGCCCCCAATCTTTGTAAGAGAGCCTGCTCAAAAGTTCAGCAGTCTGATCATCGCAATTTAATTCCTCCTTAATATTCTTCTTTAGCATCGCTCTCTCATCACCAAGAATCGTTATCAACTCAACTATCTTCTCAAGTTTAGCTGATGAATATTTCTTCTCAAAAACTGCACCGAGAATACGCGAAAAATCTTGATAAGTCTGATACTTCGGTAAAATCTTCGCCTCACTAGCACCGCTCAACTCATCATTGTTAGAGATAAAACCATTTTCTTTACACCATCTTGCTAGCTTGTTTAATGTAATATTACCTTTAAGCTCCCCTTGTTTATAACCATGCTCAAAAATTTGTTGCTTTAGCCTATTGTCAATTCTCTGTCCATTGATTCTAAGATTGTTTAGTTCGTTCAAAACCATATATTTTTGGTAAGTTAAAGAATTTTTAGGCAGAACATCTTCGCCGACAAGATAAGTGCACTCGTTAGTCATGCGACGAATAAAGTTTTTAACACGTTGGTCCTTATTCACAAGCCGATCAAAGTTCCATGGGTAAACTAATTCAGAAATTTCCTCATCAGCCCAAGAAAACTTGCTTTTCTTCTTGGAAACGATAGGGCCACAATAATACGGAATCCGAAAGCTATGAATCTTCATAATCTTCTTAGCCTTAGTATTATATAATTCATCTTCTCCAGGAACTTCTTCAGCAAAACTTGGAAAGTCGCGCTGTAGTTTTTTGAGAATAAGATCAAGCTCATTCGCATGAAGCTGCATCGGAATCGTGCCTTTAGCTTGTCCACGTTGTTTGGGCAAAAGCTCGCCTTTTTCGGCACGAACCAGTAATTCCCCAGTATAACCAATTTCTTCAAAACGCTTCTTTAAATACTTATTAAAGTCTTCTTGAGAAATAGTGATATGACCTTCACGATCTCCCTCTTTCTGATAAGCCTGCCCAATATAGACGCCATAACTAGGATTTTTGCTTGCATCAAATTTATTAACCTTTTTATCATATTTATTGTCTTGAAAAATTTGCCGATAAATCTTTTCATGCGCTCTAAAAACATCTTTTAATTCTTTAAGATCATTCTTATGCTGATTGTAATTTGTCACCATAGCACCGGAGATAGATGTATTGTCGCCTAAAAGCCTATCAAGAATACCATAGTCATAGATTCTCTTAGCAGAAACTAGCAATGGAATATTGTCTAAACCAATTTTCTCGATAATTTCGGCTTCTTTTTCGTCGAGTTGGCTTAAAGAATAACTATACTTATCTTCCGTCTCCAAACCGAAGAGTTTCGCAAGGTCCACACTGCCGCCTGCGATAAGATCACACAGATATTTTTGCCGCTGAGCTAAAGCCTTTAAATCTTCAGCTTCAGGCTCATCTCGTTCTAAAAATAATGCTAAATCTTTTAATTGCTTCTTCTTATTTGTAATTGTTTCGTCGGACACAACAATTTTCTCTACAGCATCTTGCATAGATGGCTCAAGTTCCAAGCCATAGTCTTTTGCCGTATCACAAAACTCAGTAAAGATTTCGCCAAAATCGCCCTTACCATTTTTCAGAATGCCATCATAAAGAAAATGGCCACGATGCTTGAGAATATGTTGAATCACAAGGAAGTATAAGCGGATATCAAATGGCTTATCTGCATTTTTTGGATCAATGATCGCCTGACGCAAATGCCAAATCGTGGGATAAGCCTCATAAAAATCCTTATCAGTAAAATCCGGATCGTTGAAAAGTGTGTTCTTAGAGTTCTTTTGCAAATTTTTATCTTCTAGGTAATAAAAACTCTCCTTCAAGCGCTGATAGAATTCTGGATCAACTTTAGATATTTCATCACGAAAGAGCATCCGAAGTAGCTTAAGGCGGGTCTTGGCTCTTTCCCCGCGCCGCCGAGCAGACCGGTGTGTGCGACGCTCCGCCGCAGTATCTGCTTCGTCAAAAAGCCTAAAGCCCCACAAGCTTTGTTTCTTTGTTTTTGTACCATGAGCGCTTTTAATACGATGAGTACCCTTCAAGATATGGTAATCCTCATCAGTCACCGCCCATCCTACGGAGTTCGTCCCACAATCTAATCCAATATAATAGTGCTGGTTTTTATTCATAGTGTAGCCTCATCATATTTTTCTATTTACATTATACCATGTATGCAATATAATAAGGTTAGTTCAATTACACGATTGAATTACACGACGAGTTCAAATAAGCCGGTAACTATGATACCGTAGCGAAAACACACTTCTGTGAGGCCTATTGTGGGCCTTTTTATTTACTACGTTCTCCATCCAGCCCTAACAAATTAAGTGCCGTACAGACATCATGCAAGAGCTTTTTCCGGAAATCCATTACGCGTACCTGATAGCCAAAGACTTCCTCCAGGATTGGTTTTGCATCCCAGAAATTAGTATTAAGAATCAAAACTACATCACTACGGATACGTTTTTCGATCGGCCAAACTTCTTCGGTACCGGCAGTATAGGCTAAACGCTTCTTCTGATTTTTGATAACTTCCACCAGAGGCAAGTTTTTCTCTGCATCGTCTAATTTTAGCGGACGTGCCGCGGTTCGGAAATACGGTTCCAATTCTGCTCGCAGCACTTCATTTGATAATTCACCGATGTTAGCTAGTTCTTCCCAACCACGACTATCTGGAATTGTTATATACGAATACGGTAAATTATTACGAATTTCTTCGCCTAGCTGGGATCGTATTAAATAATCATTTACTAATACCGTAACGCGTTCTGGATAAGTAGCACTATTGAGAATACGATGATAGTTGATGCTCATACCGACAAATTTTTGCTCGGGATATTTTTTCGACAAATATTCTAGTGCCAATGACGAGGTATATCCGCCCAACACGATTAGGTCCGCTTTGCCGATTTGATCACATAAAACTTGATCAGCTAGTTCGCAAACTTCTAGAGTACTCTTTTCTTCATAGGGTGCATTTTGCCAATCGATAATTCGTTCAATTTCTACAGTTTGCAATTCCTTATGTAAATAATTTGCTACTATTTCTCCGCCCCAGCCACCGTCAAAAACTACAATTTTCAGCATAGCTTTTCCTTTTCGTTTTATTTCTCAATCATAACTTATTTAAGAGAAAAACATTTCGTAAAATTGCAAATGACTTTACAAAATGTAAAGTGAAATGAGTTTAGCAAGGCATTCTTAGAATTAAGCAGCATTATGCTAATAAAGTTATGCTACAATAAGAGTAAGATAATATAGGCTATAAAAGGAAAAACATGAATTTCGAACGACCAAACAATACCGAGCAGCTACCGAACAGAGGTGATTCGCCTTGGGGAGACGCTTATCAAAAAGATTTACCACCGTTTAATCCGGATCAGAAGAACACAGAAACTGCAGAACCGCAAATTTCCGACGAAGAATTAGCAACTTTTGCTAGCGATCGCCTAGAGCAAACAATTCGCGAAAAGACGATAGATCTGCAGCAAGGCAATTTTGACAAATGGATTGGCGTTGCAAATGCAGATGGTCTGAAAGATTCTTTAGAACAAGATAAACGCGAGCTGGAAGTTTGGGATGAGGTAACAAATGCTCTAGATGGATCGAGGAGCATCCCAGAAATTCTAGCAAGTTTGAAGAACAAATATGAACAACATGGCAAGCAAATTGCCGGTGAACGCGGGCAACAATATCGAGAAAAGGCTCAAACTATTGACTCTATCTTGAGCGATGATAATAGCAGCAGAGGATATGATTTTTGGATGCGCCTAGCTACCGAGGATCAAGCACAAAATAATTCTACTCAGGAAACAGCTTCAGAGTCGCGCACAATAGATCTTAGCCCAGTGTCTTCCGCGGATGAGCTGCGACGCGCCGAGCTGGAAGCGTCACTCAATAAAACAATTAATATTGAAGCATTGATAAATGACAACGATGCACAACTTGCTCAGAAAGCCCGGAAGATCGATAACTCTACTTTTGCAATACCGGGCCAGGAAGAAGCTGCTGATAGGCGCTTAGAGCAAGCAATACGCGACTATCAACAAGCTAAAGCATTCCATGATGCTGAGCGTAAAGTTTTAGAAGAAGTCCAAGATTTTGATCGTAATAGTTATAGCCAGGAAGAATTAATTGAGCGTTTACGAGAATACCAGCACGATATTAGACACTCGCAAAACGAAGTTGATCGAAAAAATTGGACACAACTATCTCAAGCTTGTAATCGTATCATCGCACGATTAGAGAAGTTTGCGCCAGATTTAGCGGATAATCTAAGTCGTGAAGATTGGGATTACTGGAATAAGATTACTGGTATCGCTCAGCCAGTTGCGGCAAAAGATTTAGCGCCCAAAACTTTATCGCAGGCTGAGTTAGCTAGGCCAATAAGTAGCGATACTGAACCAGATGCAGAAATGCAAATGGAAGATATAGATAACGGCAAAACTCCCGAGCAAATTGCCGCCGAAGCTAAACATCAAAAAATGCTTCGCGAACATCGTGAGCGGGTCTTGCGAGCAGTACGTGGAGAAAACATTTCTCAAACTGATGAACAAGAGCTAGAAGATAATGAAATGACTATGTAAAAGTTGTAAACGAAAATGGAAAAGGATAAGTATGATCTTGAAGATGCGCCACAACCACCAGAATTGAATGGCTGGGAAGAAGTTGCGACTATGGCGAGATATTATGTACATACCCCCGAACACCAAGCCGAAGAGTTCGAGCAATACGAACGCCCATTGCACGAATATATGGATAAATATTGCCCTAAAGCTAGCGCCGTCCTTAAAACTGAGCGTACAGAGAATGACAAAACTTATCGGTGGCTATAAAGGATTAGGCACAGGCTCTAGCGGACTATTTCGCCATTTCACCACAACTTTTAGCAATCATCGCAGAGCTATGATATAATATCTTTATGCACCCGTAGCTCAGTGGATTAGAGCGGCTGTCTTCGGAATTAACTTGCTTAAAAATGGCAAGTATTTTTTAACCCTTATTTTA
>CAYMCF010000029.1:0-11425 GCA_964388975.1 uncultured Candidatus Saccharibacteria bacterium | reverse complement strand
GTTTGCTATCTGGAGAATAAGAGGTAGATAACAACACATTTTTGGTATTAGCCCTCAAACTGCAACGTCCAGTACGGCCGGTAGGCAGGTTGATAGCGGTTTCCATCATATGCTTATCGGTAGGCTCGGTTTTGGCGACCTGCAAAGCCTCCAGCAGCTCAGCGCGCGAATATTCCACATAGACGGTAAAGAGATTCTGTTCAGTATCGGTATGTGTGCCAGAATGTTCGGAGAGTCGCCAAACTGTAGTGGCGGTCATCTTTTGCGCGGAACTTTGCAAAAATTCCAATGTCTCAGCGTAATCTAGGCGCGCCGTAGCCATGAGGCCGCCCGGTAAGCGCACATCTTTCAGCTCGCAGCTTGTAATCTGGTTCTTGTGCATGTACTTCAGTAGGCGCCCGGCCAGAGCGCGGTCCACCACTACATCGATTCGATAAGTGTCGGCTTCAATTTGGCGCACACAGTACCCCTTATGGGTATCCGCCAGCTGCCAAATCAAAAGTATTATCAGAACCAGACAAGGGATGGCGGCCAAAGTTAAAATTTTACGCTGAATACGCTGGTTGCTGATGGAATTGGCGGGTGATGCGATACGGATGGGGCTCAGCCCAGTAGGGCTGCGGTTGCGACGACGGTTACGACTTTTACGTTTTGACATAAGCTTTCCCCCCTATTCTCTGTATTAAAGTTCAGTTGCAAGTGAACTTGCCTTACTATTGTAGCATATACTGGACTATGTGTCAAAGGCATGTGCGGCGCAGAAGATATACTCTGGCTCTTCCTGCCTATTTTTCCAAAAAAGCATATAGGCAAAGCCGGAATCCTATGATATAATGGACTTGTCGAAACTAAGTCAAATATAAGCATTATATTGCTGTTAAACCCAGTGAAAACGGCACCGCTGGGTTCAGGGTTTGATAGCTTTGTGCTTTCGATTTTGATTTGGTTTCGACGCCCCTAGCGGTGTCGTTTTCAGTATTGTATAGTATTGCAAAAAGGCACACCTTCGTCACTATCGAGAGAATTGATCAGTTATGAGATAAGCAACATAGCTTGATGGATATCGGTGATTTTTGTGTGCCGTAATATTTTTGCGTCCTCTATTACTCTATAATAACACAAAACGGCACTTATGTGGGGAAAAGCATAAAACAAATCAAAGGAGGCATGATGCACCAACATTCGCCGTCGGTAGAAATAGGTAAATTTTTTGATAAGTATAGAAAAAGGAAGAGGCTGCTGAATCCCTCGCGGTTACAATCCCCTGTTGGCGGGAGAAATTTAGTTTATGTTATACCGGTTGGGTGTTTGGCGCTATTTTTATTGCTTTGTGCCCTCAGTATTAACCCAGTTGTAAATGATAAAACGAATGCGCTGGAGGTTGATGAGGAAGATTTAGCTTCGGAAGGAGCAGAAAATGCACAGGATCCTGAAAATACTGAGAGTGTTCCAGACGAGAGTTTTGGTGGCTTTGCTGAGACTGATTTTGAAGTTTCCGCTGATGATGCCGAGGCTGGGATTATGCCGCTAGCATTAGTCGCTCCGTATGCTAAAATGTCGGTATCTTCAACGAATTTATCTTCAAAAGTTGGTTCTGGGGAGACAGCTTATTTGAGCAGCGATGTAACATATAGTGCTAATTATATTAAAGATTATTATATCCAGGTGAGCTATGCTGATGGATACGATAAAATGCAAGTGGATGGTGGTAATTCTGTGCTGTCTGGTGCTAACGGGACTACTGTGGTTAATATGCCGAGTAATTCATGGGGGTTTAGCTGGGCAGATACGACAACTCCCAATGAGAGCTTGACATATTATACTATGCCGGCATATGGGACTGTAGGTAGTAATATCAACACTGGTAGGCTTGAAGGCGGCGCAGTTTCGAATATAGCCTCTACGACAAAGAAAATTGTGTTTGCGGCTAAGTTTGGCGATAGTGGCATACAATCTGGGCATTATCGGGCTTCGGTATTGTTATCGTTGGTGTCCACTCCGATTGATACCGTAAAGTGGAATATTACTTATATGCAAGAAATGACGAAAAATATTTGTGCGGCTGCCACGATAGGTACTAGCAGTGAATTAATTGATAATAGAGACAATAATGCTTATACTGTAACAAAACTAGATGATGGCAATTGCTGGATGACGCAAAATTTAAGACTTATTGGCAGTAAGACGCTGAATAGTAGCAGCTCGGACGTGAGTAGCAGCTGGACGTTACCGGCCACCAAAACTTCATTAGTTAAAACCGATTTTAATGTTGAAAATCAGACTCAGGGCGGCGATGGACATGGTGTCATTAAGTCTTATTATGATAGCAGCACCTATAATACTGATGGAGTATATTATTCTTTCTGTGCAGCAACAGCTAATAGTTGTCGTACGTACACAACTACATCTGGCTCGGTGGCTACTTATAGTATTTGCCCGAAAGGCTGGAAATTACCAACTACTACTCAATACACTAATCTGACAACGGCGGCTGGTATAACTAGCAGCGCTGAGGGGTCGGAAATTTTGTTGGGGTCGCCGTATAGTTTTGCATTAGACGGGCATATCGGCTACGGTGAACATAGTGATATCGGGAAATATGGTTGGTACTGGACAAACCGACCATCAAATGGCAGTGATGGCAGTTTATCTCGTGCTTGGTCATTTCGAGTGGGAACTACTTTTCTTGGAACTTATAGCTATAATTGGGATACTTATGGGCAGCACGTCCGCTGTATTGCTACATCCTCCTAAAACCAAAAATCCCCATAGCTAATAAAAAGAGCACCTCATCTCGAGGTGCTCTTTCGCTAATACCAATTCAAAATCTTTGTTACTCTAGAGCTTTAGGATTTTGCGGTTTAATACATTCCGCCCATGTCGGGGCTGGCCGGGGCTTGCTTCTCCGGGATATCCACGATCAAAGCGCCCATAGTAATGGCAGTAGCGGCAATGCTAGTCGCGCTCTGGACGGCTTCCTTGGTCACTTTAGCTGGGTCAATCACGCCAGCTTTCTTGAGGTCGATCAAGCCCTTTTCTGGCTCCATCACATTGATACCCTGGCCAGGCTTGGCTTTTTCTACTTCAGCAAGGAGGGCTTGTGCGTTGAGGCCGGCATTTTCCATAATGTGGACAAACGGAGCCTTCAAGGCGCGTTTGACGATCTTGGCACCATCATTATCTTCCTTCAGCTTCTCGGATAGCTCCACGAGAGTTACACCGCCACCGGTGACGATACCCTCAGCCAAAGCTGCCTTGGTTGCAGCTACGGCGTCGTCTACGCGGAATTTCTTCTCATCGATTTCGGTTTCGCTAGCGCCACCGACTTTGATGACAGCCACTTTGCCTAGTAAGGCTGCGGCGCGCTTCTCAAGCTCTTCGCGGGCGTAGTCGGACTTTTCTAGCTTGGCCTGCGACTGGATCAAGCTAATCCGGTCAGCTACGGCTTGCTTGTTGCCGGCGCCCTTAATGATGGTAGTCTCGTCTTTGGTAGCGATGACTTTGCCGCAAGTACCCAATACTTCCATGCCAGCTTCTTCGAGCTTCATGCCCTTATCGGTAGAAACCACTGTAGCGTCGGTGAGAATGGCAATATCCTCCATGATTTCCTTGCGGCGGTCACCAAAGGACGGAGCCTTGAGCACTAAGGTATTAAATACGCCTTTGAGCTTGTTCAGTACTAGGACCGAAAGTGCTTCACCTTCCACCTCTTCGGCAATAATTACTAGATCTTTGCGACCAGCTTGAGCGCATTGCTCGAGAATCGGCAAGAGCTCCTGGGCGCTGGAAATTTTCTTGTCGGTCACTAAGATGAGTGGTTTCTCAAAGACCGCTTCTTGGCGGTTGACATCGGTCACGAAGAATGGTGAAGACCACCCTTTATCATAGGTGAAGCCTTCGACGATCTCCTGCTCCATCTCTAGGCCTTGGCCTTGTTCTACGGTAACTACGCCGTCTTTGCCAATTTTGCTAATCACATCGGCAATCAGCTGGCCGATTTCCGCATCACCGGCTGAGATGGAAGCTACCTCAGCCACTTTTTTATCATCACCAGCAATTTGCTCGGCGCTTTTCTCGATATTCTTCACGATCTCTGCGCCAGCGGCTTCGATGCCTTTACGCAGCTCCATCGGGTTCACCCCGGCGGCAATCAGCTTGTTGGCTTCGTTCAAGATATTATAAGTCAGGACGGTCACCGTTGTAGTGCCATCACCGGCCACTTTGTTTAATTTTTGTGCAGCCTGCTTGATGAGCTTGGCGCCAATTTGCTCGCCAAGATTCTCCTCTGTGCTACCTAGGTCTACCGCTTCCGCCACCGTTACTCCATCATGGGTAATAGTTGGGCCGCCATAGGCCTTCTCAATTACCACATTCTGTCCCTTTGGGCCAAAGGTCACTTTGACCGCATCGTACAGCTGCTTTGCTCCGGACAGAACCTTTTCCCGAGCTTGGTCAGCGTAAAAAATCTTTTTTGCCATAATACTCCCTATTGGTTAATATTTAACATTTTATCAAGATGATTACAAAGTTGCTAGGATATCTTCTTCCTTCACGATAATGTAATCTTCGTCGTCTAGCTTGACGTCGGTCGTAGAATATTGCTTGTAAACGATTTTATCTCCAGCTTTGACGGTTTTGACTTCTGGACCAACTGATTCCACTACGGCATAGGACGGTGCTTCTTTAGCTTCACCGAGCAAAATGCCGGATTTGGTCATAGTCTGTGGCTCGTCTTTTTTAGCGATTACCCTATCCCCCAACGGTTTTAGTTTCATGATGTATTGATAACTCCTTTCGTACCTCTATCATAGCACAGAAAATTAGCACTTGCAATAGTAGAGTGCCAAAATTACAGCAAAAATTAAGTTCACCCCTGATACGATTAGAAATTTAAGGGAACACTTTAATTTATTTAGCTACTTTAGATATTTACAGAGATTTAAGTCGGCTAATCAGCTTTAGATGAGGATAATAGCTTTAATTTTCTAATAAGCTTTATGATAATGAAATGACTTTTATTTTTCTCAAATAAAGTATCTTGTACTATCTAAAGTGCTATGCTACAATTAAATTAGAGTAAAAAAGTAAAGGAAAACTATGCCAACTTTATTAAAAATATCGAGTGCCAACCAGATTACCGTACCGCGGGCTTTCCGGTCGCTCCTAGGGGTGAAGGCCGGAGATGAGCTGGAGGCTGAAGTAGAAAACGGTACAATTAAGCTACGCAAAGCCGCAACTCTAGAAGAGCAAGTAACGCGGGTTTTTGAGGAACTTGCTCAATTACAACGTGAACATGAAAAAAATATGACTCCCGAGCAGAGGAAGCGCGCCGAGATGATGAAAGGATGGACAGTAAATCAGTATCATGAGTATTATGACAACACTCCAGAACATAAAGCTTATATTAAGGAAAAGTATGGCATTTAAGACGCACGAATCACTGGATACGAATATTATTGTGCGGCTTATGGTGCAGGATATCCCCGAGCAATGTATGAAGGCGCAGGATTTGTTTATGCGTATGGGTATAGTTTATGATGTGGCGGATTTGGCTATTATGGAGGCGGTTTATGTCATGCAAAAAGATTATTCCCGCGAAGAGATTGTGAAGAAGATAAAATGGATTTTTGAGTTGCCACATATTAACGCCAATTTCAACCTTTTTAATCAAGTTTTCCCGATGTATCTGGAGCATCCACAGCTATCTTTCAATGATTGTTGCCTGGCGGCCTATGCAGCGCTCAACGAAGCTGAGCCGCTCTGGACTTTTGACCAAGCTCTGGCTAAGCAAAGCCCGACTGCGAAGTTATTGGCGTAAAATTCCCCATTTTTCTACCCTAATCTACTTATGTATTGTATAATAATAGTATGAGTTTGAAGAGAGTTGTGGAGAAAGTTCCTGGTTATAACAAGCTGGTGTTGCCTTGGCACTGGCTGCAAGCGGTGCGCGCGAGCCGGCGTTATCGTCGTCCAGCGCAAAATTTACGTGTGATTGCGGTAACTGGCACTAATGGCAAGACCACGACTTGCTTTATGATCTGGAAGATGCTGGTAGAAACTGGCTACAAGACTGGTTTACTCACTACGGTGGGCTGGTCCGAAGATGGTGAGACCATCCACCGTCAGTATGAGCACATGACTACCGAGCGGGTGGATATCCTCAATCAGCGGATGCGAGCAGTGGCTGATGCTGGGTCGGAATTTATGGTACTAGAGGTGACTTCGCATGCACTAGCCCAGTATCGTACTTGGGGCGTGCCGATTGAGATTGCAGTGTTTACTAATCTCACTCATGAGCATCTGGATTATCATCGTACCATTAAGAACTATCGCAAGGCCAAGCTAAAGCTCTTTAAGCAAGCTAAATATGGTATCGTGAACGCTGATGATAAGAATGCGCGGTTTTTCATCAAGCCGTTTGCCCCGAAAGATATCACTACTTATGGTATCGAGCGGGGAGATATTCGTGCCACTAATGTGCAGCTGAACGCTTTTGGTGTAGATTATACTTGCGTAGACTCTTCAAAGGCGCGGATGAGTTCGGCGCATCCGCCGGTTAGCGCCGACCCCACCGACCAGCGTGCGCGGCACTCTTTGCCAGCTAAGGTGAATACCGCCAAGGATACCCTGACGATTGAGACGCAGATTCCGGGTAAGTTTAACGTTTACAATTCCCTGGCGGCAGTGGCGGTGGGCAAACGGCTAAAACTTAGTGATGCGCAGATTGAGCAGGGTATCCATGCGCTGGAATCAGTGGAAGGGCGTATGAACCGGATCGACGAAGGGCAAGATTTTACGGTGATTGTGGACTATGCCCACACGCCGGATGCCTTGGAGCAAGTGTTTTCTTCGACAGTGGATTCTCTGTCGCGCCAGGGTAAGGGCAAAAAAGTCCCCGAGAAGACTGGCCGGGTGATTGCAGTGCATGGTGGTGCAGGGCGGCGGGATGAGTCGACTCGGGCGATGCGCGGGAAGATTTTGGGTAAATATAGCGATATTGTCATCATTACTGAAGACGATTCGCGCGACGAAGACCCACGTAAGATTGCCGAACAGTTTGTAGATGGGGCGGAGCGCGCCGGCAAGATTATGGGGCAGAATCTCTTTGTGGAGCTAGACCGCAAGGCGGCGATTCGCTTGGCGATTGCGGCGGCGCAGCCGGGCGATATTGTTCTTGTACTGGGCAAGGGGCACGAGAAAACTATCCTCCGCGCCGACGGCCCGCACAAGTTTGAGGATGTGCAAGTGGTGCGTGAAGCCTTACGGCAGAGGAAGAAATAGTTTTCCATAGGATTTAATTTTTTGAATAATATTATTTTTGGGTATACGCCTGAAAGTTTTGATCAAGTAATCGTTTCTGGAAAAACTTCACAGCCGGCTCATAGTGTGCTATAATGGTATTGTTATCACAATTCATAAAACGTTAAAGCCAAAGCGGCTTTGTTGAGATTTCGAGTGTAGAAATGACACCGTAAGGTTTCCAATGCACTCGAAGGCTCAGCCGCTGAGTTGAATTGTGATAACACCCTTGCGGTGTCATTTTTGTCTAAGATCACGAAAGCAGCTGCGGCTTTTGCAGTATTTTTTGTGGCTCTAGAATTTTGGCATCCAAGGGTGAACTATAAAGGGAGGTAAGATGCCAAAAATACGCAAAACTAAAGTAAAATATTTTGGGGTGATAGCCTGCGCTGGGGTGTTGAGTGTGGGATATTTGGGACTGAGTTTTTATTCTCTGCCCCAGCAAGCGCACGCCGCCGAGATCGAGGAATGGCGCACCCTCAGCAACATTACTTATATGCAGGATATGACGGTAGAAATCTGTAATAACTCGGAAATTGGTGAAAGCAAAGCTTTGATTGACAGGCGCGGGGCGGGCTATACTAATGACGGCGTCGCGCATAGCTATGTAGTAAAGAAATTGAGTGATGATAGATGCTGGATGGGACAGAATTTGAATTTGGTCGATAAAAAAGTGACTAGTGCTGATTCTAATGTGGTAAATGATTATAAAATTCCGGAGACTAGAATTTGGTATCCACCTTTGGTTAATGACTATCATCAAATGATAGAAGGAGCCTACTTTAATGATAATACAAGCAGTGGATACTATACCTGGCTTACGGCTACCGCTGGAACTACGGGTGGCGGCGCTGTCACTCAGGCTTCATATGACATTTGCCCGAAAGGTTGGCGCTTGCCAACTGGCACTAGTAGAGGTGAGTTTCAACCCCTTTATGATGCAGGAAGCTTGAAAGTGGGAGACTTTACTGCTAATTCTAGTTCTGGCTATTGGTTGGGCGGGAGCACTGCCGATGCTCCTGGTGCCGCTTTCTTCCCGGCTACTGGGTATCTTAATGCTAGTCAATTTGCTGATATCGGTATCAGTGGCTATTATTGGTCTAGCTCTGCAGTTTCTGAAACTGCCTATTCCAGAGCTTATTTCATGAGTTTTGGCAGAAGCTTCGTAAACTTAGATGGCTACGATTATCGCTATCGAGGCTATTCTGTGCGCTGTATGAATAACCCAGATTCACACTCCACTGATGCGCCAGACCAATATCCTACCCAATCCGACACTGACATTTCCGTCCAAGTTGGCCCCACCCTCACCATCGATGCCGCCGAAGGCATGAGTGGACAAGTAGATTATACTAAAGTATTAGAAGGCAGCATCTCTGCTACTATTTCTAGTAATTTAGGCTATACGGTAATGCTATCTGCAGCTAAGCCAGCTTTAACTAATGCTATTAATGCCGAGAATACTATCACTCCAGTAGCTAATACTACTATCTTGCAAAAAGGTATTACTGGCTGGGGCATCTGGACTGGAGAAGGCACTACTACTGAGAGTAAAACTTATGCACCTATCACCACCAAAGCCACTGAATATCACAGCGATACTTCCGCGGCCGCAGATGGTATCGGTACTATCCATACTTTTGGCGTAGGTATAGCGGTATCCCCAAGTATACCGAATGGCACTTATTCAACCGTAGTTACCGTTACCGCGGCGAATGCTTAGCTCCCGATAAGCTAAAAGCACCCAGAGACGGGTGCTTTTTGTGTAGCTAGATCTTTGCTCTATGCAAATGGGCTGACTGGTGTGCTGGGGCTAGCTGGAGTCTCTGGCTTAGGAGCGTCTGGTGTTGTATTTGCTGGTGTAGATGGTGTAGTATTATTAGCGGAAGTCTCGGCAGCAGGAGCTACATTCGGCGTGGCGGTTGGCGCAGCGCTTGTTGTATTGGAAGCGGTCGCATTAGCAGAGTCGGTAGCCGGAGTGGGGCTGGTAGTCGTCTCGGGGGCGGGTGTTGGCGCTGGAGTTGCCGTAGCAGGCGGAGTTATGGTAGTGTCAGCAGTAGCTGAAGTGGGTGCAGAGGTGTTGGCCGTAGCTGGTGTTGCGGGGGCAGCAGTTTCTGCAGTAGGTGCCGCTGGCGCAGTGGTAGTGCTAGCGGTTTCTGTAGCGGATATAGTTGGCGTATTGGCTGGTACTGAGGCTGGCATAGTGGTAGCGGCGGCCGGTGCGGCAGTCATGATATTATCTAACTGAGCTGGTTCAAGCGGCTTGATCTCTGGGGTAGATGCGGCTGGTGCAGTAGCGTTATCAGGAGCAGCTGTTGGTGCAGCAACATTCATGGTGGCAGTAGCGGGGTCGGCTACTTTGTAGCCCTTAGCGGCTAGGCCGGCATCACCTTGAGCAATGATAATCACTCCCTCGATGAACCCCCAAATGCCATTACCTACGATAATCACATAGGCGGCTACTACGATACAGATGAACAACACGTTTAATACTGGGATATCGCTGGCTAGGTTGAGCAGAATCATGCCGATCATGAGCAAGATAAATCCGCCCACACAAAGGCTAACGTGAGTAATCGCTTTTTTAGTATTTCCGAGATACCAATCGTGGCCACCGAAAGCCCCCAAGAACACCCCGAGGACACCGGCAATCACCGATGACTTGGTATTATTTTGCATAAACCTCCTTTATTTTCCTCAAATAATTATACCTATTATACGTTAAGATTGGCTAAAAAACAAGAAGTTTACGCGGATGTGAGATTAGCAGGAGTTGGATTGTTGCGTAGCAAATACCTTTTTCGAAGAGGATCCGGACTTACGAGGAGGACGAGCGGCTCAGCCCCGCGACGGCGGGCGCTGAGAACGCGCCTCGAGAAAAAGTGTATTTGTACGCAACAGGGCTATTTAGCTGGCTTTTTCTCGCTAAATATGCTATGATAGTAGTATGAAAATCCTGGCAATTGAGAGTTCTTGTGATGAAACTGCGGCGGCGGTAATTGGTGATGGCGCAGAGGTTTTGAGTAATGTGGTGGTTTCCCAGATTGATATCTTTAAGGTTTATGGCGGAGTGATTCCTGAGGTAGCGGCACGCTCCCATCTGGAGGCTATTTTGCCAGTAATACACAAAGCCCTGGATGATGCAAGCTTGACGAAAGATGATATTGATTACATTGCGGTGACTTATGCGCCCGGGTTGTTAGGCTCGTTGCTCATCGGTACATTAACGGCGCGAATGCTAGCGATTCTCTGGCAGAAGCCATTGTATGCAGTACACCACCTGAAATCGCATATTTATTCAAATTGGCTGAGCGGCCAGAATCCAGAGTTTCCTCTGCTGGCTTTGGTGATCTCGGGTGGACATACCCAGATTATCTATATGCCAGAGCATAATCAGTTCGAGATTATTGGCACTACTCGGGATGATGCGGTAGGTGAATGTTTTGATAAGGTAGCAAAAATCCTTGGCCTTCCCTACCCGGGTGGGCCAAGTATTGCCAAGGCCGCCGAAAATGGCGACCCTAATAAGTATAAACTCCCTCGTCCTCAGGTTGATGGCTTGGATTTTTCCTTCTCGGGGTTAAAAACAGCGGTTTTGCGAGCGGTACAGGCTGATTGCCATTTGCCTATTACTACGCCATCGTATGAGTTGGCTAGCCACTTGACGGAGCAACAAAAAGCTGATTTTGCCGCTTCTTTCCAGGCTACGGCTTGTGATATATTATTGGAAAAAATGCAAATTGCGCGGAAAGGCCATTTAGAGACTCGTAGCGCGGTTTTTGCTGGCGGAGTGAGTGCTAACCGAGTTCTGCGCCAGAAGGCCCTTGTAGGGCTTAAAAATGGCCTTAGAAACGATTTTGCTAATGCTAACCATGCTAAAAATACTAAAAACGCCAAAATGGACGTTGCTGCTCTGGATTGGCAAATTTACTTCCCTGAGCCGCAATTTTCTGGCGATAATGCCGCCATGGTGGGCGTAGCAGCGTATTACGAGATCTTAGCCAAAGTGCCGCCGGCCGACCCTTACACTCTAAATATTTTGCCGCGTACCCCTATTCACTAAAATCTCCAGGCGTTGTTGCATAATTCAAAATAAATACCCTATCATCCACTTTAATGCCATTTA
>CAYMCF010000028.1:0-11688 GCA_964388975.1 uncultured Candidatus Saccharibacteria bacterium | reverse complement strand
CATATCACTTTCATGTAAAATACTTGATACACAAAAATGGCACCACGAGGGGTGTTATAATATTCATTCAGCGAAGCTCGAAGCGTCACCAAAGAAAGTCCCTCATAGTGCCATTCTAATGGTGACACAAAATTGAACTCGCTTTTGAATAAATATTATAACATTTCTATTGTACCACACTATTTTCATTTTGTGTAAGCTTTTTCTCAAGTTTCTAAAAAATCCCCGGCCGAAGCCGGGGTGCGGAGGATTAGGAAAGGTGGTGAACCGTCATCTCGCTGTTCACTCCATCGGCGGCAGGAGTAAGAATATAGCGAACCTTTTCGGTGGAAGTGGTTTTGGTCAGATAGATATGCCGCTTGGTGACGGTAGTGCTTTCGGTATAACTATAAAATACACTGTGCTGCTGATAGTCACGAGCGCGGATGATTAAGGTGAGGCCATTGGTCTGGGCGGCCTTAAACTCGTAACGACTGGTATCTTCAGCGTTCGTCATCTGTACGCGCAGCCCGTAACCGTTGATCAATACATCGCTAGGGAACCAGACCGGCGAATCTCCAGACAGCGCGGTGGTGAAATGATCGCGCAGTTCGGAGGGCAGATCGTTCGGCTTAATCACCGATTCGAACAGTTTATCCCAGCTGCGGTCACTCAGCTTGCGCCCCAACCCAATGATAAGCGGCGGGTAGGCCAAAACCTCGCTGGGCTGGCGCTCAACGAAAAATGACGGAACATTGGAGATGCGCAGGTCACCGACTAGGGTAACCTTAGTGCCAAATTCCAACATAGAGAATCCTCCTCAGATAAAATACTAGGCAGAGCCTGCCTTGCTATTATAGCATACCAGAAGGGAATGTCAAAACACCTTTTTGCAAGTATCGCCCCATAAATACCATTTTTCTTGGAGACGTGTCGCTCGAACCCGTCGTTACGGGTCTCGCGCACTTAATCCTCGGTCGTAACCTCCGGACACTCCAAGAAAAAGGTATTTATGGGACAAAGCCTACTCTATAATGATGCTTTTGGCACCTCTAAAAATTTTCCTTCTGGCAAATTATTCAGCTGATAAGGACCAAACTGAGTGCGATGGAGCTGGGTAACGGTATAGCCGAGGGCGGCAAAAGTCCGGCGGATTTGGCGGTTGCGCCCCTCGTGCAGGGCAACTTGCCAAGTCTTGCGATCGTCGCTGAGCCTAGTGAGCCCCATCTTGGAAACGCCGTCACCGATTTCGATACCAAAATCAGCGATTTCTTGTTGATGCAGTGGCTGCAAGGGTTGGTCTAGGGTGACGGTGTAGAGTTTGGTTTTTTGGAATTTAGGATGGGTCATCTGGAAAGCAAAATCCCCGTCGTTAGTTAACAAAATCAGGCCAGAAGAGTCTTTGTCGAGGCGCCCAACGGTTTTGAGTGCTTGATATTGGGCCGGCAAAAGCTCATAGACAGTGGGTACACCGCCTTGGCTGCGCCGCGAACAGAGGTAACCGACCGGTTTGTTCATGCCTAAGTAGACGTAGGACACAGAAGGAGATATTATACTTCCATTGTAGCACACTTTGTCAAATTTGTCAAGAGGCTGAGGGGATTTTGGGAGATTTTGTGGCATTTGAGACGGATTTTGGATGGAATTCTCGCTTGAACTTCCTATTGAGCGGGGAATATTCAAATATACTCGTTGGCCCAGAATAGCCGTTTTTCCGTTGACAGTAATTTTGCCGGCGGCAATCAAATCATCAGCTTGGCGACGGGAAATACCAAGCTGCTCGGCTAGGAATTTGTTCAAGCGGACAGAATCTTGCATAATCATTACTATATTACGAAGTAACAGTTTTGTCAATTAGGCGGTAGGGTCGGGCATGATAGAAGGCGGGATGGGATTAGCAGCTTCGGGAGCCGGAAAAGGCGGCAGTGGTGGCTGAGGCATAACGGCGGGCTGGGCTGGTGCAGTTTGTGGTGCAGATTGAGGAGCGGGCGTGGACGGCTGAGCTATGGGCGCTACTGGCTGGGGCGTAGGAGCAGCAACAGGCTGGGCGGCCGCAGTGGAAGCTACTGGAGCGGCTGGTGCAGTCGGTAACGGCTGGGTGGCTACTGGAGCATTGAGTGGGTTTGAAGCGGCTGGAGTGATGACGCCACCGGCGTTGCGGTCGCCGAGGACTTCGTGAACGGTATTAACTACATCCTCGATACCAACTTGAGATTTTACAAGGTAACGATCGGCGCCAAGATTCTCGCCGCGAGTGCGCTGATCTTCGGAGGAGAGTGCAGTCATCATAATGACGCGGATGTTAGCGGTCTCGGGGGTGGAGCGTAAGATATCTAGCATGTCGAAGCCGGTGATTTTGGGCATCATGACATCTGAGATAATTAAATCTGGACGCTCTTTGACAGCTACGGCCAGAGCTTCTTCGCCATCGCGGGCCGAGATAACGGCGTAACCTTCGGCAGTCAAGCGAATGCTATAGATTTCGCGCAGGCTATCATCGTCTTCGACAATCATTACTTTACTCATATGGTCTCCTTATTGATTATTAGTTGGTGAATTTACGGTAGGGGATGGCGCCGTAGGGACAGAGGTAGGCGGTGTCATCGTGGTAGGGCTAGCCTGTGATGAAGAAATGGATGCAGCCTGTGATGGAGTAGCAGACGTAGGGGTGCTGTGCGGCATTAAAGTAGGAGCCTTGCGTGCGAAAATTTGCGGCTCAGTAGCTGAGGCGACTTCAGGATTATCCGAACTAGATGGCTCCTGTAAAGTCATGGCGTGGGTTTTGATAAGGGGGCTAATAGTGGGAGCAGAAACATTAGCTGGAGCAGGCTCAGGCATTGATGATGCGCTAACGGGAGTGTGATTGTCTGTTGGCGCCGCAGAAATATTAGTAGGCGTAGCTGGAGCACTAGCGGGCACTGCTGGCGTTGCCGAGGTGGCCATTTGGATCTGCGCACCAGTCTGGCCGTTAGCGGTGGCAGTGAGCCCGGCTGGCGGCACAGTAATAGTGGCCGTACCAACTACCGGAGCTACAAAAGGTGTCCGCATCATTTTTTCGTTGCCATAGGCAATACGCATCTTTTCGTATTCTGACTCCGTAATGCGCGGTAGAGAGACAAAGAAAGTCGAGCCATGGCCAAAATCACTCTCTGCCCAAACTCGCCCACCGAGCGACTCGGCGCGCTGCTTAACCAAGTATAGGCCTAACCCGGTACCGCCAATCTCGCGGGTGTGAGTATTGTCCACCCGATAAAATTTCTGAAAAATGTGCCCAATATCCTCGGCTGGGATGCCAATGCCGGTATCCGCTACAGTAATCAAAACTTTGTCACCGTCACCCTTTACGTTAACCTTGATCTCGCCACCTTCGGGGGTGTATTTGATGGCATTGCCAACTAAATTATCTACGATTTCGTGCAAAAAATCGTAATCGACCGCCATGTAGATCTTCTGGGTGAGATGTTTCTTATCGGAAAAGCGGTTGCCGCCGAAACTGTAGCGGAGGTTTTTGGCTTGCATAGCCTCGGCCTGTTCGTTGGCAATATAAGATACTGCTTGTACAGCATCGACCGGAATGAGGTGGGCTTTGGCGCGACTATCATCAAACTTGGTGACATCAAGCAAATCTTTGAAGAGCCGGCCGAGGTGTTTGCTGGCGGTATGGGCGGCATCGAGATACTGGCGGGCGCGGTCGTCAATGGTGGCGGTTTGTGGATTAAGACAGAGACCCAGATAGCCTTCGATTGAAGCTACGGGCGTGCGCATTTCGTGGCTAGCGGTAGAAATAAACTCGGCCTGCTCGCGCTCTTCGGCTAGCTCAGTAGTGATATCGCGAAAAGTAATAATGCGGTCGGCGTAAAGATCTCCAGTAGGAATGCAAGAAAGGTCGATACAGATGCGGCGTTCGTTCTGGGCGGCTACCAAGACATAATCGCGAGTATTAAGCGACTGATTAAGATGAATCGCGGTATAGAGAGTGCTTTGGGAAGGGTCGATCGGGACTTGCTGGGAGTTTTCTAGATGCATGACTAGCTGGTAATCGAGGCCAGTCATATTGCTAGGATCGCCATAGCCCGTCATAGCGGCAGCTGCGGGGTTGGCAAATTTAATGATACCCTGAGGATTCACGACAAGGACCGCTTCGGCAATAAAATCTAGCGAACGCAGCGCTAGTGCAGCGGCGTCTGGATCATTGGTAGTACCTTTCTTTTTCTTCTTCCTAAATAAACCCATTTCCCTAATTTTAGCACATTTTAGCATAAGTTATGTAAAAATCTTGAATTTGCGGTAAGTAACTGCTGGCTTGTCCCATAAATACCATTTTTCTTGGAGACGTGTCGCTCGAACCCGTCGTTACGGGTCTCGCGCACTTAATCCTCGGTCGTAACCTCCGGACACTCCAAGAAAAAGGTATTTATGGGACGTGTGCGAGTTTCAGCATTTTTTACCACAAGCGCAGGTTTTTGTGTTATATTTAGATTATATGAATAAGGAAGTTATTTATTTGGAGCCGGAAGATGATATCACCGACATCTTAACCAAGCTCCAACAGGCCGAACAAAAATTGGTGGCATTAGTCCCGCCAAAAAAAGCTACGATTTTGCGTAGCGCTGTAAATATGAAATTAGTGGCTCGGGTGGCAAAAGAGTGCGAGAAAGTCGTAGTGATCGTCACTACCGACCCGGCGATCGTAAAAATGGCGATGGCAGCGCGAATCCCAGTAGCAAAGAATCTCCAGTCGCGCCCAGTGGTGCCTACCGAGGAGAATGTCCGAGCAGCCGAGGCGGCTTGTGAGCAGATTATTGACGAAGAGGCCGAAGACGAGGCTGAAAACGGCAAGAAATCCAAAAAAGACCTGAAAAATGCCAAAATCGCGTCTAAGGCTCCAAATTCGGCCTCTGAGGGGGTTGCGGCCAAAAGTGCGGTGACACTCGACTTGACCGAAGAAGGCCTGGAAAACGCCTCTAAGAAGGCTCAGGACGCAAAAGCCAAGAAGAAAAAGGCTCAAAATAGCGAAAATGCTTCCTTTATTCAAAAATATCGCAAACTAATTATGATTGGCTCAGCGGTGGCGGTATTACTTGTAGTGGTGTTAGTTTGGGCGTTAGTGTTCGCGCCGGCGGTGAAAATTACGGTTGCGATTAGCAGTACACCATCAAATTTCTCGGAAAACGTGCGTTTTACTACTGATGAAGCTGCGCAGAACCTGGAAGAAGGGCTATTTTATGCTGAGCAGCTAACCTTGGATGATACCTATAAGACTGATAGTATTACGGCAACTGGCGAAGAAGATCGTGGTGAGAAAGCGAAGGGGCGGGTGGCGTTGTCTTATAACTTTAGCGCCGCTGATTGTGAAACGCAGGCGTGCACTTTTAATGTGCCGGAAGGAGCCATTTTGGTGGGACATAATTCCCAAAGCGCCGAGCGGAATTTTGTTGTAACGGATGGGGATTCAGTGTCTTGGGGCGGTACTTCTACGCCGAGCTGTGTTGGTGGTGAAGCCCGGACGGTAGGGGGAGTTTACAACTGTACGCAGACCATTAGCGTGACCGTAGAAGCAGCGGAATCAGGTACGAGCTATAATTTGCCGGCTGGGAGCCGCTGGGATGCTTATAATGGTGCATCTCTACGCAACCCTAACGCAATGTCGGGCGGTACTACGGAAATGGTGCGGGTGATTGGTGAAGATGATGTGAATAAAGTCAAGGAAACGCAACTAGCGGAGCATATCGAAGAAGGGCGCGAGGATTTGCTAGAAGACCTCGGTAGTGACATTGTGGCGATCGAGTCGAGCTTTAAGGGTGAAGTAACCGAGGTGAAAACGACTCCAGAGCAAGGTACTGAGGTAAAAGATGGTGATAAGCTTTCCGCTGAGGTAAAGATTACTTATTCGGTCTATGCGATTAAAAAATCGACCATCGATGAATATATTAAGCTCAAAACTGCACTAGGTGCGGACCAAAAGATTTACGAGGTAGGGGAGCCGTATTTTGAGCGCTTTAGCGGTATTGAGAATGAAGCCAAGCTCAAGGCAACCGTAGAAACTGGCCCAACGGTGACCGAAGAGGACATTTTGGAAAAGGTGAAGGGTAAGAGAACGGGCGAGGTTAAGCCGATTTTGAAGGCAATTAACGGTGTAAGCGATGTCAACATCCAGACCTCTTATTTCTGGGTCTGGTCGGTGCCGACTGATCCCAACAAAGTGTCGATTGAGCTAGTAGTGGAGGATAAGTAATGAAATTGATCGCTCTGGACGTTGGCTCGAAACGCATTGGGGTAGCCAAGGCTGATTCGGCGGTACGGATTGCTATTCCGTATAGTGCAGTAGAAGTAGATGGTAATGAATTTAAGAAAATTGCTTCACTAGCGCGGGCTTGGGATATTAATAGCTTTGTGATCGGCTTGCCGCGTAATTCCAAGGGGGAAGAAACCGAACAGAGTAAATATGTGCGTAAGTTTGCCTTGCAGCTGAAGCGTGAGATTGAGGGTGCGAAGGTCTGCTTCCAAGATGAATCGCTTACCTCGGTAGAGGCCGAAAAACGCTTGAAAAACCGTAAAAAAGGCTATAAAAAGGGTGATATTGATTCTGAAGCGGCAGCAATTATTTTGCAAGATTTCCTAGAACAGCGGACTGGCAAACCCACTACGCGGGCGGCCGCAGCCAAGCACAAAAGCGTGAAGGGCGCAAAATCGCACCGGTTGGCGGCAATTATTACTACGGTGGTAATTTTGCTGGTGGTAGCGGCAGGAGTAGTTTTCGGCTACTATCGGTATAATCTACGTTCAGTAGCGGGGGTAGATTTTGACTGTGAAGGCACGAATTTTACTCAAGCTGAGCCGATGTGCGATAAGATTGCCTTCCAGGTGACTGATGGCGCTGGTGTGGGTGAAATCGCTAGCAGTCTGAAAGAAGCTGACTTAATTCGCGATCCGTTAGTGTTTCAGCTTTATGTGCGCTTAAATTCTGGCGGTAAGACTCTTAAAGCCGGTGAATATGAATTAACTAAGGCGATGTCGGTAGAAGAAATTGCGGATTTACTGATTAAAGGTGGGCGTGATAATGTATTTAGCTTGACGATTTTCCCCGGTGAGACGATCCGCGAGATCAAGCAAAAATTGGTAAAACTGGGTTACGATACCGAGCAAGTCGAAGCAGCTTTCGCGAAGCCGTATGACGGCAAAGATTATAGCTGGATCTTTGACGGTAAGCCAGAGAATAGCTCGCTTGAAGGCTATATCTTTGGTGAGACTTATGAGTTTTACAAAGACGATAGCGTGGAGACTATCATCGAAACTACTCTTACCGAAATGGCCAAGGTGATTAAGAAGAATGATTTGCAAGCGAAATTTGAGGCACAAGGGCTTAACCTCTATCAGGGGATTACTCTAGCCTCGATCGTCCAAAAAGAGGCAAATAATGCCGCTGATTATGCTAAAGTTGCACAGATTTTCTACAATCGCTTGCGCAACGAAGACCGGCTAGGAAGTGATGTCACCACGCAATACGCCGTAGATTTGGTAGACCCCGAGCGGCAGGAATATACTAATAACGCCATGATCTTAGAGATTGATTCCCCCTATAATACGCGTAAATATGCGGGACTAACTCCCGGACCGATTTCTAACCCCGGTGAGGAAGCTTTAATTGCAACTGCTACCCCTGATGAGAGCATGGCTGAGTACTATTTCTTCTTGACAGGAGACGATGGTTTGATGTATTATAGTATTACAGACGAGGAACATCAGCAGAAGATTCAGGAGTTTTGTAAAGTACTCTGCAATGTAAGTCTGTAGAATTATGAAGAAGAAAACGAAGAAATCAGGTTTTTTGAGCATGGTTGGGCGCGTAGTGCCGTATTTGTGTGCTGCAGCGTTGGTTTTTGGGGTGGCAAAATTTGGCTCCGAAGACAAAAGCGGCTTTGGTGCAGATAGCATTAATATGAATGCGATGGCAGCTAGCAATAGCGTTTCGGCCGACCAGCTCTCCGAGCTATATGTGGTAGCTAGCTTGTCCAGCTCATTTAGCCTAGCTAGCACCGATTCAGTATCGAGCAACTACGTGGCGGCCTCAGTTTTGAAGGAAATTAGCCAGACTAGTGCTGATAAAATCGAAAAGCCGGGCTATGTAGCGGTAAGCTATTCACCTGGTATTGAGACTTATATCGTCCAAGAAGGTGATTCGATGGACTCGATTGCCGCGAAGCTCTCGGTGGAATACCGAACCCAGCTTACTACTGACTTAATCCGTTGGTCAAATGGGCTAAAAACTACTGATGTTTCGGTGGGGCAGGCACTTTCGATTCCGAAGACCGCTGGTATTATCTATACGGTAAAGTCGGGAGATACGGCGGAAACTTTGGCGGCGCGCTATGGAGCGCAGGCTGATCGGATCATCTCGTACAATAATCTGGAAGAGTCGGGCTTGGTCGATGGGATGTCGATTGTGTTACCAGGTGGAGCTTTGCCATTGACAGAACGACCAGAATATGTTCCAGTATATACTTACTCATATTATGGCTCTACTTCAGATCGTCAGGATATGCGCGTGGTATACGAGAATGTTACCGGTGGCTTTGGCAACCGTATGGCTTGGGGCCAGTGTACTTATTATGCTTGGTGGTGGCGAGCAACGAGCCCATATAGCTTGGGACCTTTGCCGGGTGCCCTGACTGGTGATGCGAAATATTGGGCCAATAATGCTCGTGCGCTGGGTATGCGGGTAGATAATGTGCCAGAAGTAGGTGCAGTCTTCCAGACCACTGCGGGTTGGTATGGACATGTCGGTGTAGTACTACGCGTTAATGACGATGGCTCGCTATTAGTGCGGGAAATGAACTATGGCTATCGGGCTAATACTATTACTGAGTCGACCATTCCGACTAACGTGGTGGGGAATTTCACCTATATTCACTAGGAGTATTGAATGTTTGTAGATACCGCAAAAGTAAAACTCCAGGCTGGCAAAGGTGGTGATGGCGCAGTGTCGTTTCGGCACGAGATCTATATTCCCAAAGGTGGTCCTGATGGTGGTGATGGCGGCAAGGGTGGTTCGATAATTTTTCGGGCGGATAAAGATACTAATACTTTGTTAGATTTTCGCTATAACCCGGAGCTAACGGCTGAGGATGGCAAAAATGGCTCTGGGCAGCGCAGCGCTGGGCGTTCCGGCAAAAATCTAATTGTCGAAGTGCCAATTGGTACGGTGGTGAAGCGGGGCGAGGAAATTTTGGCCGACCTTACGCATGACCAAGAGGAAGCAGTGATTGCTAAAGGTGGCGATGGCGGCTTTGGCAATGCGCATTTTAAGTCTTCTACTCGTCAAGCGCCGTTGATTGCTGAAGTGGGTGAGCCAGGCGAGGCTTTTGAAGCTACTTTAGAGTTAAAGCTGATTGCCGATGTAGGGCTAGTAGGGCTGCCAAACGCTGGTAAGTCTACTTTCTTAAGCGTAGTATCGAATGCGCGGCCCGAGATTGCGAATTACCCCTTTACTACACTGACGCCGCAGCTTGGAGTAGCGACGGTAGACCAGCAGGATATCTTGATTGCGGATATTCCGGGCTTAATCGAAGGTGCAGCAGATGGACGGGGGCTGGGTCATGACTTTTTGCGCCATGTCGAGCGTACTGCTGTATTATTGCATCTAGTGGATGTGTATAACGACGATGCCGGTGCGGCCTATAGGGTGATTCGGCAAGAGCTGGAGCGCTATGGCGATCTGGGTCAACGCCCAGAGGTGGTGGCACTCACTAAATGCGAAGGCGCGGATGTAGAGATCATCGAAATGCAGCGCCAGAGTATCTTGGCGGTGAATCCGCAGGCGAAAGTCTTTGCGATCTCAGCGCAGGCTGGGCAGGGTGTGAAGGAGCTTTTGCGGGAATTAATTAAGATTAAGCAGGCAGCAGCAGAAACTCAGCAGCTTGAAAATGCCGAGAAAGTAGCGGCTCGAGATAAAGACACTCCAACCCATGAACAAGAAATTGGTCAAGATACCAATGATCTGCCAGTGATTACGCTGACTTCGGAGCAGCTTTCCAAAGCTTGGAAAGTAGAGAAGGTAGAAGATAAATTCGTGGTGACGGGGCCAAAAATTGAGAAATTTGCCCGCCGCACCGATCTGAATAATTACGAGTCGGTTAATCGTTTGCGTGATATCCTCAAAAAGCTCGGAATTCGCGCTGAACTTACTTCGCAAGGTGCGCAGCCAGATTCGATTATTAGCATTGCCGGGAAAGAGTTTACTTTGGTGGAAGATTGGTAGAAAATCTTCTTGACAAAATCACTAATCTGTGCTACAATGAGAAGATAGGGATAAAACTCCCTAAGTTTCGCATGTGGTAATTTCATCAAACCGCTAGCGAATTAAAATTTTTGAGAAAGAAGGATGAGAGATGAACTCTGTCAAAGTCCGTACCACTAAGGTTTCTCTGAAGGAAATGCAGCTGCTGCTTCACGAGGAAAACATCACCGAGGAAGCGGATCGTTTTCTGATGCAGTGCAGATTGTCAAGCGAATTTACCATAAGTCTGCTACTGCCGAAAACCCTGTCAATGCGGGGGCCGGACCAGCTGGATCTGCCGTCCGAAAGATTTGCGGACAATTCTGGGATGCTGGTGCAGCAGCTGGGCGCGCAGTATGCCCATTGTTTGGCTGGCACAGCGGTGTTCCAGCAGGTCATGGAGCGGGAGATGGCTTTTACGATAAGTGAGATACAGTCGGCCACTCATGCTCTGGTGCAGGTGCGCTGGCCGATCAATCGAGCTCCGGCAAAACCGGATCCCCGCCAGCTTGCAGAGTTGCATGCGCTTTATTATACGAGGTGGGAACCGCATGAGCAGAATACTTATGGTATGGATGTATTCTTCCTGCCGGCTACGGTGCTTTGCCCCGAGGTGGTGGAAGACATTGCCTATCAGAGTAGGGCTTCGGAGATGTCACTGCGCTACAGATGGCAAGTCTATGAGCTGGAGAAACCGTTTTATCGGGCTCAGCTTGAGCGGCTATTGCAGGAAGATTCGGAGCTGGGTGAGCGCTTCCAGATAGGCGAGGATTTAATCCTGGACAAGCGCCGGGATTTTCCCGAGCTGGATTTGCACAGCGAATTGTGGTGCAATAAAACTGGCCTGGAATCCTTGCAGCGGTATGCTGCTGCTAACAGCGAGGCAAAAGAAATCGCGCGTATGGTTATGGAGTTTGACCCTGACATTGAGGGCGCTATAATCATTAACCCGGCCACCGGTAGGTCTACCGAGATTCGCAGGGGCAACCCGCCGACTCATTCCAAATCCTGATTTCTGCCCGCCCCTGGCCTAGTGCTGGGGGCTTTTCTCTGGGGAAAAGATTTTTGATTAGAGGAAGGTGCAAAAGTGCTAATTCTGATTAATAAGAAGCTGATTTGGTTTGTGTTGTAAATTTTACAACACTTTTTCTAAAAAAGCCCTTGAAATCTTGCCAAAAGCGCGATACAATAAACATAAGCTGGTACGCTCCAGGGGTTCCATTAGATAATTGTCTAGTGGAGTGTGGAGACGAAACAAAAGACAAACACCAGGATTAAAACAAAACAATGTGCCCCAAGGGTGGGCGCGCATCAGCGAGAGAACCGGTCTCAGAGGCCGGTTCTCATATTGTTTGGTATTTAGAATAGCTCAGATCCCGGTCTAATACCGTTTTCAAGTTGATGTTTATGCTTGCAGCGCGATAGTCTTCCTG
>CAYMCF010000027.1:0-11768 GCA_964388975.1 uncultured Candidatus Saccharibacteria bacterium | reverse complement strand
AACACGATATGCGTATTTTTGTTAGCTATCTGTTAGGGGTTTAGGGATTCAGGTTTTCCATATCTTGCTAAAAATTAACTTTTGCGGTATAATACCTAGTTAGATGAACGATAATTATATCAAAATTCGGGGTGCGCGACAGCACAATTTAAAAGATCTCGATGTGGATATTCCGCGGGATAAGCTGGTGGTGATTACGGGCTTGTCGGGGTCGGGTAAGTCAAGCTTGGCTTTTGACACGATTTATGCCGAAGGTCAGCGGCGCTACGTGGAGAGCCTGTCGAGCTATGCCCGGATGTTCTTGGGGGTAATGGATAAGCCGGATGTGGATAGTATTACCGGCCTTAGCCCGGCAATTTCTATTGACCAGAAGTCTACTAGCCGCAACCCACGTTCGACGGTAGCTACGGTAACAGAAGTCTATGATTATCTGCGTCTACTATTTGCCCGGGTAGGGGTGCCGCACTGTCCGATTTGCCATCGTGAGGTGCACCGCCGGAGTGTGGAAGATATCGTTAATGAAGTCATGAAGCTTCCGAACGGCAGTAAGCTAATGCTGCTGGCACCAATTGTCTCGCAGAAAAAAGGTAGTTTCCAGCATGTAGCGGATCAATATCAGATGAAAGGTTTTTCCCGGGTGCGGATTGATGGGATTATCTATGCGTTGGACGAATTTCCAGAGCTGAATAAGAATGATCGACATGATATTGAGATCGTGGTAGATCGGTTTATTTTGTCACCCGATTTGCTGACGCGGATTTCTGGATCGATCGAGCAAGCTTTGGAGCTGGGGCAGGGCATTATTAAATTGCTAAAAATTAATGATAATAGTACAGCGGTGGGAGAGAATAAGACTGGTGAAGATACCGAGATTTTGACTTATTCGCAGCGCTACGCTTGTGAATTGCACCCGGATGAGCTAATTCCAGAGCTGGAGCCGCGGCTGTTTTCCTTCAACGCGCCACAGGGAGCTTGCCCGACTTGTACCGGACTCGGTACGCGGCTAGAAATTGATCCGAACTTAATCTTGAACCCTAATCTCACGATTGCGGAAGGTGGGATTCGGCCGTTTAACCGCGTCACTCAAGAATCTTGGTGGCTGAAGCGACTAGAAGCGGTAGGGGCGCGACATGGGTTTTCTTGCCACGTGCCAATTAAAGAACTTTCTGAAGAGGCTTTACAAAAAATCCTCTATGGTACTGGTAAAGAGAAATACGAAGTAAAAGTAGGCGGGCATGGCAAATGGGGTAATGGTGCGACTTATCAGTCGACTTATGAAGGAGTAATTCCTACGCTGGAGCGTCGGCACAAGGAAACTGATTCGGACTTTGTGCGTAAAGATATTGAGCGGTTTATGCGCGTGCACGAATGTCAAACTTGTCATGGTGCGCGGTTGAAGCCGGCAGTATTGGCAGTGACGGTGCATGGCTTAAATATCGTAGATATGTGCAACCTTGATGTGGATGCTACGCTCGAGGTGCTCAAGCAGGACTTAGAATTTACCGAAGCGGAGAAGATGATTGCTGAGCCGATTTTGAAAGAAATTCGCGAACGAGTGCAATTTATGCAAGATGTGGGCTTGGGCTATCTGGAGCTAGGGCGGGCGGCCAATACGCTCTCCGGTGGAGAAGCTCAGCGCATTCGCTTGGCCACGCAGATTGGCTCTGGTCTACAAGGGGTATTGTATGTACTGGACGAGCCGAGCATTGGCTTGCATCAGCGAGATAATGATAAACTGATTGCTACTCTGAAGCATTTGCGCGACCTGAAAAATACGGTGATCGTGGTGGAGCATGACGAAGATACTATGCGCGAGGCGGATTTTATCGTGGATATTGGCCCAGGTGCGGGCAAGAATGGTGGCCGTTTGATTGCGGCGGGTACGCCAGCCGAAGTAGCGGCAGATAAGGATTCCATTACTGGACAATATCTTTCTGGGCGTTTAACGATCCCAGTACCAAAGAAGCGCCGCAAGCCGAAGAAAGACCAAGAGCTAGTAGTAGTAGGTGCGCGCGAAAATAACCTCAAGAATATTGATGTGCATTTTCCCCTGGGCGTGATGACGGTGGTCTCTGGAGTGTCGGGCAGCGGCAAATCTACCTTGGTCAATGAAATCTTGGCTAATGAGTTATTAGCGCGGTTGCATCGCGCGCAGACGGTAGCGGGCTTGCATGAGCGGATTGATGGTATTGAATATCTCGATAAAGCGATTGTGATTGATCAATCACCAATCGGCCGCACGCCGCGGTCCAATGCTGCTACGTATACTGGTGTATTTAATCAGATTCGGGAGCTGTTTGCTAAGCAGCCCGAAGCGGAGCTAAGAGGCTACAAAGCCGGGCGGTTTAGCTTTAATGTGAAAGGTGGCCGCTGTGAAACTTGCCAAGGTGATGGCGTAAACAAAATCGAGATGCACTTTTTGCCGGATGTCTATGTGACTTGCCCAGCTTGTCATGGGCGGCGTTATAATCGCGAAGCTTTGGAGATTAAATACAAGGGTAAAGATATTTCGCAAGTGCTCGACATGACCATTGATGAAGCGGTAGAGTTCTTTGCGAATATCCCAGTGATTTTGCCGAAACTGAAGACTATCCAGGAAGTAGGCCTAGGCTACATTAAGCTCGGGCAGCCGGCTACGACTTTCTCCGGTGGGGAAGCGCAGCGGATTAAGCTAGC
Organism: uncultured Candidatus Saccharibacteria bacterium; assembly: GCA_964388975.1. GTDB lineage: Bacteria > Patescibacteriota > Saccharimonadia > Saccharimonadales > Saccharimonadaceae > Nanosyncoccus. The sequence goes on along the minus strand of CAYMCF010000027.1, from coordinate 9,092 downwards.
CACTGAGCTGGCACGTCGCAGCACTGGCAAGACACTCTATATCCTAGACGAGCCGACTACTGGGTTGCATACTGATGATGTTAAACGGCTATTAGAGATTTTGGGCCGGCTAGTGGATGGTGGTAATTCAATGATTATTATCGAGCATAATCTTCATGTGATAAAATCGGCGGATTGGATTATCGATATGGGGCCAGAAGGTGGGCAAAATGGTGGCCGCGTAATGGCGCAAGGCACACCCGAACAGTTAGCCAAAGACGAAACCACTCCGACTGGTAAATATTTGAAGATGATGCTGGCAGAGTAGTAGATTTCCGGGTGTGGGGGTTGAGATTCTTGCTAGATATCATCTGTTAAGTTAATGAGTCCTGCAATATGGAAAAGCCCCAGCGCAGAGGCTGGGGTAGGTCGGCAATGCTTGCTGGTATAATGGTTCATGCAAAATTACTAGAGTTTCTGACGTGTTTGAGAAGCTGATTTAGCTGAATTTGTCCAGCAAGGCTTGCTGTGCCAGCGGCGTAATCAGCGGTACCTGATGCTGCACGCAAACCGACACTTTGTAGGGGTTGCGAGTTTCCGGGTCGTCGAAGCTCAGCCGGTAGAGTTCGCGGGAAGTGGCATATTCGTCTACGCGCTGTACCCACATGGTAGGGCCAAAACCGTTACCTCCGTCCAAGCAATGACACTGGAGGCAGGCCTGTGGTCCGTCTTTGCAGTTAAAAATCGGTACATGAATATTGATGGTTTCCTGAAAATCCTTGATGATTGCCACTTCGTAGCTCCGGGGGCCGGCGTAAAATACTGCCAGCCGGTCTGGTAAGAATTGTACTGCATAGGGGTACCACTTGCGGGCGCTGCCTTTGATGATACAGAGGAATCGGTTGGTAAATTCTTCATCTCGTGCGCCTACGATGGTGTCATTATCAGCAAAGGGCAGCACGTCATTTACCGCCAGTGGCCGGGCGTGGGTGACGATATCGGCGGCGTCAGCATCGATGCGAGCAGCACCTTTAGCGTTGCGGACGATCGAGCACAAGCGCAACGGCAAATGCTCATCGCCGTTGCAATCTCCGCCCGTCAAGACAGTATTACCGGAAGTGATCATAAAACGCTCCAGCAGGGGATGGCTAGTGGTGTAGGTCAACATTGATTGACCCTCCTCTCATAAAGTTTTGGAGAAATTGTGGCTTTTTGCGGTTCTTGCTAGCTAATTCTTGTAATTTTGCCATTAAAATACTAGGACTACAGCTAAGAACCGAGCCTTATATCTCTATTGTAGCACACATTTTACATTTTGTCAATAGGAAAAACGCAAAAATGACAAAAACGCTACTATTATTTCTCATTATGGTTATAATCAGAAGGTGCACCAAAAATCTTTTGCCCTTGGACATCTTCAGGGAGATAACTTTTATCGAGGTGAAAGCCAGCTTCCCATTTTTGCCCCTCACCGAAGCCGAGATTTTTCATCAGCTTAGTGGGCGCATTGCGCAGGTGAATTGGCACTGGGCTACCCATACTCATACTAGCCACTTGCTTAGCACGAGCCCAACCGTCGTAAGTTTCGCGGCTTTTGCGGGCTTTGGCTAGAACTACCGCCACGTGGCTAAGGATAATCTCACCCTCAGGCATGCCCACGCGCTCGATAGCTTGGAAGCAGCTTACGGCTAAATTCAGCGCACCGTTGCCGGCTAGGCCGATATCTTCGGACGCAAAAATCACCATGCGACGGGCAATAAACTTGGGATCCTCGCCGCTCAAAACCATCCGCGCGAGGTAGTAGAGAGTGGCATCTACGTCTGAGCCGCGCATCGACTTAATGAAGGCGGAAATGTTGTCGTAATGGTAGTCGCCAGATTTGTCGTACAGAGGCATCTTTTTGCCGGCGGCAGTTTTGACTACCTCGGGATCGACTTTTTCAGCTAGGCTGAGAGATAATTCTAAGTCACCCAGGGCGGAGCGGGCATCGCCGCCACTGAGGTCGGCAATGGCTTCGAGGGCAGCATCAGTTACGCGTTGTTCGGCTTTTTCGGCCTGGACGGCACGCTTTAAGACTTGCAGGATATCTTGGCGGCTGAGCGGAGAAACAATTACCACGCGCGAGCGGGAAATTAGCGGAGAAATTACCTCAAAACTAGGATTTTCGGTGGTGGCGCCAATCAGGATAATTAAGCCCGATTCCACGTGCGGTAAGAAAGCATCTTGTTGGGCTTTGTTAAAGCGGTGAATTTCGTCTACGAAGAGGACGGTACGAGTTTGCAAGTTCCAGTTGACGCGGGCGCGCTCCACTACTTCTTCGATGTCTTTCTTTTTGGCGGTGACGGCCGAAAGCTCCACGAAATCAGCTTTGTATTCGCGTGCCAAGATTCGCGCCAGGGTGGTTTTGCCGGTGCCGGGAGGCCCCCAGAAAATTAAGTTCACCGGCTCGCCTTTTTTGACGATTTCAGTAAGAATTTTGCCATCACCAATAATCTCGTCTTGGCCGATCACTTCAGCTAGAGTTTGCGGGCGCATCCGCTCAGCAAGAGGTACTCGATTCATAATGATATTATAGCATACTTACTAAGGTATTTCAAAGGCGCGCGCAACGGCAGTGAGTGGCGGGAGAGCATCAGTAAGGTTTTGGATTTTGCTAATAAATTGGAGATCTTTCGCCAGTAGTAGACGGGCCAGCTTAATTTCGCGAGCGCCGATAAAACCGCGCGGATCGGCACGTAGGGCGTTTTCGGTGCTATCCCAGAAATATTTTTGTAGTGGAGAAAGTTCGGCTCCGGTAGTATCGCTTAGCACATTGACGGTTTCACCCATGGCTTGGGCGAGGTTCAGTGTGAACCAGGTTTTTACGAGGGTAGAGTCAGTAGCTTGGTTGAGCGCAAGCAGGACCTGCTCAATAATAGTAAAGTATTCGGGGTTGTCCATCTGAGCGGCGGCTTTTTCGGCTTTGCGGAGACATTCTGAAGCTAGCTCTAACCGCGGTAAATCTGCTAAGATGTTGCCATAAAATCTGAGCATCTTTGCGCTAGTAAGTATGCCTAGGTTGCTGCGACCTTGGTGTACCACTACGTCCGAAACGGAGAATAATTCAATTCCGCCGGCTAAGCGCGATTTTTCCTTGCGGACGCCGCGCGCTAGTACGCTTAGTTTACCCTCGGGAGTTAAAAGATTTAAAATGCGATCGCTCTCACCGTAATTAGTGCGACGCAATATGATGGCTTGAGTGCGAATGTCATTGGGCATGGGCTAGAATCTCCTCTGCGCAGGCAGAAATATCTTGTGGTAGCATGGTAGCTTTCTGAAAAACTTGGCGCACATTATAATAACTTAAATTTTGTTGATTTAGATCTAATGAGGTAATAATAATTACCGGAATCTTGCTAGTATCTGGGTAGCTGCTTAATTCGTTCAGGAAACTAAAACCGTCGGGGCCGCTCAGCAAAATATCTAGGCAAATTAAATCGGGTGGCGCAGTGTCCAAGGCGGGCATAGCTTCAATGGCGTTAGAAAAGATCCCTATTTCTAGATTTTTGATTTTTCCGAGCGCTAGCGCAATGCACTCTGCCATAATTGGGTCGTCTTCGATAATTAAAACTTTGGCCATATAATTAAGTGAATAAATAAGCTTGCTGAGAAACTGGTAATTTAATATAAAAACTAGTGCCGTCGCGATGCCGAATTGCACCGAGCGGGGCGTGCATGTGATGGGCGAATTTGGTCGCAATGTATAGCCCCAAGCCGGAGCTGCCGGGGCGCATAGCAATATTAGTAGGCTGAGTCAACTGGCCATTGCGAAACTTTTGCCAAATCGGCGTAGGAAGGGCGGGGCCAAAATCGCGTACATTAATGCGAATAAAATCTTTATCGTCGCTAACGGTCAGCAAACTGGTGGTATCAGCGGCGGAATAGTGCATGGCATTTACACAAAAGTTATAGATGACGCTGTAAAGCAATTTAGCATTAGCGACGGCGACTTTGTGTTGGTTCTTGTATTGCAAACGTAGAAGTTTGCGATCAAAACCAAATAGCGGCTCCACATCTCGCACTACCATCTCACAAACCCCCCTTACTCCGACCGGTTCCATGGTAAATAAACCATCTTCTAGCCGCGCCATCTTAATAAGATCATTGACTTGCAGCAGGGCGCGCTCGGAAACATTTACCATTTGTTGGCAGAGCCGAGGATTGGGCGGCTGCTCATCTAGGTTTAGTGCTAAAGCTAATTGCCGCATTAAACAAAGCGGCGCTTTTAACTCATGCGCCACCACCGCCAAACTATCTACCTCACTTACCATACCTTAATTATAGCACAGAAGCGATAGAAAAAGTTATTCTCGGACAGTAACGGTATCTAGAATACGATAAAAATCATCTAAGAAGATTTGTGCATCAGTTTGCATGGCGATAGTTTTATCGCGCACCTTAAGAATCATGACTGCGCCATTTTGATAAGACGATAAGGCTCCAGTGTAAACATTGGCCAGCACTCCACCGACAGTGCGATTACTTAGTACTAACTGGCCACTAGCGACTGCAGATTCGTATCTACGTACTACCGACTCGAATGGTGTATTGAGCACCCAAACTTTTAAGGCATTAATAGAAGACGAGCTGATCGGATCGATTTGTTTAGGATTAAGATAGGCCATAAAGTCACCTCCGTTAGAGGCGTCTTCGGCAATGTAAACGCTCCAAGTTTTGGGGTATTTAAAATTGAGACTACCGTAATCTTCCGGCCCGGCAAACTCTTCGTAAGGAGATTTCTCCCGCTCAGCAAATTCTGCTTCCATCTTGGTAGTGAGCTCGGCTTCTGCTACGGCTACGGCGTTTGCGACTTCACCATTGACATTATTTGCCACCATATCCCACTGGATATACTTTTGGATGTAAAGCCAGATAAAGATGATTGCGATAATGCTGACCACTACTAGCAAAAGCGTCTCAACGAGTGTATTGGAAGCTTTTTTAGGGGCTAGAGCAGCTCCCATGTTTTGACCATCCGAAGTAAGTTGGGCGCCGGTATTAAGTGGTGCTGTGCCGGGCGCTGCGGGCATAAATGGCTGCTGCGCGGCTGGCTCAACCATACTACCTTGCGGGAACGAGTTATCTTGCATATTATAATTATACGATAGACTCTAGCTTTTTGTAAAGTCTTCAATTATTTCAACTTGGTTTTTGAGTTCGGATAAATCTTGTGCAATTTCGGTAGCTAGCTGATTGGCACTTTTGTATTTTTCCAGGGCTCTATCTAGAGCAAACTCATCGCCGTAAAACCACTCTACGCTTTCGTCGAGCTGAGCGAGTTTTTGACTAATAGTTAGTTTTTTCGGAGATTTTTTAGTGGCGGCTTGTGACATTTTTGACCTCTGCAGTTATAATTTGTTTAATCATGGTAATAGTAATCTCGTGACCAGGCGATAATTTTCCGGTAGTAATTGCGTAACCGCGCCGCAAGACGTCCTCGGGATTTAAACCCTGTAAAACTTTTTGAGTTTCATGTATACGTCGCTCGTTTTGGGTAATTTGATCGAGGATTTGTGCGCGAGCATCCTGCATTTTGTCGGCTAGCTCGGTCTGCAAATCTGCTAGGCGTTGCAAAAAGTTGCGTTTAATTTGGGCGAGATTATTTTGAGTTTGACGAAGAGCTTCTTGGCGGTCATAAGTTAGTCTCTCGGCGGCGTTAGAAGGTGTAGAAGCGCACACGTCGGCAGCTAAGTCGGCTAGGCTTTCGTCAACCTCATGACCGATGCCGGTCATTACCGGAATGCGACTGGCGGCGATTGCTCTGGCTATGCCTTCATCGTTGAAGGCGGAGAGATCGTCAGCGCTACCGCCGCCGCGCACGATGACAATTACTTCTACTTCGGTATGTTGATTAAAATATTCGAGTGCGCGGATGATTTGCTCAGGGGCGGCCATGCCTTGTACCTGGGTATTGATGGTTTGGATCTGCATGCCACCCCAACGGTTTTGGAGAATTTTCAGAAAGTCGATGTAGCCGGCTGCGCCAGTGGAAGAAATCACGCCAATTTTGGTGAGGCCTTGCGGAATCCGGCGTTTGCGCTCAGGCGCAAATAAACCTTCGGCGGTAAGTTTTTTCTTTAGCAGTTCAAAGTTTTTCTTGATGCTACCTTCACCCACTGGCATGACTTGGCGCACAGTAAGAGAGAACTTGCCCCAGCGCGTTAGGCGCGGTGTAGCTTTGACTTGGACTTTCATGCCGTCGGTGAGAGCCATTTTTAGCTGGCTAATCACCATAAAACAGCTAACGCTGACATCATCTTCCTTGAGATCAAAGAACACCCATTTGCCTTGATTAACTTTGAAACTTGCCACTTCTCCTTCTACAATGACATCCGGAAAAGCATATTCGAGCGACTGATTGCAAACTTCAACGAATTCGGCAACGCTAAATTTAATTTCCGTTGGCATTGTCAATCTCGGCTCTTTCTTGGCGTCCAATTTTGGAAATGGAATATTGATAAAACCCATAGCCGCTGATAATTGTGCTCATCAGGACGATTACACGCGTCATTAAGACTACTGTCGTAGCCAGCGAAATCGGCACGCCTAAGCTAGCCATAATGCCCACCATACCCAACTCGTACAAGCCATAAGGTACGATAGCGCCCATGACTGAGCCAATCGCTTCGCCGATCATAATCTGTGGTAATAGTTCGGGGTGCCCCAAGCTAGCCGCTACAATCCAATAAGTTGCAATCTCGAGGAAGCTGTAAATAATGCCCCACATAATCGGTTTGATTAGAATTTTCTTGTTACGACGCGCGGTTATTAAATCATCGTGAATATCACCCAAATATTTATCAACGATCTCTTGCCTCAGGACTTGCTTTTTATGTCCAAAGGTAACTTTCTCAACGATAGTATTACAAGTTTTGGTAATAAACTTAGCAAACCATTGCATGCGCTTTTCGCCGCTAGCGATCACCACAACGATGGCAATGCCAGCCACAATGCCAATGCTGAGCAGAGCAGTGAGCCAAATTACCCAGCTGCCAGCGGCCGGTACGGTACCGAAAATCAATAAAGCAATAATTGCAATGATAGTTTGTAATTGATTGGCGCAGATAGTAATAATGTAGCGTAGCACGTACATAAAACTTGATTGTCCGGCACTGGCGCCAAAAGGTTTTAAGCGCCAAGTAATATAGCCTAAACCGCCTAAACCGCCAGCGGGTACTGCGTGATTCACAAAGTTTAGTTCCAATGACACTTGCATTAAAGTCCAGGGGGAAACTTTTTTGGCATTTTTCTTAGCTGCCATGTAGGAGAAGAACATTTGTCCACAACAAAAGTACATAAAAAGTTGTTCGGGAATTAAAAGTAGCAAAACTAAAATATTAGTTTCACCTAAGTGATTAATCGCTTCTAAAATATCCGACCAGTTAGAATAAATTACATAAATCAATAAAACCAATGTTAAAATAGTCAAAACGGTACGGAAAGATAATTTAAACTTCTTCTTTTCTTTAGTCATAAAAACATTATAGCACAGTTTTGTGATACAATAATAGTATGAAAACTTTTGTCGCGGTTTTAGGGCGTCAGCCGCTAATTTCTTTGGCAGAATTAGAGAGCTTGTTTTTGGATGTGAAACTTTTAGCACCGAATTTAGCCGAGTTTAAAAGTGCAGATACTCCACAGATTGCGCACTTAGGAGGTAGCATTAAGGTTGCCGAAGCGATTACAGTGCCGTTGACGCAGTTTTGGCAAACTTTGCCGTCTACCGGTAAAATTGTGTTAGGTATATCGGATTTCTCGAAAAAAACTAATCCATTTTTAGCTCAAAAAGAAGCATTAAAGTGGAAACGCACGCTGAGTAAAACTGGTCGCAACGTCCGCGTGATACCCAACAAAACTGCTGTACTATCAAGTGCTACTAGCTGGCACAATCATTTATTTACACCTACGCATCTTGAGCTAATTAAGTATAATAACAAATATTATCGCGTAATTGGGGTGCAGAATATCGATGCTTATGCTAAGCGCGACCAAAATCGTCCAGCGCGGGATGCTAAAGTAGGGATGTTGCCACCCAAGCTTGCACAGATTTTGATTAACTTATGTGGTAAGCTTCCAGACCACGCGCGCTTACTGGATCCGTTTTGTGGCACTGGAGTAGTATTGCAAGAAGGATTATTGATGGGCTACCGAGTTTACGGTACGGATTTAAGCGAACGCATGGTGGAATATAGTGAAAAAAACTTAAAATGGCTAGAATCAAGCAGAACGAAGAGCGGAAATCAAAAAAGTTTTACGCTTCAACAGGGTGACGCCCAAAATTATCAGTGGCAGCCACCGGTTGATTTGGTGGCTTGCGAAACTTATCTAGGGCCGCCGATGTCACAGCCGCCGGCTGAGATAAAACTTAAGGCCGCCAAACAAGAGTGTAAAGGGATTATTTTGGGCTTTTTGAAGAATTTAGCAGAGCAGATTGAGCCAGGTACACCAGTGACGATTGCAGTGCCAGCTTGGTTGCGGCCAGATGGGCATTACGAACGCTTAAATCTTCTTGACGAAATTGATGATCTGCGCTATAATGTAGTAAGATTTAAGAATTTGGGGCAAAGAGATCTACTTTACCATCGTGATGGCCAGGTAGTTGCCCGGGAAATAATAGTTTTAAGGAAAATATAGCATGTCACATGTCAAAGCTGGCGGTACCGCCAAAAACATTCACAACAATGCTGGCCAACGTTTAGGCGTCAAGCGGTTTGGTGGCCAAAAAGTTCGCAATGGCGAAGTTTTGGTGCGTCAGACTGGTGCTACTAAGATTGCTGGTGAAGGCACTTATATGAGCCGCAACTTTACGATTCACGCCGCCAAAGATGGTGTCGTAAATTTCGTCAAGACGAAAAAGTCACACTTCTCTGGAAAAAGTGTACCACGTGTACGCGTAGAAGTGCGTTAGCATGCAATAACCTCCTGCGGGAGGTTATTTTCTTAGTCCTATAAACCTCCGGTTTTAACCGGAGAGTACGTTTGAAGACGAAGTGTATAATAAAGGTCATCCGGTAGGATGAGGGCTAATACCAAAAATGTGTTGTTAGTTATGCTTGTACGATAGGTTGCGTATA
>CAYMCF010000026.1:0-12197 GCA_964388975.1 uncultured Candidatus Saccharibacteria bacterium | reverse complement strand
GGAAGACTATCCAACTATAGGCATAAGCATCAACTTGAAAACGGTATTAGACCCAGTCTTTACTTTTTCTCGCTGGAATCGGTTTTCTTTTCTACCTTAATACCCTTTTCTTCCAAGCGTTTATCAATAGCTTGGCGTAATAAGTTCAAGAAGGCTTCGGTTGTGAGCTGGTTTTCGCCATCACCGCGCTGGTCAATAAACTCATCTTCAACATAAAAAGTTGGAGTAAATTCTACGCCAGCCTGTTGTGCCAGTTGCTCATCGAACTTAATCTTTTGGCGCACCGCACTACTTGCCATATCTTCGCGGAATTTTGCTAAATCACCCTTAGTATCACTAGCTTTCATAAAATATTCTTCAAATTGAGTTTGGCGTTGATCGGCTTCAGAATAGTACCAATCGTTTTGATTAGCAAAAAGCAGATCTTTGTATTCCTTCCAATAGCCCTGAATCGCCGCAGCATTGGCTGCCGAAGCTGCCGCAGTGCCATTCTGGTGGTAAGACATAATTGTAGTGCGGAAGACCACCGCTAGGTCATCGCCGTACTCTTCAATCAAATCTACAATATATGGATCCATCGGCGCACAAGCCGTACATTGATAATCGCCGTATTGATAGATTTTTACTGGCGCATCGGGATTGCCTTCGATATTTTCTGGTAGATTGCCGCTAGCTTCACTCGGCTCAATCACTTGTGCTAAATTATCAACTTTTACTTTTTGACTATTACTTTGCACTATCGATATGCCGATTAATCCTAACAGTCCTACACCTAATACTGCCAAAATTACAATTGTTTTCTTGTCCACATTTCCTCCAAAATTCGAGCAGAACCTCGTTAACTTAGCTAGTTTTGTAGTATAATTATATCATGGATAGAGCAAAAGCAAAACCTGCAAAACCCCGCCATTCACAAAATCTTAATCATAGTTCAAGCAATTTCTCGCGCACTTTGCGAGAAGTTTGGCAAAAGATCTGTGGTTTTCTGAAACTAGTTTGGAAGAAACTCGGTAATTTAGTTCGTAAAATTGGTTACGAGCTTAAAACTCTTTGGCATAATTTTCTACGCTCTTTTGCACGCTGGGCCGACCCGCGTCTCGAGCCTTATCGTGATAAAACTCGCGTGCGTCTAGATAATGATAGTAAAACTTGGCAGAGTAAAACTTCGGACCAGAACTTTTCTGAAGATTCTTCCGAGCAAGTAGTGGTTGAAGAAAAAATCTACAATCCGCCCGCTCCGGCTACGCGAGAAGAATTGCTGACACTTTTACGTGAAGCTCCCATGACAGTTTTTACCGCATCGGAACGTAAGGCTATTTCGGCGGTATTGAGTTTGCCGGACGTAAAAGTATCCGAGTTAATGACGCCAGGCGCAAAAATTGTTTTTGTAGACAAAGATGAAACTTTAGGCCCGCTGGTTTTGGATAAGTTATATCGCTCAGGTTTTACGCATTTCCCAGTGGTACAAGGCAATAAACAAATTATTGGTACTTTACAAACTGATTTATTAAACAGTTTAGATATTAAACAAACCAGTACCGCACAAGAAGTTATGGATCCGCGCGTATATTATATCCGGGCTGATTATACTTTAGAACAAGCGTTAAAAGCTTTCTTGCGTACCAATAGTTACTTAATGATAGTAGTAGACCGTTACGAAAAATTGGTAGGTATGCTAACTTTTGCGCAGACTATGGACTTTTTGTTTAGCGAAAAGTTTCGGGATGATTTTGACCGCGATAACGATCGCTTAGCCGTAGCGAAAAGAAAGTAGCGCTTCATAAAATGTGTGTTTTATTCCATAAATACCATTTTTCTTGGAGACGTGTCGCTCGAACCTATCTTCGTTTCACTCAGATTCTTGGGCGTCATCTCGGAAGAATAAACAGAAGTTTATTCTTCTCTCGATTCCTACAAGATTCGTTACGGGTCTCGCGCACTTAATCCTCGGTCGTAACCTCCGGACACTCCAAGAAAAAGATATTTATGAAAAAGGCTCCACCCATTATCAACTAATCAATAGCATCACGCCGATGACCAAACAAGCTACAGCAATGCGATATTTGCCAAAACTTTGTAGAGATTTTGGCTTTTTCAAATAACTCATCACAAAAGTTAAGGCTAGCCAACCAACTATTAAGGCCACTAGGTTACTGAGCAGCAACGGCCCCACGTTGGTGGCAAAATAAGCTCGGCCAGTTTCTGATAAAAACATTTTTAAGCAGACTGCGCACATGAGTGGAATACTGGCCAAGAAAGAATATTCTGCGGCTGATTCTGAATTTAACCCGGTAATTCGCCCAGCAATAATCGTTGTGCCCGAACGTGAAGTGCCGGGAATTAAAGCAAAAGTTTGTAATATGCCAATGATTAATGCCCTCCAAGGCGTGAGATGGGTTTCATCTTCTAGGCTTGACATGTGCGGGATTTTGTCAATTAGCACCATAATGATACCAACAATGCCCATTGCTCCAGCAACAGTATAGATGGAATTAAAAAAGCCATTATTTTCGATAATATCGCCCAGAATCAAGCCAGCTAGCCCAGCTGGAATACAGGTGATAATTAAGTTAATCGCCATCTTGTAATTACGCTCTTTGAAAACGTCACGAATAATTTTCCAAAGTCGCTTCCGGAAATAAAAAACTAGCGCCAGCAAAGTACCTAAGTTGATGAGCTCCAAAAATAAGTGAAAGTTTTCGGTCGGAAAACTAAAAACTTGCCGAACAATTTCGAGATGACCAGAAGATGAAACGGGAATAAATTCGGTTATACCTTGTACAAAACCTAATACAATTGCCTCAAAGATATCCATAGCTTAATTATAGCATACTTTATAGAAACAATGGAACCGGCCTCAAACTATTCTTCAACATTCTTGAATAAAAGTTTACGCAGTTTACTAATAATTGGCTTAACCTGTTCAAGACCTAAGAACCATCCTGCTATTACATAACTTAGCAGCGAAACTATTGAAATTAGGCAAAACTTCGGGAAAATATTAAAGAATGAATCATCGGTCGCCATCAGCGGGAAAAATTTAGTGAGTGAATAAGCCACGCAGCCACAAATTGCCGTTGCAATGCAAGTTTTCATAAATCCGCGCCAAAAATCTTGGTCGAGTAATTTTTCTTGACTACGTTTTTGCAAAAGTACCAAGAGAATACCGACTTCGAGCACTGCACCAATCGACTGCGCCCAGCCCAAACCTTCGGGGCCGCAACCCAATAGAGTGAAACCGATTGCTAGTAAAATAGTCAACCCTACAGCAATAATCGAGACAATAAAGGGAGTCTTGGTATCTTGTTGCGCATAAAACCCGCGTGTCGCGATATGGAAAACCGAATGTGCAAAAATCGAAATAATTAAGGTAGCAAGAATGGAAGCAATTAGCGAATCGCCACCGTTTTTGATAAAGCTTACTACATAACCCCGAGCGAAAAATGCGATAATTGCAATCGGCATCGCAATCCAAATAATTGTACTTAGCGCAGTACGGAAAGTCTTGCGGAATGCCTCGTTTTTGCCTTCACCTAATTCTTCAGTGAGCTGCGGGAAGAAAGCAGTAGAAATAGCTACACCAACCAAGTTTACCGGCATTTGTGATAAGCTGTAAGCTTGGTTATACGAACGCAAAGCTCCTGCACCCATACGCGAGGATAAGTTTGTAGTGACGATCGTGTTTAGATAATCGATACCTTGATCAAGCGAGCGTGCTGGTAATAATTTAAGTACCGAGCGAAAACCTTGATTGCGCCAGCTAATTTTAAACTCATAATCAAAGCCTAGGCCAATTAGTCCAATTAAGCTAACCAATAATTGTAGTACAGCACCTAGTACTACTCCCAAAGCCACACCCATAATACCGCCTTCGAAGATTTGCCAGCCAAAAATATTAATGCCATCGGTAAACCACACAATACCAATTAAGATCCCCACGTTGTATAGAGCTGGTGCGAGCGCATAAAATACAAACCGCCCCAAAGCCTGCTGGATACTAGAAAGAATCGTGGAGATGCTAAACAAAAATGGGTTAATTGCAATTACACGCATCATATTGATGGCCAGGATCATGCCAGATTCGTCTAGACCTGGCCCGACCACATAGCGTACTAGCGGATCGGCAAAAATCATGATTAAGACAGAGGCGGCTAAAGTTAACACAGCCATGAGGTTTAATACGCTAGAACTAAGTTCCCATGCCGACTTTTTATTACCGGCAATTAAGCGTTGGTTAAAGACCGGAATAAACGATACCGCTAAGGCTCCTGAAGTTAAGATAAAAAACATAAAATCAGGAATCGTAAAAGCTGCTGTGTAGGCATCAATACCAGTAGGATAAGTATCGAGATAATATGAGTTGAGTAAGCGATCGCGGAAGATCCCTAGCAGTGCCGAAACCAAAGTAGAGCTCGCCAAAACAATAGCCGCAAACTGTACCGAAAGTTTTCGGTTGGCTAAAGCTACTACCGATTTGAAACGGAAGCGCTTTTTTGGCTGAGTTTGATCTGGCTCCGACATTAAATTTCGTCTGCCCCACCCAGATATGGTTTGAGCACTTCAGGAACCTTTAGCTTGCCATCGGGCTCAGCGTAGTTTTCCAGCACTGCTACAAGTGCTCGCGCCAGCGAAATGGCGGTACCGTTGAGCGTGTGGACGACTTCTACTTTGCCATCTTCGCGGCGTACGCGAATATTAAGGCTCCGAGCCTGGAAATCTGTACAGTTTGAACAGCTAGTAAGCTCACGATATTTTTGATCAACTGGCGACCAATACTCTAGATCATACTTTTTTGCGGCTGGTGCACCGAGATCTCCGGCAGCGTTACTAATTACCCGATATGGAATACCTAGCTGCTGCCAAATTTCTTCTTCGATACTTAAGATTTTCTCGTGCATTTCTTTTGATTTTTCTGGCAAGCAGAAAACATACATCTCTAGTTTATTAAACTGATGCACCCGGAATAGCCCTCGCGTGTGCTTGCCGTAAGTCCCCGCCTCTTTGCGAAAACAGGCACTATAGCCTGCCAGGCAGATTGGCAAATCTTTTTCATCAAGAATTTCATCCATGTAATAGCCCGTAAGTGGCATTTCGGCAGTAGCAATCATAGCTAGATCTTCACTTTCAATATAGTATTCATCACTTTGTTCACTGCTGCGTGGATTAAAACCACAACCTTCTAGAATTTTACTAGAAACCATATCCGGTACCGTAATATAGGCAAAACCATGCTCTAACACTTTTTTGATGCCAAACTGCAATAAAGCATTTTCGAGTAATGCCAACCCAGACTTAAGATAATAAAACTTGGCTCCGGCCACTTTTGCTCCACGCTCAAAATCCACCCAATCCCGCGCTGTAGCATAGTCAAGGTGGTCTACACCACTAGCTTTTGGCTCACCCCAAGTTTTCACCACCACACTATTCTCTTCGTCGCCCAATGGCACATCATCAAAAATAATATTAGGAATACCCTTGAGTTGGTCCTTGATTAGCTTCTCTGAATCGCTAAGTTTTGGCTCCAGTTCAGCTAGCTCAGTTTTGATCTTTTTGGCGGCTGCTAAAACTTCTGGCTCTGGTTTACCCTTACCCATCTTATTAGAAACTTCATTACGCTGACGGCGCAACTCGTCTACTTGTTGCAAAAGTTCGCGACGCTGATCATCTAATTTTAACAAATCAGTAATATTTACTTGATAATGTTTTTCTTTGGCTGATTTCTCGACTAAAGCTTGATTATCCCGGATGAAATTAATATCTAACATACTTTTATTCTACCACAAAATAGTTTTTATAGACAAAATCTAACAAGTAGGCTACCAGGTGCCGCCCCCACCACCTCCTCCGCCGCCGCCAGAGAAGCCTCCTCCACCAAAACTACCACTGCCACCACTGCTACTGGATGAAGAAGAGATAATAGCACTGGAGGCGCTCGAGCTAATCGAAGTCATAGCCGAGCTAAAATCTCGCGCCGAGAAGGTGCCGATCCCTACGTACCAAATTGGAGCAGAAACATCTTCTAGTTCGTAATATCGGCTAAGTTCTTCTAACCAACTTTTTTCCAGCTTAAAAATTACAGCATAGGGCAGAAGTTTTTCGTAAATCTTAACAATACCTTCATTGGTAGTATCTGTGCCCTTCACGCTCTGAAGCATTTGCAAGCGTTCAGCTTCAGCCATCTTGATATACATTTTCAAGCCATCCATGTAACGTGAATATTCTAAACCCTTAAGAGTATGCTTTTCTAGGTTGCTAATTTTCAAATTAACAACAATCGTCACTACCGCCACTGCTATAATTAGAACTAGTAAGACTGGTAAAAGGATAGCGAGATTTTTTAAGACAACATAGTTCGGGAAGGCCTCCTCCTCAAAAGTAAAGACTAGTACGAACATCCATACCACGAGCCAGACTGCTCCTGCGGCAGCATTAGCGGTAGCCAAACTCGTTTTCTTCTTGGGCTTATCTTCCATCAGGCCGGCAGTTTTGAGCTTTCTCTTGATGGTTTTGGTAAAATTACTGGCTAATTTAGTTAGCTCACTAGTAGCGGTGTGCGATTTCACGATAATTTCTTGGCCGTTATGTAGTGGCGTATCGCTCCCGGCCAGGATTTTTAGAACGATCGCTTGCTCTTTTTTCAGCTTATCCGTCTTGATGCGAATCTTCCAAACCGTCTTTTTCTTGTTAAACAGTCCGTCTTCTTCGGTCTTTACCATTTCGATTTGGTGATGTACGGCCAGTTCCATCAAAGTAGCCACTTGTTTATTGCCTGCAGCGCTGCCTATATAGTTTTCGGCCATTTCTGCTACTAAGAAACCATGCGGAGGGGTATATTCAGGCTTCACGAAATATGATTTGTAGTACTTACGTTTTTCAGCACTTCGCATATAGGCCACTGATGTAGAAACTATCAGGGCGGCACCCACGATAATGCCAACAATTAGGAGAATCTCTAGACGGTTATTAGTATATTGCTTAGTATCAACTGTATAGCCATCATCACTTACCTGAAAAGTATTTGGCTTGAAACCTAGGGCAAAGGTTAAGTTTTCGCTCGAGCTGAGAGGTTTGTCGATCGTTGTAAATTCCACTCCATCATCAATCTCCGAGATTTCACAACGCGATTGACCGCTAATGCCGTATCGGCCAACATAACAGGCTACATCGCCAGTATATTTATCCTTAATATCTTCACCAAAATGCACGCGCGCAGTGAGGCTACGAATAGTTTTCTCCCATCCCGTACCATTGGCGTTCCAGTACAGCTCTTGGATATCGTGGTAGTCCGGATCATTGATGATTACATTGCGATAAGTATACTCTAAAGTGTAAACTTGACGGTCTGATACGGTGCGGTTCGCATTGCCAATCCTCACATCAAAATAGTAAGCTTGCTCGCCGGAAGTGGTTTTGGTCGAATGGTGGAGAATCGCAGCGATATTTTCTTCCTTACCATCGCGAGTAGCTTTAAGATCGATAGTTTTGTCGTCCGTTAAATCGGTTGGCCCGAGATACGGTATTTGCCGCGTGATGCCATGCTCATCGCTATCTGGTGGGAAGACGACCGTAATTTCTTCTACCACTCGCAAGACCGAGCCGCCGGTTTCGTCTTTGCTTAGATAATAATCCGCGTTAAAACTTTCAAAATAACTACTTGTGATGCCGGCCGCAACCACTGGTTGCGCTGCTAAATTCACGAGAAAACTACAACTTATTAGTAAAAATGCATAACTAATCCGAAAGATTTTCTTAAACATCTTGCACCTCCTTTAATACTGCACGCAAAGCGTTCACTGATTTCTGAAATTTTACCGCTTCACTTTCCGAAAGTGGCAGATCGATCCGGCGGATAGTTCCCTCCCTTCCTACGATTGCCGGAAAACCATTATAGACCCCGGCATTGTCATCAAGCGAAGAAACGGGCAAAACGCGGCGTTCGTCATTCAGAATGCAGTTTACAATTTCTACTACGCAAGCCCCGATGCCATAATGAGTAGCACCTTTTTTCTGAATAATCTTATAAGCTTTTTCGCGAGCAGCTCTTTCAATGCGTTCACGTTCGGCTTTTGATAATAACTTTTCTAGCTTTTCACCTGCAATATTTGCGTTAGACCATACTGCTAGCTCGGTATCACCATGTTCGCCCACTTGATAAGCCTGAATTGACTGCGGATGAACGGATAGCTTTTGGCTAATCTCCAAACGCAAACGTGCCGTATCTAGTACGGTACCGCTACCAATTACACGTTCGGCGGGTAAATGCGAATAATTCCAAGTCAGAAAGCTCAAAGTATCTACTGGGTTCGCCACTACCAAGAAGATCCCATCAAAACCCGCTGCCATCACTGGACCAACGATGCTTTGCAAAATTTTTACATTACGCTGCACAAGATCAGTACGGCTTTCACCTGGTTTTTGGTTGGCGCCGGCCGTAATGATGCAGATATCACAATCTTTAGCTTCGGTGTAATTACCAGCATGGATTTTGATGTAATTTGGAGCTACTGCTGCTGCGTCTGATAAATCCATAGCTTCGCCCTCGGCATCTGCCGTATCAATGTCCATTAAAACTATTTCTCTGACTGGCGTAGGTTGGTTTAGCATAGCATAAGCGATGCTGGCGCCCACATTACCAGTCCCGACAATCATTATTTTTCCACTCATCTTAACTTAATTGTACCATAAAAAGTATCAAGTTTATTCAAAAATAGTCTTCGCATGTAGCTCGTAAAGCTCGTCATCACTCAGCGCGCGCACCAGAACGCTGCCATTTTGCTGGTCAACAATATATTCTCGCAACTCACGCAAAGTTTGTGTATAATCAGCATCACCTAGTACTTCGCCTTCACTATTTTGGAACACGATTTTCCATTGCTGAATAATATCGGTATTTAGCTCAAAGTCTGCTCCTGGGTCTAGCGAAAGTATAGTCGGGATATTAGCACCAAGCACCACCGCGCCTACCGTATGCATTTCTTCATCTACAAAACCCAATGGCTCTAAGACCTTAGCTTCTACCCAAGTTTTCGCAATTTCATTCATTGCCTAGTTTTCGCTACGGGCTTTGATAATCGGGAATGGTACCGCTTCGCGCCCGCTTACGCCTTCTAGCAGCCAGAAGTTACGCTCGCTATTACCCCAACCACAAGCTGGCGGCATACCGTATTCCAGCATCTCGACAAAGTCCATATCCAACATTTGTGCTTCATCGTCACCATTATCACGCATCGTCTGTTGCTCTTTGAACCGCTCCAGCTGGTCGAGCGGATCGTTTAGCTCACTATAGCCATTGCCCATTTCCGTACCGGCAATAATTGGATGGAACCGCTGCGTGACTAGGGGATTCTCTGGTAAAGTTTTGGCCAACGGGCTGAGAGCCAATGGCTCTTCGATCAGCCAATACGGCCCAGCCGAAGTCTTGCGAATGATTTTCCAAAGATTATCAATCAGCCGCGCGTCACTAGCTTTTACATCCACTTCCATATTATGCTCGCGCAAAATGCCTAAAACTCGCTCGCGGTCAATCTGGAAAACATCTACATCAAATTTCTCTTTAATCAGATCCGCATATTTAATACGCGGCCAAGTTTGGTCGAGATTTACTTCAAAGCCTCCTACTTTGAACTGCAAAGTCCCCCAAGTTTGCATAGCGACATATTTGATCATCTCTTCGTACAGCTGCATACCATCTTCATAATCTTCGTAAGCAGCGTAACTCTCAAAAGCGATATGCTCCGGCAAATGTTCATCATCTACGCCCTCATTCCGAAAGCGTGGGCCGATGTCGTAAACTTTTTCAAAACCACCGCCCAGTAAGCGTTTCAGTGGCAATTCCTGCGAGATGCGCAAATAATAATCGCTATCCAGCGCATCCATATGCGTAACGAATGGATTAGCATCAGCACCACCAGTAGTAGTTTCTAGGACCGGCGTATTAATCTCTACGAAACCATGCTGATTCATAAAGTCGCGCGTGGCCTGCCAGAACTTAGAACGCCGCACCAAACGCTCGCGCACTTCGGGGTTCACGTTCATGTCCACATAGCGGCGGCGGTAGCGTTCTTCTTTGTTTGTAAAGCCATCAAACCCCGGCAACGGCCGCAAAGATTTCGTGAGCAAACGCACGCTATTTGCAAATACCGAGATCTCGCCGGTGCTAGTCTTGCCAACTTTACCAGTAGCTTCAATAAAGTCGCCAGTATCCAAAAGTTTCAGCTCTTTTACGCCAAATTCTTGCGCCGACACTTCATCAACTTTTTGCATGAAAATCTGAATTTCACCAAAATAATCGCGAACTTTCACAAAGGCAATTTTGCCAAACGAACGAATCGCTACGATCCGCCCCGCAATACAAACTTCTTGGCCATCCTTTTCATCAAAATGGTTGAGAATAGCGGAAATCTTAGTATTACGATGCGACTTAGCCGGGTACGGGTCAATTCCTCTCGCCCGAATCTCGGCTAATTTACGCAAACGCTCATCACGATAATCACTCAAAGTAGTCATAATACTGTATATTATAGCATGAAAAGTTGTTTTCTGCTGAAATAACTTGTTTTAGGCATTCGCCGCGGTAACAGTCACTACCGTAGAATAAGTGCCGTTAGGTACGCTCGGGGAAACTGAGATGCCAATACCATAAGTATAAGTCGTGGCTTTGCCATCCGCTGAAGAAGTTGTATTGTAATAAGTGCTAGGATAAGTAGTCATTTTATCATAAATCTTTTTACCATCACTACCAGTGGTACCAGCATATACACCCCAGGCACTAGTACCAGCTTCTACGACTTCTGCGGTAGGGATACCAGCAAATTCGGGCTGATTGGCATCCTTCAAAGAAGTTTCATCGGCACTTAATAATACTTTGTAATCATTATTTGCGGAAATGGTGGCAGAAATAGTTTTTTCTAGTACGGTAGTATAATCTACTGCACCTTTTAGGCTGGTGACAGCGTCAATGGAAATGGTAGGACCGACCGAAACTGCAACCTGAGAATCCCATTCGTCAATCGGAGTGAGTTGGTGTGTCTCTAAGTCATTGATACAGCGGACTAAATTACCATCACCGCGATGAGCAGCAGTAACCTCAGCAACGTATCTATTATTTGCTTCCATCTGCAAGAAGTATGCACCGATACTATTTTTATATGAAGTCCTAGACCAAAACCTACTCAGATACGTATCTTCTCCGTTAGCATTCATCTGTCCAACAACCTTAAAATTATAAGGAGAGGAGATGAGCTTAAAATAAGCAGAAGAAGCAGAAGAAACATTGATTGAGGTGTATAGTTTTCTATAATCATCAACAGACGGGAGCCTCCAGCCCTTTGCACAGATACTGCGTGTAGCATCGTTATCACCGGAAATAGAAGTCCCCATACCGGCTGTAGCAGCACTCCAAGAATAATAATAACCATAGTCTGGCTTCCAGTATTGGCTACCAGAACCGTTGTAATATCTGGCAATATTGCATGGGCTAGGATTATCCGGATAGGTACATCCTTCACTGCTCCAATTTGTCGTGCTTGCCCCAGTCGTGCTGCGCCATGAATATGGCACGTCCGAATCAGTCGGCGTCAACATCATATTATTCATCTCCAATGCTAAATTTTCCGTCATCCAACAACGGTTATCATCTAATTTCGTTATTACATAATACTTGCTATCACGCACATCCCGTAAGGACTTTGACTCAAACGGTTCCGAATTCTCGCATACTTCTGCTGTCATTTGCTGCATGGTAGAAATATTACTAAGCGTACGATTATCTTCGATTGTTATTGCACTGACTTTTTCTGGAATCGAATAAAAACTTAGCCCTACATAACTTATACTCAATAAACTTAGAAGAGTTATTGCACCAACAACTTTTACTTTGCTTTTGCGTATTTTTAGCATCATGCCTCCTATTTTAGGTAATTATCCGCCCAAAAACAGCGCTGATGTAAAACTAATCAATGATTAACTACAAAAATGACGCCGCAAGGGGCGCCTAAGCCAACGAGTTAATGCAAAAACATTATGCTCGCCTTACGGCGTCATTCCAGTGCATAATGTTTTAATACATTACTTTTCGTTAACTTAGGCATTTTAATTATACCACACTTTTTCTACTTTTAGCGCAAAAACTTACCAAATCATCAAATAACCGACCTCCGGATCTCGATCCGGAGGTTTTGTATTTGCCGGCTATGCCG
>CAYMCF010000025.1:0-13325 GCA_964388975.1 uncultured Candidatus Saccharibacteria bacterium | reverse complement strand
ATACGCAACCTATCGTACAAGCATAACTAACAACACATTTTTGGTATTAGCCCTAGTTTTATTATAGCATAAGCATTCACAAAAAGTGCGGATGCTTTCTCCGCCTACGGCCACTCAAGCGTGGCGAACCGCTAAAGCG
This sequence comes from uncultured Candidatus Saccharibacteria bacterium, assembly GCA_964388975.1. Classification (GTDB taxonomy): domain Bacteria; phylum Patescibacteriota; class Saccharimonadia; order Saccharimonadales; family Saccharimonadaceae; genus Nanosyncoccus. The sequence goes on along the minus strand of CAYMCF010000025.1, from coordinate 13,186 downwards.
GTTCTGACCCGATGGTTAATCCATGCATAATAAAATAACCTCAAAGGAGGTTATTTTATTATGGGGTGGGATATCGGGATCGAACCGACGACCTTCTGGACCACAATCAGACGCTCTAACCATCTGAGCTAATCCCACCATGTCTGACTTCATTATATCACCTTTCCGCGAAAAGGGAAGGCTGAATTTTTCGTGGTTGCTAGACGTGCGTTAATCAAATTCCGGCATCTTGACACGCAAAAATACTAGTGGTATACTAGGTAAGTTGCGTTTTTGCTCAATTTTAGTTTTGTTCAGCAAAAGCACGAAGTTCCTTAGAAAAAGGAGGAATGCGATTGATTTAAGTCATATACCTGTGCGATCTAATAATAGGCTTGATCTTAGTGTACATTTTAGCAACACCCAATTTACCCCGGCTAGCGTAGCCGGAATCTTTAATTACCGAAGGAGTTTGAGGATGAGACGTTTTTGTGATTCGGAGCAACAAGCCGTCTGGGAAATGGCGCGACGGTATTTCTTCCACAATAGCTTTCATGGGCTGGGGGCGTTCTGTGCGCCTCTGTTGGGAGCAGCGCTTTCGTGTGCCTGCTTGCTGTTGGCACTGTTGCTATTGAAGAGCGCGTGCACTCAGAGCGCTATTATAGTCCAAGATTCGCAATTCCAGGCACTTATTGCCTGCGCGGTGGTGGCGGCGGTCATGGAGATTTGCTGCCACTGTATCAATAAACGAGCACAAGCTTTTGCCGACAACGCGGTGGAGAGCAATGCTAACGGCTGGCAAGATATTCAGAATCTCTATACGAATATCTATTTGAGCTAAATGGTGATGAATCCGCTAAATTACCTCATAAGGGGGACATAAATGACTAGTTTTCGCAAACAGGGCAAGCATCTTAAACGGCCTATCCTGATTAGGATTATCTCTCGGTTCAGACAGTCGCCGGATGTGCTCCCCGACCAAGGCATTTATCTGTATGCATGGCGCTACTACCTGTGGCACTACCGCCCCGATCGAAAAAGCCCTGGGGCGCCGGCTTGTCTGGTGCTCTTGCTGGGTGGGATAGGACTGCTCGGCTATTGCATCTGGCAATTTTGGCTGAGCTGGCATCAGACCAACATTATGGGGGTGGGCTTAATCGGTATGCTACTGGTTACGCTGCTCTTGGTGGTTTTTTACGCTTGGAACCGCCTGAAGTATTACATGATGAAAGCCTGCCGATTTGCCGATGCTGCTATCTTGAACACTGACTCTTGCGCGGAAGTCCCGGATTACTTTGCTTTTCAGTATCCAGAATTATCCGCGCACAGATAGTCGCTACCTCTGTTTCATGAGCCGCCTCTTCGTGAGGCGGTTTCTTTTAGCTGATGATTTTGCTATAAACTAAATATTGCATATCAGATGATGATTTAGCCGTAAAACATCGTCCAAGATTAGGTTATTTCCACAAAGTATGATAAAATACTTGACAAAATGCATATGGTGTGCTACAATGGAAGTACGAAGTAAAGGTGGGCATTCCGCTCACTGCAATCTTCGCGAATTCTTAGAAATTTGGAGGATGACGCTATGAGTATGTTTGGCAGAATCATAGGAAAACCGCCCCAGGAAGATGAGAAGACCGATGCCACGACTGCGGTGCAGACTACTCAGACTTCTCAAACCACGCGCACTCAGGCCCCGCCGACAGCGAACGACCATTCTGCAAGCCTCTCTGCTAGCGCAGCTACGGCCGCAGATAAGCAGGATCTTGGTGATCCTTTCGCCACTGATCCCTTTGCTGATAATGAGGAAATGAGCGAAAAGGTGGCAGGTGTGCCGGAGCTTTTCCGCAGCCCTTCGGCAGTGGAAGTGCCGCCGGTCCCGGAGGTTAAGAGTCATGCTGCAAAGCAGACAGAAAAACTTCCACCGATGATCGACAGCCTCCCGATTTGCGCGACAGTCTATGCGACGCCGTTAAAGTCGGGAGACCAGACTCCTCTGCCGCTGGATGTTTACGTGAAGCGGTTGCAGAGCAGTGCCAACGGCGCGACTTCGATCAACTATTTGGAGGATCTCATCACCTCAAAACTGGCTGAAGGCCATGTTCAGATTGGTTGGTGTTTCACCGACCCTGACGGCAGAGCCGCCGATCCGTTCCCGGAGGAGCTGAATGCCCCTCTGATGCAGATGCTGAGCGAGGCTTACGCATATCAAAAAGAATTGCGTAAGCCTAAGCAGGTGGTGCAATTGGCTCCGCAGCCCCAATCTACTGGCACTGAGGACATTGTCGCAGAGCTGAAGGAAGCCTTAGAGGGGCTTTCCGCCAGAGATCGACTGCCGATCATTATGTCCTTCGCGATGGAGGAGCTGGATGGCAGAAGCTATCGTGCCATTCTTCGGCAGCTGTTGCCGGAGGAGAAGGTCGAGTTTGCCAATGCCTATCTGGAGCGGCATAATCTCTCCAATAAGTAGCTGTGAACACAGCAAACGCCGGGTATGGTCCCGGCCCACCGCCCCCTCCGTGGGGCGGTTTTTCCTGTCCTGAACTTAATTATGAGGCGAATTTAACTGACTCTAGCGGTAATTAAGGGGAAGATCGCATGCATGAGGATTTTATATTAAAAAATAAGCATAAACATTTTATCAAGAAAAGTCAATGGAAAATAATTAAGCTTTTTAACTAAAAATAGGGAATTTGCGGGCCTAAAAAGCGCGAAGCAACACTATGTTACCCCTGTTTTTTCTAAAACTAAGCATAATCTTTACAAAGTAGGTAAAATACGGCAATTTATGCTTGACTTTTTTGCTGATGTGTGCTACAATGGAAGTAGTCTGGAAAGGCTGTGGGAGCAGCCTCGCCAGAGGTCCATTTACAACCGAATCATCTCAGATACAATCCTGTGGTTTGTATCTGTTGATTATTTTATATAGATGTCAGTAAGTTTTGTGCGGTCCACATGGTGTGGCCAACCCCGTTAATACAAGAGCGGGGCTTGGTACCCCTCGTTCTTGTTTTTAAATATGAAAATATTTATGAATAGGAGGTTTTTCTAATGTTGGAAAAACTGGGCGAATTCGTACGGCCGCTGCCTCCAGTAGTGTTTTTTACGCTTGCTGTGGTGGCGACAATGGCGGCGCTCCTGTGCACTATCCGGTTGTACTGGGTGCTCAAGGAGCCAGCTTCGTTTAAGCGAGGTACAGTAGCTAAACGCTCGACCGCTTTCGCACTGATGGCCTCTTTGGCTATTGTGCTGTGGCTGAGCGGTTGTGGGGCAGTGAAGAATCAGCAGGCGGATACTACTCCGCCGGATGATCCCCCGGTGACCGATGCGGCAGATATGGATACGGCCGATGTGGCTGATCCTGCTGCCCTGAGTGCGGTGACCGACCCGGCTGATGTCGAGCCGGAACCTGAACCGGAACCGTTAGCAGCGGTCAGTCTGACTCAGCGTCAGATTGACGCCTTTGCGGCTAACTGTGGCTTCTCGAATGAGCTGGACTTTTCCAGTCTCAGCGAGAATGATCAGGCCAGAATTGCGGCTACCGCTAAGTACGGCACGCCGGTGGAAACAGCTCTGGCGTTTCCGATCGAGCCAGTAATGGAGCGGTTGGATGATTGGCTGGCTGGTAAACTGAGCGACGAGGAAATTAACAGCCTCATTGCAACAGCGCGCACCACTGTGGAAGAGTCCATTTGGCGTAACCCGGTGGTGGGGGCTGGGTGGTTTCTCACCTTGAACGATGATCCGCTAGCCACCACCAACAATCCCTGGATTCCTGAGTTTGTAGAGAAGATGGCTGGGTATCTGGCTATCAATCAGGACGAAGGAATTACCGACGAGGAAATCTTGTCGAACCTGGCTTCCGGCATGAAGCCGGCAGGCCTAGATTTCTGTGTTGCCAAGGTTGGTGACACCTGGGAGACCAATAAGTGGTACCAGAGTTACGCAGCAAGGATGATTACCTTGCTGCGGACGTTCTCCTTTACCGGAGAGTTGACCACGAAGACGTCTATCCGCAACGCTAGCAACAACTGCGCCGGTTCGGACGCTTTGCGTTGGGCTACTTTAAGTTCTACGCAAGAAAATGAGCCGGCCCTGAAGCTGGTGCAGCGGCAGAAGCTGCTGAACGGTAAAGAGCAGATTGTGATCTTCCTGGGCGTGAACCCGAAAGATCAGCGGCCTCTGGCTTACGACCCGAAGGCGAAAGATCCTACACCGGTCGAGCCGGTAGAACCGAAGGAGCCGCCCAAGACCCCGAGTACACCGAAAACTCCCGAGCCGGAGCCTCAGCTCCCGAAGGAGACTAAGGTTGCCCTGACCTATGTGCACAAACTGCGTGGAACTGGAGAAATTCTGCGTGATAATGTCACGCATAAGGGGCTGAAGCCGGGTACAACCGACACTTACAATGTTCCCAAACTTGAGGGCTATATCCGAGAGCAAGAGAAGGTCACCACCAAAGTTCCTAACCAGAACGATACAGTGGATGTCTGGTACACACTTGATGTGCCGGATGAGTATCCGCTGACCATCGATTACGTCTTTGCTTACAGCGAGGATGGTACAACGGCAGCTCCGTCGTATTTCGACTATTATGCTGAGGGCTCGTGGTACAGTGTACCTTCACCGGATATCAAGGGATATGAGCCTGATCTCAAAATCGTCGAAGATACTATGCCGGGTAGGGCAGTTCACGTGACTGTGAAGTACTATCCGATTAAGTACTCGGTAGTGGTAGAACATTGGAATACTGCTACTCAGCAGAAGATGGTGGAACTGAGAGATCATACGGAAACAGTGCTTCATAATAGGCCTTTCTATTATGTTGCGCCGTATGTACCAGAGTATACGCATACCCCGCACGTGATCAGTAAGACCATTGACGGCAATACGTTGTTGTTTACGGTCTGGTATACGCCGACTGCGCCTGATGTACCCGACAAGCCTGATATACCTGATAAGCCCGATAAACCGGACAAGCCGGACGGCGGTGGTGGTAAAGACCCCTGGGAGGACCCGGAAAACACTGGCGATGCTCCCATTGATGGTGGTGATAATCTCCCTGGTGATAAGACCGGAGAGGACCAGAACGACGACAAGAAACCGCCTCTGGAAGACATGCAGGATCCGCCGCCCAAGCAGGACGAAGGATCTTCTCCGCCGCCGGTAGAAGACCCCGATGATGGGTTTACCGACAACGGTGATCCTCCGCCCAGCGAGCCGGATCCAATTGATCCTGGAACAACTATTACCGATCCCGGTACTGGCGAAATCGTCAAGCCGGGTGGTGATGGTGGCCCCGTTAATGATGGGTATATCCCGGATCCCTAACCTCTCATTTTTAATCTAAGCTGTGCCAGCTAGAGGCTGGTATCGAGCAGAGAGGAGGCTGACTAACTTGGCTTGAAGGCCAAGATGATATAATATATAAAATAGTCAAGATTTCTACTCTTGACAGGGTAGTGTACCTTATCCCTGGGGGCTCCGGCCCCTGGGGATAACCCTAGAAACATTGTGTTTGAGATGATTCGGCTGTATGTTTGATGGAGTTTAACAAATTGGACCAGGAAACTAACATTAATTTAAAACAGCATTATTAACTAATATAATCTTTTTGAGAGGAGATTATTATGAATAAAGCAGTTAAGAATACGCTTGCTATTGCCGGTAGTGTTTTGGCAATGTCGAGCATAATTGCTACTCCATCGCTGGTATCAGCGTGGGGCGACAATAGCGGCGGTCGTAAAAGCTATACGATCGACGAGATTGAAAGTGGCGTTTTGGGCAATCGCATTGTCTTTAACTCCATCAGCAACAGCACCATTGGCGACGAGAAAAACTTCGTCGGTGCTCGCGAGAACACTGGTATCAACGCCGGCAAAGACAACGTCTGGAACGGTAATGATATCACCGTAGAGAACGGCAAGGAATACCTTGTACGCCTTTACGTACACAACAACAACCCGAACGGTTACGACGCAGTATCTCAAAATACTCGCGTTGCGTTCAACCTCCCAACTTATTCAGCTAAGCAGATTCAGGTAAATGGTTTCATTTTCTCTGATAATGCAACTCCATCTGAGTATTGGGACTATGTCAACTTTAACAGTGACCAGCCTTTCCACCTAGAGTATGTCAAAGGTTCTGCGATTATCGAGAACCGCGGCTATGCTTCTCAGGCCAATGGTGGCGCTAAGCCCCTGGGCGATGAGATCGTCACTAAGGCACAGTCAGAGCATGGTGTTCGCATCGGTTTTGACCAAGCTGGTGATGGTAAGATCCCAGGCTGCTATACTTACGCTAGCTATGTAAGCATTCGCGTAAAGGCGGTCTACGAGACTGAGTTTACAGTGTCACAAAAGGTACGCCTAGAGGGTGATACTGAGTGGCACGATAGTGTAGAGGTAAAAGTTGGTGATAAGGTAGAATACCAGATCCAATACCGCAACACTAGCGAAGGTAACGCAACTCACCGGGATGTCATGATCCGCGACGTTTTGCCAAATAATGTCCGCTATGTAGAGGGCTCTACTAAGCTTTACAACTCTACTTATCCTCAGGGTGCAGCTGTCAACCAAGACACTGTAGCGACTACTGGTATTAACATCGGTCACTACTCTAAGGGCGCGAATGCTTTCGTCCGCTTCACTGGTGAAGTAGTCGATAAGAATCTGCAAGCCGGTTCGAACACTCTTGTCAACTGGGCTCGTGCTACTGTAGGTGAGAAGATGATTCAGACTTCCGCTACCGTACATTTGACCAAGGAAGGCAAGACGACTCCGAATCTCCCAGATACTGGTCCAGAAGCTCTAGCTGGCGGCGTAGTTGCTGCTGGTTCGATAGTGACTGCTGCGGGCTACTTTATTGCTAGCCGTCGCAACTTGCGCTAATCGATTGCAAGAATCTAGCTCGGCCCACCCTGGCTCTAGATTTAGCAAGATGAGTTGATCGCTCCATGCGGACAAAGTACCCCTCTAGAAATAGAGGGGTACTTTTGGTATGAAGAAATAGTAAAAGTGAGTTTTGAGCCTTGAAGCTTTATTAAACAGAATCTTGTGGGTGTGGCTTAAGCTTTGCGTAAGAAAAAGGCGCACCGGAGTGCGCCTTAAACGTGGGGTGGCGAGTAGATGGAATGACTTAAATTCCATACATACTCAGAACGTAAGGGGAAACGATAAGTCAAGCGGTTGGCCATCTGTCGTGCGGTCAAAAATCGAGAATACAAACCGGGGTGGGTCTGAGAAACGAAGGTTGTGGCAGATGACGGAGTGCGAGGATGTGTGCTGGAAAAGGAGTTTGCGGATGTGAAGTGGGCGGGGCATGGAAGTGCTGGGGCGGGTTTGCTGATATGGGGCTAGAAGGGGAGTTCCTTTTCGATGTCTTCGGGACGGCAAGCATACTGGATAGTAGTATGATTTTGCTGATCGAGCCAGATTTGATGCAGCTGATCGCAGCGTTTTTGCATAGTTTCCCGGACTTCTGATTCGGGGCAGCCCTTCCTGCGCATTTCGCGCATCTTGTCGACCATGAGCTCCCAGTTGTAGAAATCCACTCCCCTAGGGACCCGGCCCTGATTAATTAATTTAGTGAGTTGCTCGCTGCAAGCTTTGCATTGCAAGGCAGTCCCTAAATTCTTGCGACAAATTAAACAAATAGTTTTTGCCATTATTATCTTCCACCTTTCTAAAAATGGTAAGGAGCGGGCAAGCTGCACCACACTCCTAAAGTTTTGCTATATATAATATATAGCCAGGAACATGGGCATGGGCTTGTTAACTATTTATATTCTAGCGTAGCTGGAGGAATTTTGCAAGCATGAGAGGAATTAAGAATTAAGGGTTGCCGCCATTGCCGGGGCCACCGTTTGGATTGCCGCCTTGAGGTGGGTCGGGGTCGAAGCCATGCTCAATATTATATTTACGTACAATTTCATTGTCAGCATTAATGCGCTGGATCCGCTCGAGCTCGGATTGGTTGAGGTCGCGAATAGCGTTACCGGCATTATCGGTGAGTTTCCAAACCTTTGGCCCGCCAATGTTGGCAGGATCGGTAAATTGCCTCCAATTGGGCGGGAGCTGGAACTCTTGGCGGCGTTGCGGCTGTGGTGGTTCATGCGGAATCTTAATGCCAGATAATGCGTCGTAATGTTGCTCAAAGTTTGCAATATTGGCTGGCTGCGGGCCAACTACAGTTGCAGCTTGTGCCCGTACATGCCCAGCAATATCAACGTTATTGTCAGTTAAAATCTGGCGCATCTTGGCGGCTTTAGTCTCGGAAATTTTAACGTTATCTGGATGGATTACGGCTTCGGCCATAGTACGTTCAATTACGTTCAGTACTTCATCCTTGTCGTCGCCACTAATAGTTTGGTTTTGTATGCCGTCAGCAATGCGGTCGAGATCTTTCTCGGAGGTAGCTGCCATAGCAGTCACCTGTTCCATATCTACATTGGCATAAGCGCTTGGATTGTTCGCGCCTCCATGAGATATGGCAGCTAGTTCGTTTGGATTGCCATTGTATTTAACATAACCAGAGTTGGCAATCTGTTGAATGAGCTGCGCATTATCACCGTTTTTGATGCGGTCGCCATTTTGTTTGCTAGTGAGAGCTTGCTGGAAGGAGGTTCGTAAGTCAGTAGCTGCTTTACCGGAAATTTGCCCATTGTTTAGCATACGTAAGAGGCGCTTGAGATCGCGTGTATCTAGATCTGGAACCTTAGCAGCGCTAATATTCTTGACTTGAGTTGTTATATCGGCATCGTTGCTATATGTCGTTGTGGTCACGCCGGTATTAGGATCAGTAAAATCTTCCCTTACCAAGGCAGGTAGAGCTTCAGCGTCATCACTGAGGTTAGAGTAGCGGTTGAGCTTGTTGAAAAGCGAGGGGGCAATATTCTTGAGGGTATTGCCATCGGTATCGCTAATCATGTTGCCAACCCAGCGTAAGGCGCGATTGCCTGCCTGACGATGCGCATCGTCAAGACCATGTCTAGTATTTTCATATTCAAACCTATTTAGAGCGTTCTCAAAGGCTTCTCGGCCACTATCGGATTTGAATAGCTCTTGCTTAGCAGAGAGGAAACTGGCGCGCGCTTGTTGATCGGCGGGATCTCTAGCTAGAGCTTCCATAGCGTCATTAAGCATTCTTTCGGTTTCTGTGGTGTCGCCCAGTGTACCTTCGCTAGCGCGCATGGTAGTAATAGCCTTAGCTTCACGTGTCACTTCGGCGTTCTTAATATCTTCTACTTGTGCTCTAAAACGCGGATCGTCGTGATCGTAAGCACCAAGGTCCATCATAGCCTCAGCCGTAGCCTCTTCACTCATGAGCTTACGGCTGTTCATGTAGGATCTACCAAGGCGTCTTTGGTCACGAGGCACACTTCGCCGCATAGATGAATACTTTAAAGCGTCAGTTATCCCGAGAGCTTTGACGACGTCGCGGAAGTTGTCCTTATCGGCATTTTGGCTCTGGAGCTGCTGGTTCATTTCGGCTAACCGCCCCTGGTTTCTCTGTACGCGTCCGCCAACGCCGCCTCGTCCTATCTTAAGCCCAAATGGGCCGCGGATGCCATTCTGTACACGCCGGTTGTATTTTACATCCCCTACGCGGCGCATTTCGTTTTGAAAATCTTGGAAGCCGCGGCTGTGTGCCACTGCACCAGAAGCACTGCGTTGCAACCCGCTGCTAAACTTCCCGATTGCCATACCAATACCACCCAACGCGTTCATGGATTGCCGCAGCAGAGTAGGAACAAAGAAGAATGGTACGATTTGCAGTAACATCGCTATAACGACATAGAGGAAACCTTCATTGCCACCTAAGGATTGAGCATTTCGGATCATTAATTTGGCTGCAAAAGTACCACCACCCATCAGCGCCCCGCAGAGTGGATAAAGCACCAAGAGTTTGGAGAAGGCTTTCCACCATTTGTCAAAGATCGACTTCGTATTGGGCAGGGCATAGCAAACGATCGCTGCTGGTGCTAATACGATGAGGATAATTACCCCAGCTTGGCGTACGCCGAGCGTGATAAAGAAGAATAATACGCCGATCAATGCACTAACTAAAGTAATTAATAATACTGGCAACCATAAATTCCAAGTAGCGGCCGCAATACTAACGCCTAAGAAGGTCCCGACCATGCCACCAGTAAAGTTTTTGATGAATGCTGCAATACCGTCGGCGGCATTATTAAAAGCCACCGAATCGCCACCGCCTAAATCTGAAAGTATTTTATTAATCCAATAGCCTACCACATTTGAGATGTCCACAAGTAGCTGGCACAGGATGAAAGAAATGTTCACTAAGACCGCAATTGCAATCAAGCGCGGCAGCATCTTTTTAATATTGTAATTAGAGATACCAATACCAGTGATCTGCGCCAATACCACTACCGCAAACAGTATTGCAAAGATAATATTGGCAAAATCGCGAATTTGTTGCCAGCCGCTATGCGTGCCGCTCTCGTTGTTAAAAAAGTCAGTCTTGACTACCAAGAAAGATCCTTGAATCCAGTCGTAAATTGCACCTACGGCATTACCCATAAATTCTAGTACCGGGCAGACTACCCAGCTGAGGATGCCAGAAGTTTGGGTGCAAAGTGGAGTATCACTGTCGCCACCGTCTGTGCCATCGGGGCTACTGGAATCGCCGCCCGGATCGCTAGGAGATGTAGTGCCTGGCGCAGTTGGCGTTAAGGAAAGAGAGCCATCACCACCATCCCCGCCAGACTCATCTATATAGGCGTTTCCTGCCTGTATAACTTGCTTAAAGTCGCGATATTCAATATTAGCGCTTTTTGTAGGGTCAAAGAATGGAACTTTGCCTTCCTCGTTTGCAGTAGCAGTTACAAAACAAGTTTTGGTCTTACTTATCTTTAGCTCTACATAGCCTTGTGATATGGCATTATCTCTTGCAGTCCCAGTAAGATTACAAGCAGTACCTTCATTGCCTCCGAAAAAACTAATACGATAAAACTCGTTGAGCGCATCTTGAACCATCGTTTTTTGCTCGTTTGAGGTAAGTTTAATGGCCGACTCTAGCTGTGCTTCGGTAGTAAAGCTTCTGCCAAACAAATAATTTACTGCCGAGACGGCGCCTTGTCCAGGATTAGACAAGGTGAAACGATTAGCTTCGCCAGCTGGTTCAACATTAGCCTTCGACCCGCTTATATACCAACCAGGCGCAGAAGTATTTACATAGTCGCCCACTTTATTGAAGACTTCCTGGGCAACACTATCAAATGACGTGCTGTTTGTAGTGTTAATCTCACCACAGATTTTAGACGTACTAGTCGCACCGCAACGCACGGTGATGGATGGATGCCCAAGATAACGCCCAATGGAAACAAAAATCGGTGCACCATTAGACTCGACAGTAATATTGCTATTACCCATTTCATAGGGAGTAGACGTACTTGCCCCTGGCGCACATAATTTAAGTGTGCCATTAGAGGTTCCTGCAAAGTTATAGCTTGCACACACACCGCCATCGCCAGTTTTCTCGGATGTGTAACCCATGTTCTTCATAAAGCTTGCGAGTTCTGACGATGAAGCATTATTTCCTGGCACTTTTGTAGCGAAAGTCGTTTGGAATAGGTTCGCGCAACTAGTGGATTCTGACCCTTTTTCAGTCAAAAAGGAGGCACTAGCTACAGACGTTCCAAGCGCAGCCGAACCTTTATTTTTCCATTCCCAGGCATCAATAGGGCTGCGCATTTGTCCTTTTCGATAACATCCATAAACTGCACTCATTTGCGACTTTGTAATGACTTCTTGGCTAGCAGCATGAGCCTTCAAGGACAAAGCCGTACCTAATGAAGCGATAAATATGAGTACTCCGCATAAAACAACAATGAGAGCGAGAGCTATATGTTTGTTTTTTGACTGTTTCATTCTTGTTCCTCGTTCGATTCACTTTCTTTGGTGAGTAGTTCATTAAATTGGCTATTGATTCTCCAACAATCACTTTCCACGGTACGTATTGTATCGTCAATTACAGATTGTGCTGTAAGTGTTGCTTCGTCAAAGTCGAGCAGCGCCTGTAGTAAATCGTCGTCAGGGGAAGCAACTAATGAGTCTATGCATTCTTGATTGGCAGAAGAATCATTTAAACAGCCAGCGTTTTGATAAGCTTGAAGTACATTAAGGTATTTTTCATACTGGTCGATTTTATCATTGTAAAAAGTCTCAGCCATGGAACGTTGATCTAGCCTAGTTAGATTAATATAATATTCACGAATGACATTTTGCGTTTTCTCATCGCCACTAGTTACATAGCTCCTAATAATAGATTCATCACTAGGTTCACCAAGTTTACGATAGGCATCTAAGAAAAGCATATTTTGCTGATGGATCTCTAGGAAGCTAGCAAGATATTGATCTTTAGACTCTATAGAATTGAAAGTATCAATGGATATTTGAAGTTGTGATAATAAATTATTCCAGTATTGATTAGCATCTTCACTTTCAACCATGTTCTCATCTAGCGCGTAAAACACGGCTGAAGAAAATTCTCCAGAAAGCTCATTTCTTTTTTCGCCATATAATAAGTATGTAGCATATTTTACGAACTCTTTTTTAGATTCTTGGATAGTTTCTTGGCCAGTATTAATTGGAGTTTCTGGATGGTTAAGTATCGTCCATGCTACCAATCCACCTACTACCATCACTACGGCAACCAAGGCGATAACCAGGGGTGTTTTACTACGTTTGCGCGGGCCGTTGTCGATTTTGATATCTTCAGTAGCTGGTGCAGAAGTAATGGTATTAGCTTCCATGGCATCATTGAGACGTTGCGAACGCTGCCCGGCGTCAGTATTGGCAAAAATTGATGCCACCCGCGAACGGCTATTTTCTGAAGCGGTAGGCGTGATATTTTCGGCATCCACCGCCAAATCGGGAGTGCTAAAAATCCCTTGAGTTTCTGAATTACCATTTGCCTTGTCGGCATCATTATCATGACCATCCATGAAAACATTATAACATAAGAATTAAGATTTTAAGAAAACTTTAGCAAAACATGTGGGGTTTTGTAAAAATTATAAAAGAACTTTTGATCAATTATATTTTAGCCGCTGCTAAGTGGCCAAGCGGTTATCTTTGAGATAAGTACAGCACAAAAACAAGGTATGGTGGGGGCGGTTGGGTTTGAACCAACGACCAAGCGGTTATGAGCCGCCTGCTCTAACCCCTGAGCTACGCCC
>CAYMCF010000024.1:0-13728 GCA_964388975.1 uncultured Candidatus Saccharibacteria bacterium | reverse complement strand
CAGGAAGACTATCGCGCTGCAAGCATAAACATCAACTTGAAAACGGTATTAGACCAAATACTTACAAAATATGTTATAGTATAAGTAAGTTACAAGTTATGGGAAAAGTTTTTGCCGCAATTGATCTAAAATCTTTTTACGCTTCGGTAGAATGCGCCGAGCGTGGTTTAGATCCGCTCGATACTCACTTAGTAGTGGCTGATGCCACACGTACCGACAAAACCATTTGCCTCGCAATTTCTCCCTCACTAAAAACTTATGGCCTACCGGGGCGAGCGCGACTCTTTGAAGTAAAGCAAAAAGTGCGCGAGATTAATTATCAGCGCCGTCTAGCCACACCGCAACTGTACTTTACTGGCCAAGCCACTTCAGCACAAGTTTTAGCAGTCCATCCAGAATATCAGCTCGACTTTATCATCGCACCACCACGTATGAGCAAGTATCTCGAATACAGCCAGAGGATCTATCAAACTTATTTACAATTCATTGCACCCGAAGATATTTATGCTTACTCGGTAGACGAAATCTTTTGTGATCTCACTAGCTATCTCAACTTGTACCAAATGACTGCCGCCGAGCTCGTCACTAAAATCATCGCTACCGTTTATCAAGCTACCGGCATTACTGCCACTGCCGGCATCGGCACCAATATGTATCTTTGCAAAATTGCCATGGATATTTTAGCTAAGCATGCAGAGCCCAATGCCGCTGGCGTGCGTATTGCCGAGTTGAACGAAATTACTTACCGCCAACAACTGTGGACTCATCAGCCGATCACTGATTTCTGGCGCATCGGCCCCGGCTACAGCAAACGATTACAGAAAAACTTCATGTACACCATGGGCGATGTGGCGCGCTGTTCGCTGATAAATCCAGAATTGTTATACAAACTTTTTGGCATTAATGCTGAACTCTTAATTGACCATGCTTGGGGCTGGGAAAATGTGGAGATTGCTGATGCTAAAAAATATCAACCACAAAGCAAAAGTCTGAGCTCTGGGCAGGTTTTACATTGTCCATATGATTTTGCTAAAGCCCGCATCATCGTGGACGAAATGGCCGAAAGCCTCACCCTCAACATGATGCGCAAAAATTATCTCACCGACCAGCTCGTTCTACATATCTCTTATGATGTCAGCAGCATGACAAAAGTAAAACTGCATCCAGAAGTTAAAATTACTCAAGACCGCCATGGTCGCAACAAGCCTAAATCTGCTCATGGTACTTGGCGGCTCGACCACCCCACTGATACTTTACGCAAAATTCGCGAAGGCTTTTTGGAACTTTATGATCAATATGTTTGTCCAGATTTTAGCATCCGCAAAGTGACGCTCTGCGTAGCAAATCTTGTACCCAAAAGTAATCTAGAAATTGCCGCAACTTACGTCCAGACTGATTTGTTCGGCCAATACAAAACCGCCGAACAGCAAGCCCAACAAGAAGCTAGTGACCACAATTTGCAGGCCGCCATCATGGCCATCCGCAGTAGATACGGCAAAAATGCCATCTTGCGCGGCACTAATTTTGAAGCCGGTGCGACTGGCATTGCGCGCAATCACCAAATCGGTGGACATCGGGAGTAAACTATGTCCCATAATACCACGAATCAAGAATTTACTGTACCAAGCTCAGCACAAATTAACCCTAAAGCTAGCCAAAAATATGCCGATATAATTAACTTGCCGCGCCCAGTTTCTACTACGCGCCCGCATCTATCAACCGCACAGCGCGCTGCCCAGTTCGCACCCTACAAAACCATCACAGCCTATCATGACTCTACGGACGAACTGGAAGCTAATTCTGAGGTTACTGAGCTAGAGATTGTTGCCGACGACACCCAACTAGAAAACTTTGATATTTTCTATGCTGATACACCACCCGAAGATTTAGACGATATTTTTGATGATGATAGCATTATTTAATCTTGCTTAAATCACCCTGCAAAACTTTAGCACCAAAAGATTGGATTTCTTCATTAATGTAGGGCTGGTCAGGCAGGGAATGTAAGGTAAAGATTGGTTTATCAAAATAATGCGCTACAAACATTTCTGCAAAAGTATTTGCGCCAATATAATTTTTAATTTGATTTTTCGTATAATTACAAACTAAAATTGCATCTGCCGCACGAATTTTATCAATATGTTTGTGGCAAGAATCGGTATCAATTTTGACTTGTACTGGGTCAAAATCCGGCTTTTCCGCCAAACGATTAATCACGCCATTCGGCAATAAAACTTCGTGTCCCAGCTTTTGCAACTTTTCCGCCACCGCAAACGCTTCATCCACAAAACTCAAACTACAACAAATACAGATTTTCATCATTCCTCCTTATCTTATATTCTCATTATATCAGCAAAAGCCAACTCTGCGCAAAACTATCACCCATTTACATCTTGACGCTCAAACTTCTGAGACTTATAATTGGATTAGTAGAAATTCTATTATCGTCCTACAAAGATTTGTTTAACTTTTACTCTTAAACTTTTATACTTATCTTACTAATTTTTAACTAGGGAATTTTATGTCTAAAACTCACAAATCCGAGCGAAATATTTTGATCGCTTTTATTCTCAACTTAAGTTTTTCGGTCTACGAATTTATCGGTGGCGCTTTCACTAATAGCACCGCCATTATGTCAGACGCCATCCACGACTTAGGTGATGCGCTAAGCATTGGTATCTCCTACTTTCTAGAACGCAAAAGCAAGCAGCGCCCCAATCAAAGCTATACCTATGGTTATGCGCGTTTTTCACTCATGGGCGGCATGCTTACTACTTTGATTTTACTAATCGGCTCCGGAATAGTTATCTACAGCGCAGTTCGTCGCATTATTACACCTGCACCAGTGAATTATAGCGGAATGATTTGGCTAGCCGTCATCGGTGTGGTAGTAAATTTTGCCGCAGCCTATTTTACTCGCGAAGGTGATTCGCTGAATCAAAAATCTGTCAACTTACATATGCTCGAAGACGTGTTAGGCTGGATGGTAGTCTTGGTCGGCGCAATTATCATGCGCTTTACTGATATTTCACTGATCGACCCGCTTCTATCCATCGGTGTAGCGATTTTTATCTTGAAAAATGCTTGGGGAAATTTCCGCTCCATCATGGACGTATTGCTAGAAAAAACTCCGCAGGGAATTTTACTCTCGCAGCTTGAGCAACATCTCGCTCAACTGCCCGGCGTAGAAAATATTCACCATCTGCATGTCTGGAGTATTGATGGCTATCACAACTACGCCACTTTGCACGTAGTAACAAAAGGCAACCCACGTAAAATCAAAACTCTGATCAGAAATGAACTTAGTGAACATGGCATCGCACATACAACTGTAGAATTAGAAACTCCCAGCGAGTGCTGCTCGGAAACAACTTGCGAGCTAGAAGCGACTGCGCCTACAGCACATCATCACCATCATCACTAAGGGTATTCTACAGAACAATAGATTCAGGAAAATTACCCCTTCCATAGAGAAAAGTTTTGTGGTATAATGCAAAGGTAAGTAATATTTTACATTGCATTGGGCGAATGGCGGAACTGGTAGACGCGCTAGACTCAAAATCTTGTTCGAGCAATCGAGTGAGGGTTCAAGTCCCTCTTCGCCCACCACAACCAGATAACTACGAACTTTCCAAAAAGTTCGTTTTTTGTGATTTTTGGACAAGTTATGCTATAATTATGATTATATGGATACAAATAACGGTGGGTCATCTTCTGCGCAGCGTGAATCGGCTGCCGAAATTGCCCGCAAGAAAGTACTTGCGGTCTATTCGTCAACTTTGGAAAGCCTGAAAAAATCTTCTAATGCGCGCGATTCTTACGCTCAGAAGCGTAATGGCCAAGAATACATTACTCCACCCGTACCAGGTATCGCTTATTCCGACCAAGATGAGTTTTTCGTGCGCGACGATGATAATCAAGCTAATGATCTGAAAGATAGCGCCATCAATTTTGAGCCAATAGATAGTGATACACGCGTGATTGAGCTTTCCGCTAGCTACCAAACTGGCGACGAGACTAGTGCACTAAAGGATTTACCGATCAACCAAACCGCCGTCAACGCCGAATGGCAGCAGTATCACTCGGCTTGGCAAAACTACTATCAAAATTATTACAGTGATTATTACGCCAAGGCCGCCCAGAATTACTTAGCTACCGAAAAACTCAAAAGTGAGCGCGTAGCCAGTGGCCAGGTGCAACGCAAACGTCGCACTCTGCGTATGTTACCATTGGCATTGGGAATATTGCTAGTATTAGGGTTCCTATTCTTGCAGTACAACCGCATGATTTTTGCACCGATCATGGCTTACGTTTCACCAAATACCGATGTCGTAGCTAGTAGTATCGAAGCAGTGGATCCCACTGTCACGCAAGCTGTTTCTCCCGAGCCACGTTTAATCATCCCAAAACTCAACATCGACGTGCCAATTGCCTTTGGGATTTCTACCGACGATGTCATGGAAGCGATGAACCATGGCGTAGCCCAATTTATGATCCCCGGAGCTAATGCCATGCCGGGTGAGCTAGGTAATTTAGTGCTTTCGGGACATTCGGCCGGTGATATTTACAGCAGTAATCCTTATAAGTTTATTTTCTCGGGTCTAGAGCGCTTAGAAGAAGGTGACTTGATTTACATTAATTACAATTCAGTGCGCTATACCTACCAAATGACCAAGAGCGAAGTAGTAGAGCCGACCGACGTAGCAGCGCTCATCTACGATACTCAGAAGCCAATGCTTACTTTGATCACTTGTACACCACTGGGGACTTCGCGTTACCGCCTACTGATTACTGCCGAGCAAATCAGCCCCACCTTCGTCTATAACGAAGAGACCGAAAAGCCCGATATCGGTGATAACACCTCTACTAACCCAGAAGATGTTTCCATGCCAGCCAACCAACCTACCTTCTTCGAGAATATTTGGTCAGGAATATTTGGAAATTAATTAAAAAATATAGTGGATCGCGTCTCATAAATACCATTTTTCTTGGAGACGTGTCGCTTGAGCCCATCTTCGTTTCACTCAGATTCTTGGGCGTCATCTCGGAAGAATAAAAACAAGTTTTTTATTCTTCTCTCGATTCCTACAAGATTCGTTACGGGTCTCGCGCACTTAATCCTCGGTCGTAACCTCCGGACACTCCAAGAAAAAGATATTTATGAGACTTAAAACGCATAGCGAAATTGTACTTAAAACTTACGCAAAACTCTAGCAAAATCAAAACTGGCGTGATATAATTAAGTTGTTCGTACAATTTATTTCGTTGAAGGCAATTAGTGTTTTATCTAATTGCGTTGACAATGTTTTAGAATGGCATCACAGGACGCCAATCATTGTGAACGCTTATGCCTTTACGATAGTTGTACGAACACCCTGTGGTGCCATTTTTGTATTTGTAGTATTGCAAAACTGGTGTGACAATTTAGAGTTCTCGCTAGGTGCAGTTAGTATTGCTTATTTTGACTAACTTACTTAGCCAGAACAATTATTATGAAATAAGCAGCATAATATTTACTAATGCGTTGCCGAGTATTTTTGCGTCCTCTATTACTAGAAACCGCAAAATGGCATCATCCTGGGGATTAATTATACACAAATCAAAGGAGGGCAAAATGATGCACCAACATTTGCCAAGTAGTAGGCGAATACAGCCAATATTAAAGTTGAAGTTTTTGCGGAAGTATTTACATAGTATACCGATTGGCTGTATGGTATTACTTTTAGCATTAACAGTTGTTAGCTTAAACCCTACTATTCATGAACAAACTTCTGCTTTGGAAAATGAGACTATTAGTGCGGATGATTCAGAAAAATCAGATGCGTTGGATAACTCTAATAACTCAGAAAATATAGAAAATTCCAAGCAAACAAATTCTGATAATTCCGAAAACGAAGAATCCGAGGATGATGCCTTAGGCAATGACGTAAATGGAGTTGAAATAAATTACGACGACCTCATCTCTCCCCTCTCAGAAAACTCTGCCCTCAATATGACTATCACGAACCTAGATATGGCCGCTACCGAAGTCCCAGCCGATGGTATGGCTTACCGGAGCCATAATGTCACCGTTACCGCTACGGATGTAAGTAGCTATAGCCTGACCATTTCCTATGCTGAAGCTAATGGAGCCATGCGCCTCAACGAAGACCAGAACGTAGTACTAGCCAATGCTACTGGTACTAATATGACTACTATGGCCGAAGGTAGCTGGGGTTGGGCCTGGAGTGATAACTTAGATAGTGATGAAGCCGGTTTAACTTATTATGGTATGCCTAAGCTTGGTACTTATGCTAATAGCCTTGCTAATGGCTTGTTGGAGAATGCTGCACCAACTGATTACAATGCTACTTTTACTAAGAGGCTAGTCTTTGGAGCTAAGTTTGGTAAGGATGATTTTTCTGGTACTTATCATACCAGTGCCATGCTCTCACTGGCGGCAGTACCTAAGTTTGCCGTAGGCTTATGGCAACTCCCAGATGGTACTACCAAGAACTCTGGCATCCTCACTATGCAGAGTATGACCGCAGATGTCTGTAAACAAGTAGATGCCCCCACTAGCAATGATCCGAAGCAAGTCCCACTATTAGTACTACGTGATGCTCGTGGTGGCGGCTATACCAATGATAATATCGCAGAAAGCTATATTGTAGGTAGATTGCGTGATGGGAATTGCTGGATGGTACAGAATATGAACCTCACTAAAAAAGCTATTACTTCAGCTGATTCCAATGTCACAAGTAATTATACTATCCCAGCCCACTCTACTTCTGGTTGGAGTACTTCTGATTATTACTCCAATAAAGTTTATTACGACAGTGCTGCTAACTCCGATGCGGATACAAATAAATATGGCGCTTATTACACTTGGTGCGCCGCTACCGCAGGCACTTGTGTAAATAGCGGCGAAGCTGCTGGTAGTATCTGCCCTAAAGGTTGGAGATTACCTACCTCCAATAAAACTTCTACTACCGCTACTGGATACAATTATAGCTTTAACAAGCTAGTAATGAATGGTTCTAGCCAAATCACTGCCACTGATGCTTGGAAAACCAATCAAACTGACACTACTTTAGGTAATAGCTTTGGCATTACTACTGCCACTAAGGGTGCAGTCTTTAGCGGAGGTTTCTTCCCGGCTGCCGGGTATGTCAGCGGTGGCTCCCTCGACTATGTCGGCTCCCTCAGCTATTACTGGTCTAGTACGGCCGCCGGCAGTAGCGGCAACGCTTACACCCTGTACTTCCTTAGCAGCAATGTGGATCCGTCCAACAACGGCGCTCGCTACTGCGGTTTCTCTGTGCGCTGTGTCGCCCCAGCCAGTTAAATTTAGGATTAAACATTTGAGTTGTGCCTCAGTTGCGAACTGAGGCACAACTTTTCCAAAACAAAAACAGACACAAATTAATCTACTCGCGTATTTTTTCGCGTGTGAGGGTGATAAATTTATCACCATTAGTTAGATAATACATCCAGCGATTATTACCGGTCACTACGACCGGGGAATTATTGACTTTTTGAGTCCTCTTCTCAGCATCAGAATCAATGTCGGAATCAGAACTAGAGCTAGCATCATTCTTTACTTCCGGCATAATTACGCTTTTCGCTAGATTGCGCTGGTTAGTACCATCAAAATCCCACACGATAATTTCATCATCTTTTACAGCATACATCATGCTTGAATCAAACCACTTCAAAGCAGCAGCCGGAGCTTCATATTCGTACAAGTCGCCCATGTCTAAATCTATCACCATATATTTCTGGTCTTTGCGCGCCACAATATACTCACCGTCTGGGCTAACCGTAAAATTGTTCGGCAATTCACTAAGTTGCAAACTCTCTACCAAAGGTTTGAGTGTAGATAGATCTGCACCATTCTCACTATAAGAGGGAACTTTACCATATAATATCTGCACTTTTTGATCAAGCGCGTAAATTACGTAATCTTCACTATAATAATTAGAAATCGCCAGCTGCACCTTAGTATTGTCCGGAACTTGTGTAGCAATAATAGTGCCGCCCTTGTCGTCGTCACGATATACACCAATACTGCGCCCTTGTTCATCTTTGGATAAATAAACCACATTCGCACCATAGCTCGCAAAACTCTCAATATTATTTAATAATACCCGCGACATTACTCCATCTACCGTATTGATACGCCGCAGCTGATGTTTTTCCAAAGCATAGAGCTGATTAGCAGCACTATCGATCATCTCTAGTTGCGTATCGCCCAAACCAAAAGTTTGAGTAAGATTTAAGCTCCGCGTAAGATCGCGCAAATGCACTAACACCCAATCGGACTTATCCTCATAAGTCACTTTAACTAAAACATTTTCTTCATTACCACTCCATTTAATCTCGTCAATCGTACCATGGAACTTGTACGTATAAGTAGTAATGGCGTTATTAGCGGTTTGCTTAGCGGCTTTGTCTTCTTGCATCCCGGGTAAAATTCCAGATAAGTCGAGAATAGTAGTTTTTACTTCATCACCCCGAATATCCAAAAGCTGCCAGTCTGAAGAACCTTTCTCGGCAAACAAAATATAATTACGCCCGTTGGAAGGAGAATAAAACTCAAGATTGTTTAAAGTAGCCAAGTCACTAACTGTTTCTGGCGTACGGTTTTGCAAAAACAACCGCGGATAATAGATTCTTAGCAAAACTCCAGAGTAGACTTTAATAGTATTACTCCAAGTATCATATCCATCACGATAAATCTCTAAGCTATGCTCACCGGCTGACAAAGTACGGCTCAGATTAGTACGCGGAAAAATCGCATTGCCATCAATTTTTACACTAGCACCAGTTGGTAGACTATGTAGCTGCATTAAACCAGACTGTTCAATCGTGCCATTGCTGGAAATCACGAAGCCCATCGCCGCCAAAGTTGAAACCACTACTATCGCAATCACTG
Source organism: uncultured Candidatus Saccharibacteria bacterium (assembly GCA_964388975.1). Taxonomy (GTDB): domain Bacteria; phylum Patescibacteriota; class Saccharimonadia; order Saccharimonadales; family Saccharimonadaceae; genus Nanosyncoccus. The sequence goes on along the minus strand of CAYMCF010000024.1, from coordinate 4,811 downwards.
AAAGCACCATGCCGATTTCTGCGATAATTACTCGTACTAGCTGGCGCTTTCTTTTTTCATCAAAGTCCATGTATATATTATATAACATCTTTTTGTAGAAATAAAAATAATCTCGACTTGTCGAAAACTCCCACGAAAATGATTTTTGCTCTTGCTTTTTTATAGCACTTACAGTTATAATAGTAATATAGCTTAAACATGATGAGGAGTTATTGATGACTGAAATACAATTTGGTTCGGGCCCGTCCAGCTCTGCTACTCATCGGTTGACGCAAACTTCTAGTACACTTAATCGCCGCTACGTGGGGCGCCCGAGTAATCTGGCCATTGATGAAGCGGCGCGACATAGCTCTTCGCATGGTTCGGCTAGCAATTCTACTCCCTCACGTTTAGTTAATTTGCGCGTACACGCTGCCGATCTTGAGCGTGTGCAGGCCGCTGCATCAGCTCCAGAGCCAGAAGAAACTACCTCAGAGCCTGTCATGCCACATGTTATTGAAATGGGCGGCGGTTTAAATATCGACACTGCAGAGACTACTGATAATGTTACTAATTTTGCTAGTTTAGTTCCTGCCGAGGCTGCACCTGTAGAAGAAATTAGTTATGTACCGGCTGTCACTCGCACTAGCGAAAGTTATGCCGCAAATTATTATGATAATAACGTCACTAATAATGCTTACCCCGTAACGACTAGCGAAACTAATTATCAGGCTTCTAGTTCAGCGCTAGTGCCAGCACAAAGCTCCTCGCCAATAGCATCGAGTGAAGAGGACACTCAAGCATTGGCCATGAATATCGCGGCCGATTACGCCGCGGCCAATCTCGGGGCCTCTATGGCTACGGCTGAAGTTGCTAAAAATGATTTAAGCGCGGCCATTACCAGCAGTTCTGTCGATACTATCGCCCAAGCCGCCTCTGAAGCTATCGCCGCCATTCGTACCGCCAGTGATCCGGAAGAGATTGCCGAGCAAGTTAGCTCGTTGCAGACTTTTGCCGATAACATTAAAGCTAGCTCCAATGCCCCAGAAATGTTGGAGCTGAGCGACACGATTGAAAAGTTCGTTAGCGTAGCCATGAAATCCTCGCGCGTGCAAGAAGAAATGGAAAAGCAAGCTGCGCGAAAACAAGCCGAATCGGATGCCAAGGCTCGTGCTAAAGCCACCGTCAAAGTAGCCGCACCAAAGCCTTCTGTAGCTAGGCCAACTGTCAAACCGGTTAAGCCTGCTACTGCCAAGCGTACTGCTGCCCCCACAATGGGGGCCCGTAAAGTTGCTCGCCCTACGCGGGCCGCTGCGCCCAAAGCCACCAAAACTCTCTTGCGGCACACTCCCAAAAAGTCCGTCACCCCCAAGATTGGTGCTGATGAAGAGCAAGCTCTGCGCAAAGCCCTCAGTTCTGTAGTAGCTACCGACACCGAGCCTGCCGCTAAAACTTCTCGTCGTCGCAGTGTCCGCAAAGGTAATAGTAAGCGTTTCGCTTTAGCATTCTTCTGCGCAATTGTTTGTGTCGGAGCAATTATTTACTTTGTCGGCTCCAGCATTCCAGATATTTCCGTCAAGGTAGCTGCCATGCAGACCGGCATCGAAGCTTCGTATCCATCTTATGTGCCGCGAGACTTTTCGCTTGACGGAATCAACTCTGAAGACGGCAAGATTACTTTAACTTTTAAGGGGCCAGAAAAAGCCAGCTTCGTACTGAGCGAAGAAAAATCTTCTTGGGATAGTAATACTTTACTGCGCAATTACGTGGAGCCAACCTGGAATGACAGCTATATTACTACTCATGAGCAAGGTATTACCATCTATATTTCTGGTGCCAATGCCGCTTGGGTGAATGGCGGTGTATTGTACAAAATTGAATCAGTAAATAACAGTCTCACCAAAAAACAACTCCGCAATATTGTCACTTCACTCTAAAAGTGGTACAATAAACTTATTATGACTACAAGAACTCGTTTTGCGCCCAGTCCTACTGGCTATATCCACATTGGTAATGTCCGGAGTGCGATCTATCCGTACTTAGTAGCCAAGCAAGAGCAAGGAACTTTTATCCTGCGCATCGAAGATACCGACCGCGCACGTTATGTAGCAGATGCCACTGATTTAATCGAAGAGACCCTAGCCTGGCTAGGTATGCAGTGGGACGAAGGTCCTATCATAGGTGGCCCTTATGGCCCTTATTTCCAGACCGAACGCCAAGCTAGCTATCTCGAATGGGCACAAAAATTGATCGCCATGGGGCGAGCCTATGCTGACGATACTCCTGCTGAACAAATTCAAAAATACCGCGAAGAATGCGCTCAGCAAAAAGTTCCATATCTTTACCGCAACTTTCGCCCTGCTAACCCACCCGAGTGGCAGCCTGGCATCCCGATTCGCTTCAAAGCCGACCCCAAGCCGCGCAAATGGCACGATGAAGTGATGGGGGGTCTCGAAGCTGGCCCGGAAGTGCAAGATGACATTATTCTAATTAAAGCTGATGGCTTACCCACTTATAATTTTGGACATATTATCGATGATGCCGAAATGAAAGTCACTCACGTGATGCGCGGCGTAGAATATCTACCCAGTACGCCCAACTATCTAGCTATCTACGAAGCGCTTGATCTAAAAGTGCCGAAGTTAGTTTCTTTGCCACACATCTTAGCTCCTACTGGCGGCAAAAAACTCGGCAAGCGCGACGGCGCCAAATCAGTTACCGAGTATCGTGAAGACGGCATCTTGGCCGAAGCGATGTTTAATTATCTAGCCTGTTTAGGTTGGAATGATGGCAGCGAGCAGGAGATTTATACTAAAGACGAATTAATTAAAAAATTCTCTATCCAAAAAATTCAGAGCTCGGGTGCACGCTACGATGAGACAAAATTACTTTGGATGAACGGCCAATGGATTCGCAAAATCGTAGATGAACAAGGCGTAGAAAAGTTATACGAACGCACACTAGGTTTTTGGCCAGACAGCGCCAAAGCTTATGACGATAGTTATCGCAAACAAGTTCTCGGTATTATCTATGATCGCTTAAAAACTCTTTCCGACTTACGCGAAATGACCACTTACTTTTTCACTGATCCAGAAATTGACCTCAACATGATCGTAAATAACAAGTTCCTCAAAAAACTCAGCGAAGAAGAACTTTCGGATTTATTACAACAAGTTAATCGACGCTTAGAGGATGTCGACCAATGGACGGCAGATAACTTGCAAGAAGTGCTCAATAGCTTACTTGCCGAAACTGAGAAAAAGCCCGCCGAGCTTTTCTCGTTAGTTCGTATTGCACTTTCTTATGCACCATTTAGCCCAGCCCTGCACCTCACTATGTCGGTATTAGGCAAAAGCGTCGTACTTGCGCGCTTGCAAAAAACAATTACTGCCCTGGAGAATGATTAACTATGGCTAAGGGTGGCACAGGCAAAACTAAGTCTTCCAAAAAGTTAGTTATCATTATTCTAGCCGTTTTGGTTTTAGCGGCCGCCGGCGGCGCATGGTGGTGGTTTAGCCAGCATCAAAATCACGAAGGAGCGAACACCGATGATAATTATCCTACCACTGAGCCACTTTACCATCCGCTCACTGGTTTAATAGCAGACCAGCTTACCGCGGCTAGCTCCACTAACTTTTGCGTGCAAATCCCTAATGGTAGTACCGATGGCGCCCGCCCACAAGCTGGGCTAAGCCAAGCCGGCGTGGTTTTTGAAGCGATTGCTGAGACTGGCATTACACGCTTTGCGGCTGTTTTTGCTGGAGATGTCAATACCGGAGTAATCGGGCCAATCCGGTCGCTACGCCCCTACTATCTTGATTGGGATACACCTTTTGACTGTACTGTCGTCCATGACGGCGGTTCGCCTGAAGCGCTCGCTGCGGTGGGGAATGGCAAATACCGCAACCTTGACGAAGATTTTACCTACATGTGGAAGGAAAATAACCCTAGCCGGCTTTGGAATAATGTTTTTACATCGCCAGGGCTATTACTCAGTTTTAATCGCGATCATAATTATGCGCAGTCCGATGCAAAAACTTTTTCGCGTCTGCATCCGGCACAGGTTCAGACTATTCTTGAGCAACAGCAAACTAGCTCCTGCGAAGATAATACGGAAGACTGTATAGCAGAAACTTTCCAGCCGATTACTCACATCCGCACTGCTTTTACTAATCTAACTGATTATATTGTGAATTACTATTATGATGCCACCAGCAATACTTATCGCCGTAGTTACGAAAACGGCAATGATCATCTGGTTTACGATTGTCCAGCTGGCTCCGGCCAACAATACACTGAAGAATGCAACCTTGTGCAAGTATCCCCCAGTAGTGTTGTTGTAATGCGCGTCCAAGAGAGTACCGCAAGCGATAACTATCATGAAAATATCCAAACCATTGGGCAAGGTAAAGTCTATATCTTCCAAAATGGGCAGATGATTGAGGCTACCTGGCAAAAGTCCAGCCAAAAGAGCCAAATTACTTTTACAGATACTACTGGCGCCGAAATTGAGCTAAACCCCGGTTTACTCTGGATCGCCGCCGTACCGCAGTTCGGGAGTGTGAGCTGGGAATAAGCATAGATATAGAGAACTGGATAGTAGTGGGAGTGCAGATTTTGCTTCGCAAAATCCTTCCGCTGTCGTAGCGCCCGAAAAGAAAGCACACTTTCTTTTCGGCTACCGCCACTCCAGCGTTTCGCACCCGCTTCGCGAGTTCGCGCTGCTCATCGAAACTACGTCAGTAACAAAAAAGAACCCAAATGGGTTATTTTTTGTTACTGGTGATTCCGGCGGGAGTCGAACCCGCGATTTTCTGGATGAGAACCAGACG
>CAYMCF010000023.1:0-13793 GCA_964388975.1 uncultured Candidatus Saccharibacteria bacterium | reverse complement strand
TCCGCTCTACCTCTAGTGTAGCAGGGATAGAGCGGAAAGTAAACCCATTGAGGTGGATTTTGCATAGAGATAACTGCGTGGTCGTTTATGGAAGTTAAGCAACAGGGGCGAGAGGTGATCACTTTAGACTTTTCTGGGTGTTCTAACTGGCCGGGGCGACACAGCGGACGGACATACCGATATAACGCTCGCTGTTATTATAGGATGGTTCAATAGTTCCATAGCCAAAGTATAGATAATAAGCAGATGCATTGCCGCTAGCCGTACTTGACCAGTAATAGCCTAAGGAGCCTACATAATCAAGCAGCGAGCTACCAGAGATCCGACCAGCAGCCGGAAAGAAGCCGTCACTGAAGACTGCACCTGAAGCATTGATTAAACTGAGAGCGACATTGGTATAGTTTGCAGCTTTCCAAGCTTTCGCAGATGTAATTTGGGTATTTGTTGTTGGATCAATAATTAGATGGTTAAAACTATGGTTATAGCCTTCTGCACTAGTAGATTTGTTGGAGGTTGGGAGTCGCCAGCCTTTTGGGCAAATGCTTGCTCCTTCTGCTCCACCAGCTTCCTGTCCATTGCTAGTTATTGAACCATTACCAGCTCCAGCAGTTGCTGCATACCAGTTATAATAAGCACCATAACCTTGTTGCCAACCGGAAGCGTTAGTTGCTCCGGTATTGTTAGAGCCATTGTAAACTTCTGGTGCAGTTTTATAACTGGAATTACTACTAAAAGTACTAGATGATAAAGAAGTAATAGTTGTAGGCATCGTAAAGGTACTATCAGATGCCACGTTAGAATTATTGCTTGAAAGAGTTGCTGAGTTGCCTTTAGCTTCAATGCCCTCCTTAGTAAGTTTCAGATTCTGCAACATCCAACAATTCCCATCCTCGAGCTTCTGCACTACGTAGGTGCTACCGTCACGTACATCCAATAAAGGTCTGTTGGCACCAGTTTCGGTATTTTTGCAGATCTGCGGAGTCATTTCTTGCATGGTAGTAATTAAATCTAGATCGGATCTGGCCGCTACACAGCGCACAGAGTAGCCGTAGCTGGGACCAATGTATATATCAGCACCAACATTGTTAGTTCCAACATTCAGATAAAAAGCGCTTGCAGAATCATTCCACGCAGTACTAGACCAATATTGTCCATAGATCTCCTCTCTACTAATTTCTCCTTTAAAAACAGAGCCTGCTAGAAAGAAATTATATGGCGCATTTCTTATTTTTATGGAACCCTTGTATCCTGATATATCAGCATCCTTTAAAAGTTTGTTGTAACTATATGAATATTGTTTTTTCTTAACGTCTTCTGAGGCGGCATCACCAATACCTCCAGAGGGCAATCGCCATCCTTTAGGGCAAATACTTGATGGCGCTTCGGTATATTTGGCCGTTGTAGTAGTACTAGTTCCCGCCGTGGCAGCAAACCAAGAATAATAAACTCCATAATTTGCGTTAGCAGAAGCTAAAGTCGCATTAAATGAAGAGTTAGTACTAGTCCATGACGATGCACTAGTAAAAGTAGTAGGCAAAGTATAAGTACTGTTGGATGCTACGTTAGAATATTTACTAGTCAGCTTTAAGTTATTATCGTCATCAGGATGCGTCGCTTTCCAGTCAGTTAGACTTTGACTGGTTAGTTTTAGATTTTCCGTCATCCAACAATTACCATCTTCTAGTTTGTAGACTGTGTAAGTATTGCCATCCCTCCTATCCTGTAAGCTCTTATGCTCTCCAGCTATTGATGAAGCGCAGATAGCTGGTGTCATATCCTGCATATACTGCAAATCGTCTAGCGTGGTAACTACTTCCTTGGCACTTGCGGTAAGGGAGAGCATGACGGCAGTTTTATAATGCCCAGGATCATTGTTAGAGCCAAACTTTGCGCCAAAGGTAAGTTTCTTGGTAAAAGTTTCTGAGTAAGTATCATTACTAGCTAGTAGGCCTGTAGATAAATCCGTAGCACTAGCACCAAACTGTGGTACTGTATAGAAGGTCATATTACTTTCTGCAGTATCCGTATTATCCCAAGCAAAGCCCCAGGTATTATCTGCCATCTGGCTCGGAGTCTGGCCAGTTGCATTAGCAAAGTAAGTACTAGCTCCTTCTAATCTCAAAGCATCTTTGCCACTAGCATAAGATAAAGTGAGAGTATACTTAGTAATATCATTTACATCTAAGGTTACATTATGACTACGATAAGCCATACCATTACCAGTTACTAAAGTAGCAGCTTTATCGTTGTCTATGCCATAATCACCGCCGGGGTTAGTGATACTGAGAGTGGCTTTAGGTTGAAGAGGATCAGATTGAGGAGATACGTCTTCGGAGGCGTGCGCTTCTTCGGTTTGACTAAACCAGGTCCCCACACTAAAACTATAAGATAAAATCCCTAGGAAGGCCGCCATACTAATTACCAGAATACCATAAGAAACATGGCGTAAATTATGCGAATAAGTTTTGCGTTTGCTGTTTTTACTAATCGGTATACTATGTAAATACTTCCGCAAAAACTTCAACTTTAATATTGGCTGTATTCGCCTACTACTTGGCAAATGTTGGTGCATCATTTTGCCCTCCTTTGATTTTATGTATCTCTGCCTTAGGCGGTGCCGTAAATGTAATATTTAATATAATTATGTAGTAATAGAGGACGCAAAAAGTTTTACAAAAGCCACAAAAATATTATCAACAAGTTACGTTGCTTATTCCATAACTTATTTTAGTCTTTAGCTCATAAATACTATATATTAACTTAACAGACTTATAACTAAGCAATTATAACTTATTAAGTTAAATCATAAAGATGAACTAATAACTTTTTACTTTTTGTAGTGTGGCCTTTTTGCAATACTATAATTAATATCATACAAAAACGACACCGTAAGGTGTTCACATAACCACTACGCATCATTATGATTCGTAAATACGGCAATGTCCTTACGGTGCCGTTCTAAACTTACGAATACAAAGATACGTAAATTAAATTCGTGATTATGTGAACATTTTCATTATAGCATAAGATATTACTTTTGTGCTAAATTTTCTAAAATTCCCTACTCCACTTTTTCTCCCAAATCCAAAGTTTTTGCTATAATGTGATAAGTAGAGTCGAATAAGCACGATTCTGCATAAAAAGGGCATATACTCAAGAGGAATACTATAAGAAATATATCATAAGTTGTAAATATATTATATATGCTTCGTCTGGGAATACGACGGAGTTTATTTAACTTATAATTCTTGAGAGTAGCCCTTTTATGTTATAATACATGTATGGACGCGCAGATTCAACAAATCAAAACTTGGCTTGGTATTGGTAGCATTAACCTTTTTGGGCTGCCTATGAGCGGTAAAGATACCGTAGGGGTGCAGCTTGCGGAAAAGCTGGGCGCGAAATTTCTTTCTTCGGGTATGATTGTTCGCGCCATGGAGCAAGCTACTGGACAAGACCTCACCGGCCAGGGAAAGTTGATTTCTTCAAATATTTTTTACGAATGGGTATTACCATATTTTGAGCGCGAAGAGCTTTGGAAATATCCGCTAATCCTCTCTTCTATCGGCCGCTGGAGTGGCGAGGAGGATCAAGTCATGACTGTGGCACGTAATAGTGGCCATACCATCCGCGCGGCCGTAGAATTGCAGCTTTCTGATACTGATGTAGTAGAACGCTGGGAAGCCGCCAAGCTTCTAGGCGATCGCGGCTTACGCGCTGATGACGCCAACCCACAAATTTTCCAAACCCGCATTACCGAATACCATGAGAAAACTTTGCCAGTCTTGCAACGTTACCAAGAGCTAGGGCTACTTGTGCGGGTGCCGGCCAATGCTTCCCGAGAGCAAGTTCTGGCGAATGTGATTAACGCGCTGGCCAATTTTGCGAGCCGCACGAGCAATTTCGTGGCGGAATTGTAAAATAATGTAAACTAGCCCCAGCAGCACAATTATTATGACAATGCCAATCCCTACAAAAGCGGTTTTGTCAGTCGTAGCTACTGGCGCCAAGGCAAAATCTTCACCTTGGTTAGGCTTAGTAATTTTGCGGCAACGGTTAGTTTCTGGATTACGCTCATAGCCTTCGGCGCACTCCTTAAGCGTGCTAGAAGTAGTTTCGATATTTTTACAGCGGCCGGTAAGGGGATTACGGTATTTTCCCGCCGGGCAGGGCGCGAGTGATTTAGTAATAGCGGTAGTAGCAGTTTTTACCGAAGTGACTTTGACGCAATTACCGGTAGCTTCATTAATAATCTTTCCCTCTTCACAATTCCGGAATTTTTGGTAGATATTTTCGCTACCTGGCGTAATCGCATAGGTTAATTGCCAAGTATCATTACCATCACTGGAAAATATTTTGGCATAACTAGTGAGTTTCTTTTGTCCGTTCGGATAGGCTACTTCGTCCAGCGGAGTTTCGTCAGCATCAATCAAAGTCAAAACTGAGGGGTTCTTAGGGTTCTTTGTCAGCGCAAATTGCGTACTTTGATGATAAGCAAGGTAGCCACCGCTTTTCACCACGCCCTCAAGCGGATAAGTTTTATTCTTGTAACTTATAGTACAACCAGATAAGTTAATGTCGGCATTAGTAGGATTAAAGAATTCTATAAACTGCTCCGCCTTATCTTCCTCGTAATAAGTCAAAAGTTCTGAGAATTCCAGTCCTCGACACTGGGGAAGTTTCCGATTTGGCGTTTCGGAGTTTTCTCCTCCGGCATTATCCTCATCACTTTCGGGCGGTAAGTACAGTCCAGACGCCCCCGGCGTAAACTCTGGCAAATATTCATCATAGTTTAGCTGCTCAAAATCACCCGATGCCAAATTCCGTACCGCAACTTTACGCTTATGATCTTTGTTCTGGAAATATTCGGTTGCATGATAATCTTGGCAAAGCTCCGCATCTTTCCGCCAGCATACCGAATCAAGTAAAGTCTCATTGCCATCTTCATCAGCATAGATTAAGCGCAGTGGCCCTGAGTCAAAAGCTAAGCTTTTACTATAAGTTAAATCAGCTTGAGCTTGTTCAGGACTTTTTTGATAACGTAGAAGGAGATGCTTGCCGGTCATATAACTATCCTCCGGAAAAGTAAAGACTGTAGCGGTGCTACTGCCACCAAAATTATATTTGAGGGAATAACCAGCAAGCGCAATTGGAGCGTCGGTTAAGTTCTGTAGTTCGATAAATTCACCGACATCTGATAATTTATCGTTACCCACCGGCAAAGTATAGCCAGGGTTAATAGCTTTGATAATCAAACTTGTACCAAAATCGTACATTTCTTCATCATCAACAGAAATAGGCGGAGCAGGATCTTCTGCTTCATCATCGTCGTCTTCATTTTCTGAGTCTTTTGCAGGTTCGGGCAAAGTGGCCTGGTCTTTTTCTTCACTGTCCACTTCCGTATTAGTTTGTTCAGCTGCAGGAACCGGAGATGAAATTTCTGTAGTTACACTTCTCTCATCGTTAGTTTCCGCAACTGCATCTTGTGTAAAGTTGAATATGTTATTTTCGGAATTAAGCGATATGCAGCCAACGTTGTAAAGTAAAACCGCACTCGCGAAAAAGTGGTAAGGGAATTTGAATAAAAAGTGGAATAAATTTTGCTTCATGTACGGAGCATAGCACAAAACTCTTCAAAATAACAAGCACTAGCATGATCTTTTCTGCCAAATTCCGCCAAACCGGCTTTTTCTAGAAAAAATGCCCCCTTTTAGCGTAGCATAAAATCATCCAGAATAACAAGCATTAGTGAAAATAATATGCTATAATTATATTATGGATATGGTTATTCCGTTCGGCGAGGTGATTTTGGCGGCCGTAGTGCATGCAAGTTTGCAAGTGCAGCTCGGTGCGCTTTTGCTACTTTATCATGCTAGCCTCGGCAAACACATTCGTAAAAAAACTAAAACTATTGTAAGTAGCTATATTGCTGGGATCGGCACTTTAGTTTTCTTAGCTGTTGCAGCAACTTGCTTTATCTTTGATCGCTATTTCGGCAAAGCATTATATCCTGAAGAAGTAGTAATTATCGTAGCCATGCTCCTGGCATTAGCTATTATTGTCTGGGGATTCTATTACAAGCGTGGTAAGAGTACCGAGCTATGGCTACCTCGCAGCGTGGCAAGTTTTATCGACCATCACGCCAAAACTACTGAGAGCAACACTGAAGCTTTTTCGCTCGGCGTGCTCACCAGCCTGGCTGAGATGCCTTTTACTTTAGTGCTCCTGATCGTGGCTGCTAATAGTATTCTTAAGCTACCGATCTTATGGCAATTAATTGCAACTGTAGTGTATACTGTAATTGCAATTTTACCGGCCGTCATTTTGCGCTTAGCAGTGCGCAAGGGGAGTACAATCACCGACATTCAGCGCTGGCGAGTAAAACACAAAACTTTTTTGCGTGTTCTTTCTGGAATTGGTTTTTTAATTTTAGGAATCTTCCTATTTGCGTTTGAGGTATTAAAATAATGAAAAAGAAAAAGTCAATCACACCATCAACTTTTAACGAAAAAACTTTACATGATGAGCTTTTACATAGCGCCAAAGCAATTGGCTTATCGGTAGGCGCAGCCGAATTGATTATTGAGAAAATCGTGCCTAAAGTAGCCGAACGCATGGCTAAGCGGGCAATTGTCACAGCTGATGATTTAAACCGGTTTATTGCCACCGAAGCCGAAAAATATAACAAAGATTTGGCTTATGTTTACAAAATTCGTGGTAAAATAATATAAATATGGTGGGTGGAAAATGAAAAAGTATGATTATGACTATGTAGTGATTGGTAGTGGCGCAGCTGGTAGTGCGGCGGCTTTGTTGGCGGCTGGGCTTGGCGTACGCACTGCTATTATTGAGGCTGACAAGTGGGGTGGCTCTACCCTTAATTATCGCGATGTGCCCTACGGTGCCGCCATGCATTTTGCTAAAGAATACTCTCAAGCTATCTACGCCTCACGCTTTGGCATGTCTAGCTCAACTTTGCGGTTCAATTATCCTACTGTACTAAACTGGCAAGCTACGGCAGTACGCCGCGCCGGAGGTGGGAATCAGAAGATTTTTGAAAATGCCGGGATTGATTGCTATCATGGCTTTGCCAATTTTATTGGTCCACACGAAATTGCTATTGATGATAATCAAATTAGCGGGGAAAAGTTTTTGCTGGCAACTGGCAGTACGCTTTCTGCTAATGGTATTGCTGGTACTGATACCGTTAGTTGTTGGACTCCGAATACCGTTTTACGTATGTCCAAGCTACCGCAAGCCATGTTGGTAGTAGGTGGTGGATCTACCGGCTGCGAAATCGCTGAATATTTTGCCGCCCTGGGCGTGAAAGTTCTAATTGCCGAAGCGGCTAACCGTTTACTGCCGCGCGAAGATCCCGAAGTAAGCACAGTTATGGAAGATTTTCTCACCAAACGTTTCCAAGTAGAGGTTCTCGCTAGCTCGCGTGTAATTGCCGTTGCTCAAGACCTCAAAAGCAAACAAGCAATTTTCGTTCGCGACAATCAAGAAAAGTCCGTTCGCGTCGACGCGATTGTACTTGCCACTACGCCCGAACCAGCTACCGATTATGGCCTAGAAAATGCTGGCGTGAAATATTCTTACAACGGCGTAAAAGTGAACAGCAATCTTCGCACTACTTGTGGACATATTTGGGCAGCTGGCGACATTATCGGTGGAGAAAGTTCTACTGAAAAAGCTACTTACGAAGCTAAACTAGCCACCATGAACGCTCTGAAAAAAGCTGGCAATAATGTTAATTATACTGGTTTTGTACGCATGACTAACACTTTCCCGCAAGTAGCCAAAGTTGGCCTAAACGAAATAGATATGGGCCCGGAGGGAAATAAGCGCAAAGTTTCTATCATTCCGATTGATTCTGTTAGTGCTGCCAATACTAGTGATTTCCGAGAAGGCTTCGTAAAGCTCTCAGCTGATCCTAAAGGCCAAATGCTCGGCGCTACTATCGTGGCTCCACATGCCGACTTAATTATCCAAGAGCTGTCTTTTGCAGTACGCACTGGTATGCGCGTGGCCGAAGTAGCCGCCGCCCCACATGTAGCCACCAGCTGGTGTGAAGCCGTCAGAATCGCGGCGCGGGAACTGTCCTAGCGGTATTGTACAACCGTACCGGCTCGGCGCTCCAGGGCCAGCTCCAAATTGTCTGGAGAAGTAATAATACCAATTTTCTTCTTGCGAGCAAACTGCGTAATCGCTTCCATCTTTGGCAGCATCGACCCGGCGCCAAAATGCCCTTCGGCAATGTATTTCTCTACTTCAGGTACCGCTAGCATGCCAAGAGCTAATTGCTCTGGCCGACCGTAATTAATATATGCATTTGGTACTGCCGTCACCGAGACAAAAATATCCGCCTTCACCAGCTCAGCTAATTTCTCGGCCGCAAAATCTTTATCAATCACCGCATCCACGCCTTTAAGCAACTTTAAAACTTTCGTACGTACCACCGGAATACCGCCACCGCCCACTGCAATTACGATCGCCCCAGAGTCTACCAAAGTGGTGATTTCCTTTTTCTCGACAATGTCGATTGGCTTCGGAGAAGGCACCACCCGCCGATAGCCTCGCCCGGCATCTTCACGCATTTCCCAGCCCTTGGTTTTAGCAAGTTTCAGAGCCTCCTTGGCATCATAAAACTGCCCGATAGGTTTGCTCGGGTGCGAGAAAGCTGGATCATGACGATCTACTACGACTTGCGTGACCACGCTCACCACCGGCCGACGACGTTTATCTTTGGCAAAACCATTATCTATGGCTTGCGCTAACCAATAGCCGATTTGCCCCTGACTCATCGCTACCGCCGTTTCTAGCGGCATAGCCGGAGCGGACGGCGTAGCCGCAGTTTCTTCGTGGATTAGAATATTTCCAACCTGCGGCCCGTTACCATGCGCTACTATAATATCATACTTTTTTGACAGATCTGCAACTTTCTTGCCTACCTGACTAGCCACTGCTTTTTGCGCTTCAGCCGTTACCTCGCCCTTGCGCTGCAAGGCGTTCCCTCCTAAGGCAATCACGACACGAAGTTTATTCATGTATTAAGTATATGCTAATATTCCCTATTTGGCAAGATGCTCAAGGCTAGTTTACTAGCCCAGCACCATTAATCAACCATACACCCAACTTCGCTATCTATCCTAATATCCCGGCTTACCTAGCAATGCAAACATATTATGCTTATACATCTCCACTCCCGGCTGATCAAACGGGTTCACACCGCTGAGCTTAGCCGACAGCGCACAAGCATATTCAAAGAAATACACTAGCGCCCCTAGCGCCATTTCCGAGATTTCTGGTAACTCAATCTCAAACACTGGAATATTCCCCGCCCGATGCGCATTGACGGTAGCTCGTACTGCGACTTGATTAATTTCACTGAGCTTGCGATCTTCTAGATACTTCAAACCATCCACATCCGCACCCGGCATCACTGGCACTGCATAGTCTACCGGCCCTGACTGTGTAATTTCTAAGACTGTTTCGAAGATATTCCGTCGCCCCTCTTGCAAATATTGCCCCAAGGAGTGCAAATCAGTTGTATAGACCACTGACGCTGGGAAAATTCCCTGGCCATTTTTTCCTTCTGACTCACCAAAAAGTTGTTTCCACCATTCTTCTAATAGCTGCAAATCCGGCTCAAAAGTTGCCAAAACTTCTACATCATACTTCTGTTGCAAAAGTTCGGCACGCGCCGCCGCGTATTGTATTGCCGACACATTAGCAAGGTTCATTTCTGCAGCGTAGCTATCTTTCTCTGCCTTAGCCCCAGCCAATAGCGCGTCTACATCTACTCCAGCTACCGCCAACGGCAACAAACCTACCGCCGTTAAAACCGAATATCTCCCACCAATATTATCCGGCACCACAAAACGAGTATACCCCTCTTGCACGCTTTCACCATGCAGCGCGCCAGCTTTAGCATCCGTAGTAGCATAAATGCGCTGTGCTGCGCCCTCGCGTCCGTAACGTTTTTGCAAGATTTCCTTAAAGAACCGGAAAGCTACCGCCGGCTCCGTAGTAGTACCAGATTTAGAGATGATATTCACCGAAAAATCTGCTTCGCCGATTTCCTCGAGTACTTTCCTGAGCGCACGCGGACTGAGTGAATTGCCAGCATATAGCACCTTCACTGTGCTTTTCTTGCCGAGAGCCTCAATCAGGGCGCGATGCCCTAAGTACGACCCGCCAATCCCGATACAAACTAAGAATTGAGAGTCACTCTGGATCTGCCGCGCCGCTTTCTTAATATTCTCAAGCTCCTCACGATCATAATCATCCGGCAAAGTTAGCCAACCGCTCATCGCGTCATTCCGGATTTCGCTCAAGGCTACCTTTACATTATTAAGGTTTACTGCTACTGGCTGCTCAGAAATAAATTTTATCATTTATTTACCCATTCCTTTCTTGGTGTAAGTTGGCTCTTTTTCTTGCTGTGCGCGCAAAATATATTCTTGGCACTGGTTCTCCGAATTACAATTTGCCGGCTCATAATAATAAGTACTGCCATCTATCCCCAACACCGTCCCAAATGGATCGGTAAATAATTGCGGATCAATTACCGGTAAATTCTCTTCGCTAATTTCCGACGGATAATAGCCATATTTTGGATAATAATATTCTTCCAGTGCATAGTACATAGCATTAATCGCGGTACGGCGCTGATCGTCTCGCGCCATAGCTTCTACGCTCGACTTCTGGATAAAAAATAGCACCACCAAAAGTGTCGCAAAAGCCCCCACAATCATAACTTCTATCAAAGTAAAACCTTTTTTCTCCCTCATATATATCTATTATATCATAAACTTAACAAAAACATGATATCATCTCGCAAATAACTTATATGTGAAAGTCCGATTTTTATTTATTACAAAGCTGCGGAATTTTACAAAAAAGTGTTGACAACCAGCTTATGTTTTGCGATAATAGATACAAAAGAAGATCATAAAAAAGAAGGACAAAAACAAAATGAACTTAAATAAACACTCAAAGGTTAGAGCCGTTGGTTTGTCGTGTTTTTCCGCATTGGCATTGCTAATGGGGTTAGCTGTGTTCTGTCCGTTCGATCAAGGCGAGGAAACACACGCTGCTACAATCAGCAAGTCAGCTACTTTTAATATCGATTTTGTACTGCAAAAAGTGCAAGCTACTACGATTAATATCGATTTCTTGCTGCAGCCAATGATTTCGATTGGCGTCAATGGGCTTCAAGATGTAACCGTCAGCAATGCTACGCCAACCGGTAATGCAGTGTTTGGGCAGACGGATTTTTCAGTTACTTCCAATAGCTCTAATGGCTATGGTATCTATATCTATAGTCAAGACACTACCAATTTAGTGGGTAGCAATGGCAATGCCGATGTAATCCCGACTTTAACCGCTGATGCTGCAAATGGTAATATTCCGGCCGGCTTCTGGGGATATAACTTAAGTGCCGCCGCTTCCGCCGGCAGCATAGAAACTCTCACTTACTCTCCCATTAAAGGTAGCAAGGAGGCTGCCACTCCGGTAAACGGTACTATTACCATTCCCAATGGCAGCAGTGAAGGTAGCGATAATTACAAACTTTCCTTCGGCGCAAAAGTCGGTTGGGATCAAAAAGCCGATACTTACACCAATACCGTCAAACTGCAGGTAATCGCTAATGCTACAGATGCAACAGCACTGAGCGAGTACAATGATCTCCGCAACGAAATCATCGACCAACAAGAAGCTGACGCCGCCGAGCAAGCCGCTGACGCCGAGACTTCTGAGAATATCGAAACCGAGTAGTTATTATTCTTAATTAATTTAGTTATTCTATCCTTCCTTCTATTTCTTCTGATCACCAGCCCTAGTGATAGGGCTGGGTTCTTTTGCCTGCAATTCGGTGATGCGCAAGGTCTAATTGGCATAATTGTTACGATTATGCCAATTAGCTGCTCTTTTACATTCTAATTATTCACCGCAGTAGCCATCACGCCAGTAGAATACTTACCCGCAGGAATTGATGGAGATACTGATACGCCTACGGTAAAAGTATGAGTAGTAGATTTTAGATTCTCATCAAAATAATCACTACTATAGAAAACTTTCGGGGTATTCGTCACCGCAGTATAAGTTGTGCCGTCTTCGTTTTGGATGCCCCAAGCATTGCTATTCGCTTTTACCTCACTGCTAGCCGGAATGCCCGCAAAAGTAGGGCTATTTTCGTCTCGCAAATTCGGTTGATTAGTATTTAGCATTACTTTGTATTCACCATTCGACGCTACCGTCGCAGAAATATGCCCATGCAAAATATTCTCCGCGCCCATAGTTTCTTTCATGCTCGTGGTAGCCTCGATAGTGAGGTAGGGGTTGATGAGGACGGCAATGCCGGAGTCTTCCTCTCTGTCTGCACCTTGCGCCATACAACGAACAGAAAAACCATATCCATATACGTCCAGTATTCCACCACCATCTCCTCCGCCTACAGCTGGGCTACCATAATCGCTCCTATAAACAGTTAGGTAATAAACAGGCACTAGACCAATAGCAATAGTACTTGACCAATAATTGCCCTGTGCAGCGTCGTACCCACCATCAATCCCCGCATAACCAAGATGCACCTTATTCTCATTATTTCTTGTTAGATACCCAGCAAGAACAAAATTAGACGGAGCATCCTGTAATGACATCCGCATACCATCATACTTACTAATTAGCATTCTATATTGTGCTTGCGTTGGCAGTTTAAAACCTTTCGGACAAATGCTCACCTCTACTATTTCCCCTTCCTCATGACGCAAGTTAGAGCAGCCCCCAGCTGTGGCTGCGCAAAAGTTATAATAATTGCCAAAGCTAGCATCATACGAATCTCCCCAAGTTGCTTGAATACCATTCCCGCCCAAATTAAAAACCGGCTTACTGTTATTCCTAGTCCACCCCTTACCTGTCAAAGTTTTAACATCCTCTGCGGTCGGCCAGCTAGAATGCACATCTGAGTTTTCTGGCGTCAATATTCCCTCTTTGCTAATATCCAGCTTCAGATTCTGTGTCATCCAACAGTTCCCGTCATCTAACTTTGTCACCGTATAACTGTTGGTCACGCTCGTGCTATCTTCGAGTGTATTCGTAAAGCCTCCGCCCCGATTATCTATCAAGGCTTTACTTTCAAATCTCTCCGAATTCGCACAGATGGTTTTCGTCATCTCTTGCATGTAAGTAATATCACTTAAAGTTCTGGTTTCTTCAATAGTCTCTACTGCGCTAGCTTTTTCCGGTATGCTGTAAAAAGTTAGTCCCAAATAACCCGCCCCCAAACTTACCACACAAGTTATTATTCCCAAAAATTTAATTTTGCTTTTGCGTATTTTTAGCATCATTCCTCCATTTTTTAATTACTTTTTCTCAGATGCCAAAAATAAGTTATCAAAAACTGACAAGAACTCACGTATGTAATATACGTTGCAAGTTCTCGCTTTTTACCATAACAAAATGGCACCACGAGGGTGTCTTAAACCTGTAGTAACCACCTGAAGAAATCCTCACGCGGATACATCTCGTGATGCCAAGCTTGCGCGTGAAACATCATACATCAGATAGATAATTTACTACAAGTTTAAGACAACTCTATTATATCACACTTTCATTAACTTTAAGCAAAATTCCTAAAATTCAGCATTTTGTCTATATGGAACCGTAATACTAAGCTCATTATTCCCTGTTATTTCATCAAAAAATGGGCTTCTAGACCCATCAAATGTCAATTTGGTAGTACCGACTGGGATCGAACCAGTGACCTTGGGCTTATGAGTCCCACG
>CAYMCF010000022.1:0-13930 GCA_964388975.1 uncultured Candidatus Saccharibacteria bacterium | reverse complement strand
GCTCTTTTGTGCCTGCCGGAAGGAGGTCCACCCGGAGGGTCTCTTTCTCTTCGACAAGGTATTGTTTCCCGCCGATGAGTACAACTGCTTTCTTCATAATTTCCCTTTAATTATTTACTTTCACCAGTATAGCATAGTTTGATAGTTTTCACAAGAGTAATTTTGCGGCCATCGACAATGCAGCTACCTGGACACCTGCAAAACCTTGCTCATTAGCAGAGCTATGCTTCTATTGTAGCATAGCTCTAGCATTTTGTCAATACTTATTTCTTGCCCTTAGCCTTCTTAGCAGTTTTCTTGACGGCTTTGTGCGAGCGAACTGCATAGACAATACCAGCAATGATGAGACCAAGTACCACTATTACCAGTACAACTTCGACCGGGCCGGTGGTCGGCAGCTCCTTCGGAACTTCTGGAGTAGGAACTTCTGGATCAGGCTTTTCTGGCTCTACCGGAGCTTCTACTGCCACAGTTTGGATAGTATAACGAATCGAACCAGAATATTCATTACAGCCCAGAATAACACCGTTAAGCTTAGCCAAACCAATAAAAGTACCCTCATTAGAAAACATTTCGGTAGATAGGATGGTGCCGGTTTCATTCCATGCGTTATATATTTTGGCGGAACCAGCTACATAGTGTAAAGTCATGGCCTGCTTAGCCGTCACATAAGCTTCATCCCAAACTTCTTTTGGCTCAGTCGTGCTGGAAGTAATTTTACCAAGCACGCGCCCCATTTCCCCTTCGGCCAGTTCGTCTGGAAAATCAGAAATTAGACGAGTCTCGCGCGCAATGCCAACATAATCGTGAGCTTTGTCGTTATAGGTCGCCGAAGCATCATTGTGATAATAAATGTAAACTTCGTACTGCTTGCCAGCTTCAATAGTGAGGTTGCTAGTGTATTCATTGCCACTGTTTTTCTCGACAATCCGTACAAAGTCGCGCTCATCCCCTACTGCCGCATTGTCAGAAATGGAATTAAAAGTCGCATGCTTGGCTGGCGCATCTACGGTATACATCGGACGCTCTGGCCCCCAAGCGAGGGCGGCGGGCGCCGCCGCTACCGACGCTACTGCCACCATCATCGCTCCGATGATATTAAGTTTGTAACCCAATTTCATAAGTTTTCTCCTGTTTATTTTCGTTAATCTCCGATATCGCGATTGCCCAGCGAACCTAATAATTCTTCCAGGTAATCGTCAAGTTCATCATCGGTCAGACCATCGCCAACTTCTTCTTTCATCTTTTCAGCTTCTTCTTCGGCTTTATCGATAGCGGCTTGTTGTTCGTCTTTTTCCTGATCGGTGAGAGTTGAATCGAACACTTGATTTTCTTCTTTAGTTTCCTGATTATCGTCCGGCAATTGCGTAGAGCCAGGAGCGGTTGGAGCAAGACCCTCAGTTTTGTCGACTACATCCTTATTAATATTACCCTGATCGTCGATCGCCTCTTGTTTATTGCCATCTTCATCGGTCTTGGCATCCTCAATGTCTTCAGTATCAGTCTGAGTGAGATCACCAGAAAGGTTATCACCGATTTGGCTTTTATCAATCAGATCGCCTTGGTCTTTTTGAATTTCCTCTTCTTTAGGAGGCTGTACGGGTGGTTTTTTAGGCTCTTCTGGCTGAACGATTGGTGGGTCCTCGGTTTTCTTGGGCGGCTCTTCGGGTGGATCCTCGGGTGGAAGGTCTGGTGTATCGGGTTCATCAGGCGTGTCTGGCTCGTCGGGCGTCTCGGGTTCATCGGGTTCGTCAGGCTCATCAGGAGTTTCCGGAGGAGTCTCTGGT
Organism: uncultured Candidatus Saccharibacteria bacterium; assembly: GCA_964388975.1. Lineage (GTDB taxonomy): Bacteria > Patescibacteriota > Saccharimonadia > Saccharimonadales > Saccharimonadaceae > Nanosyncoccus. The sequence continues at coordinate 12,143 of CAYMCF010000022.1, read as the reverse complement.
GGAGTTTCCGGAGGAATTTCTGGAGTGTACGGCAAGTCTGGCTCTGGTTCAGGCGTCATTGGCACATACGGCAACTCTGGCTCCGGATCCGGGGTAGTATCAGGCGGCAGCTGTGGCTCTGGTGGCAACTCTGGAGTATCGTCCGGCGGAAGCACCGGTTCAGGAGGTAATTCTGGCTCTGGTGGCAATACCGGCTCAGGCGGCAGCTGTGGCTCGGGAGTAGTATCTGGCGTCTCTGTCCGCACAATTACCGGAGTACCAGACGGAGTAATCTTAGGTGATTCTTTGAACAAATTAGGTTGGAATCCACATTGTAAGTTTAAGAATAATGAATAAGTTTTTTCTTCACCATTCTCATCGGCAATCGTATGAGAAATAATCATTTGCGGCTCACCGTCACGAGTTTTCTCGTCTGGCCTCAAGTAATTATATACTGGGTCATGACTGCCATCTTGATTTACCACAATATACTGCGTTGCTACATCACCATAAGCATAATTAAAATCAATTTTAGTCGATTTCTTATCTTCTAGAACCGTCTTCAATGCCTGCAATAATTTATTCTGCAATTCGCCGCCACCCTCTTGGTTGAATAACGCATCAATCTCTGTAGCCTTAATATTGCTCGGCAGCCCCGCCTGCTCCAAAACATCTGGGAAAGCTTCCGCATATGATGACAACGCTTCTGGCATTGAACTTGCTACCTGATAAAACCGGTTCACGCCCAATTCTTCATTACCGAACACATCTTCTTGGTTCTCCCAGAAAGAGAGCTCATGAATACGACCACCATAAAACTTCTTTTCGTAGTTGAAATAACCACTATAATCCGATTTTACGTCAAACTCATTCACATTATAGTTTGGCGCAAACTCACCATCCTCGCGAATTTCACGAATGCCTTCTGTCCGGTCGGCCTCCATCCGGCGCTGCCGTTCAGTGAGACTACCCGAGGCCTCAGTAGGCGCCGCGGGAGTTTCGGCTGGCGTTTCCATCCGTAGCTCCGGAGCACCAAAGCTAAAGGCCTTAATGCCTAGCTTATCAGACATCTCGCGAATATTAAAATCTTCACTAGTGTCAGTAACTGCTGGAGCCGGTTCATCTGGCGGTAATTCGGCCGCCGAAGCTACGCTCTTTGCCGCCGCCATGACGCCTAACCCAGCTAGCATGCCCAAGGCACCAGCCAGCGCCCGCTTCGCAAAATCTTTAAAGCCTCGCTTAGGCGTAAGCTTGCCCATGATTCGGTCGATCAATCCCTTGCGTTCTTGCTCATGGCCTTTGGCAGCTTCTTGCTTAGCAGCTGCTTCCCTCTGATATACCGCCAAAGTGCGTTCCGACAGAGGCTGTCCACCATTCGATTGCGTCATCTCATCGCGCCAGCGATCTAAACGTGCTTCTTGGTCTTGAATGGCCTTTTCATAAGTATTATAATTTTCACTGCTGGGGTCTAGGCCTCGCGCGATATTGCGCAAAGCCGTCAAATTCCCGCTGCCATCCTCAATTAACTTCGATAGGCGTAAAACATTAGTCCGATCCACCTTCGGAGCTGCTTCTTGCTCTAACAAAGATTCTGGTGTATATTCTGGCTCTGATGGCGCAGCCGGTTTTTTCGCCTTTTCCGCCTTTTTCTTATCTGCTAGCATGCGACTATAAGCATCTGACATAATATGACTAATAATCGCGGCATTGCTTTCATTAGCCCGCTCAGCTAGGGCTTGATCATTACTGACGAAGCTCAAGCTCCGGAATTGACGGATCTTATTCTTATCCTCGTCCGACAAATATTCGCTAATCTCGCCAAATTCTTCATCTGGAGTATTCTCTTGAGCACTGGTATTAGATTCCTCATCTGACGTGTTTTCTTGAGTGGTGGCATTAGGATTGGCTTGATTAGGATTGAGATCTTCAATGGTTCCGCCCGCCGCTTGCTCCTCTAGTGGACGAGTTTCCGCCAAAGCTTCAGCTGCCGCCTCAGTCTCAGTAACAATTCCCTTTTCCGCAGGAGCAGGCTGAGCAGATTCCGGCGGAGTGATCTCGGTAGAAGTTTCGGCTCCAGCCCCAGGCTTAGCTTCATCACCAGATTCAGCTTTCGTTTCGGTCTCAGCTGCAGCTTCATGGTCGGTATCTGCATTCGCGCTGCCGCCCTCGGCTTCTGACTTAGCCTCGGTGTCTGCATTAGCTTCGTTATTTTCAGCTGGCGTTTCTTTAGAAGCTTCCTGCTCTGCCACATAGCCCTGCACAAAGCTCTTCTCGTCATACATATCTTCCAGCTCACGCTTAGCTTCATCTACATAGCGTGACAAACCCTGCCTACGCATGTCCTCGATCTCATTTTCTAGCTGCTTGATCGACACGTCGCGCTGCTGCAGATATTTCTCAATGTCACGCCCCTTCAAAATGTTTTGGAACCTTTGCTTACGAGCTTTCGCTTGCTCGGCTTGCGCCGCCTTCATCGCAATATACGCGTCGGCATCCATCGCCTCATCACGACTTGCTACTACCGCCATCTCCGCAGCTTCTGCTGATAACGGCTCTTGCTCAGCTTTCGTAGCCACAGTTTCTTTTACATCTGCTTTTGCATCCGATTCAGACGCAGTAGTTTCGACTAGGCCAGTTTCTGTCTTAACGGCTTCTACTGAAGCTGGCTTTTCTGGCTGGCTAGTGGCTTTATCTGGCTCTGCAACATAATCCGCCCCACCCATCAATCGCATAATTTCTTCGGTAGTCAGCCTTTCTGCTGGAGGGGCGGGGGCTGGCTCTGGTGTCTGTTCCTGATCTGCTACCTCAAGTGCCATGTCCCCCAAATGCCGTTCTTGCGCTAACTTTTCTGAGCTGTCTTCTTGCTCCGCTCGCGTATCTCCCTTGCTCGGCAAGGCTTCACCGCTCTTTGCCACCATTACTGTACCTCCTCTGTCATAGTAGTAATCTCAACACCTTCAACGTCTGATGCTCCTGGTACTTCTGATGTCGTGCCCTGTACCGGGCTGCCGGCCGGAGCCATCTGTGTGTTATCGTTGGTATTAGTTGTTGTCATGCCAGTGTTAATGTAGTTTGCCCGAAAATCTTCGATCGCTCGCGCCACCGCCTGGGTGTAGTCTACGCCTGCGTCATCGAAAAATTTCTCAATTTCGTCATCGCTAATGTCACCGCGATCCAGCATTTGGCTCAGCTCCGCCAATTTCTCGTCCGGCAAAGCTTCCAGTACCGACCGCTGAATTGCTTGGTCTAATTGCGCACTCAGCTCCGCACGAAGTTGTTGATTTTGCTGTTGATCTCCTGTGAGCAGATTGCGCTCAAGCATCATCTGATCGATGAATTCCGCGAACGCTTGGTCCACATTGAAGTTATTTTCTGGCATTTTTAGCACCTTTCTACATGACTTTACTCCAGTTTATCACAAGTGTTTTCGTAGGTCAAATCTTTTATGGTTTAATTCTGCTAAGTTGCATGAAATACACTTTTTCTCGAGGCGCGTTCTCGGCGCCTGCCGTTGCAGGGCCGAGCTGCTAGTCCTCCTCGTAAGTCCGGATCCTCTTCGAAAAAGGTATTTTTCATGCAACACTAACAGCCTTTTAATCGCTGAGTCCTTCCCACCAAAAAACCGAACACAAGTTCGGTTTTCGTATCATCTTATAATTATTCTCCTTATGCTAACTTTTATTTTATCGGAATATTGTTTCTATATTTTCTTGCCGTTTATAGCGGCGTCTATCTTATAATATCTTCTCCACATTCTAAGTTAAGTTAATATTACCCTCGCGGTGTCATTTTACGCTAATGTTTAGCTATTAATAAGCGTCCAGCCAAACTACGCAGCTGCTCTGGCAGTCTTCTCTTCGGCCGCCAAGATCAGCATCCGACCAATTCGCAAATACCGTCCTCGTTGCACCGCCGCGTCAATTTCCTTCTGGTCAGCTTTGGTTTGATTTTGATACTCCATTTCGGCCGTATTCGTATCGCCCAAATACTGAAACTCATCCCAGTCCTCCTTTGAGTGGGTGCCAGAAGCACTGGCGGAATCAAAGATTTTGGTATTTTCAGATCGGCTAGCATTCTTTACATTGGTAGCTCCTTCCTGATAGTGGTTAAAATTTTTACGCATTTGTAATTTCCTTTTTTGGTTTTAGTTTTTACAAAAGTCGTACACTTTAACCAACTTTTGTGTTTTGCTATTTAGCTTTTTAGGCTAAATAGTACTTGATATTGTTGATATTTATTTGGTTAGATGTTTTTGTTTCTTATCTAACTATCTTCATTGTAGCACACATGGTAGAAAAAGTCAATACCTTTTATGCTTAATTTTTGCAAAAATTGCAACTAAGTGCTTCCCTACCCCTGTTTTTGGTACTCAAAAATCTTTTCAGAAAAAGCTTGTATTTTGATGAAAGTTTCGATATAATGAAGTTGTTACTAAGATTAATTTCGTAAACCAAGTTATGCATAAGATAACTTATGGGCAACGTTGGCACCATGAGGTACCGATTCCATAAGTTATTTGACTTGGGAGATTGGTCTTAGTAACACCCTCGTGGTGCCATTTTTGTTATGGTAAAAAGCGAGAAACTGGTATGTTTTTGCGTATTTTTGAATGTGCAAGTTTTTGTGCTTTTTGATAACAAAATATGGCCCTTTCGAGGTAATTATTCTAAACGGAGGGCATGATGCTAAAGATATATAATAAAAAAGTTAAGATAATCGGGTCTGCATTTTGCTTATGCTTATTAAGTATAAGTTATATAGGATTAAATTTTTATTCTATTCCCGAGAAAGTAAGTGCGGCAACAGAAATCGAGGAATGGCGGAGAATAGAAGATATTTCTATCATGCAAGAGATGACTACGGAGATTTGTAATAATACTGATGTTGGCTATGGTAAAAAACTGCAAGATGTACGTGATGGTAGTGAATATTATGTACAAAAACTGACGGATAATAATTGTTGGATGTTGCAAAACCTCAAACTCACCCGAGAAGGTATCACTTCTTGGAAAGCTTCTAATCCAGACGATGACAATAATGTTCAATTATCTAGTAGATACTCTAATGTAGCGAGTGATAGTACCTTCTCCATGCCAACGACAATCTCTTCGTTAGCATCTACGGATTTTAGTAATTCTAATTACTTTAGGGCTCAAGTCTATAATCCTAGTGAAACTGCTAATAGCCGCCAGAAGGGCTACGGCGCTTATTATTCTTGGTTTGCCGCTACTGCTGGTACCGGTGACGCTTCCGTAGCTGTTGGTGGGCAAGATGTGGATGCTAGTATTTGCCCGAAAGGCTGGCGGCTACCAACTTCTAATAAAACTTCCGCTACCGCTACTGGATATAATTATAGCTTCAACAAATTAGTCATTGATCCGCTTACTGGCGCACCGTACGCAATGAGTGACGATGCTAACTACAAAGCTAATGCTTGGAAATCTGCTAATTACACCAATACTCTTCTCGGCCTCACTAACGCTGCTGGTGCGGTCTTTAGCAATGGTTTCTTCCCGGCTGCCGGTTATGTCGCTAGTGGCTCCCTCAACGGCGTCGGCTCCGAAGGCTACTACTGGTCTAGTACGGCCGGCAGTAGCACCCACGCTTACGACCTGTACTTCTATAGTAGCGTTGTGAATACGTCCGACACCAGCTACCGCTACAACGGCATCTCTGTGCGCTGTGTCGCCAACCCTGCCATCCATAGCGACCCCGTCCCACCTACCGACGAACGCCATACCGATGTAGCCGTCCACGTCGGCCCAACCATCAGTATCGATGCGGTAACTAGCCTATACGGTGAAGTAGATTATACGAAAGTATTGGAAGATAATATTACCGCTACCGTATCTAGTAATAATCCTTATAAGTTATTACTATCCACTTCACAAACTTCTCTGCTTGATGCTACTCAGCCCGATAATACGGGTATCCCTCCGGTAGCTACTACCGAAGCTACTCCAGCTCTACCTATTACTGCTGGTACTAGTGCTTGGGGTATCTATAATGGTTTAGATAGTGATAATACTACCAAACTCTACAAAGCTATTACTACTACACCAAAAATTTACTATAATACTACTGTACCTACAGAAGATAAGTTATCTACTATTCATAGCTTTGGTATAGGTATAGCCGTATCTCCTAGTATCCCCAATGGGACTTATTCTACGAGCGTTACTGTCACTGCGGTGAATACGTAGAACAGTATTTTAACTATCAGCTCCGCAAAAGCCCCTACTCTGCGCAGGGGCTTTTTGATAAGCCGGAATACTTGCTAAATCTTTTCTAGAGAAATCGTGATATTTTCCCCGTTCACCTTAGCGATCTCGTCATAAGCATAATTTTGATCTTGAGCTAGCTCGATCGCAAGAGTTTCCGTTTTGAGTAAATCCGCCCATTCTTCCGGCACCTCACAGCTCACACTCAGCTTGATACGGTCATCTACTTGCAGGCCAGCCTTCTTGCGAGCGCTCTGCACTGCCCGGATCAGCTCCCGGGTAAGGCCTTCACGCGCCAGCTCGGAGCTAATAGTCTTATCTAGCCAAGTTTCTGTGCCAGCCTCGACCATCTTTACATTCACTTCATCACGCACGATCGCCTCGGCCCAGTCGGGTAATTTTTCCCCAGCGTAGACCAATTTTGCTAGCGGTTGCCGCACCTTAATCTGCTCTTCGGTATCAGACTTTTGCATGCGCAGAGCCAGGCCTTCGTTAATTACCTCGCGTGTACGCGCCATTTCCTGCAAAACTGTTTCGTCTAGCTCGGTGTTCATGGGGTAATTGAGCAGATGCACACTTTCCGCTTCAGCGCCACCAGTTAATTGCTGGTAAAGTTCCTCTGCCAAGAACGGCGTAAACGGCGCCAGCATCTGCGCTAGCTTCACCAGGGCGGTATAGAGCGTCCAATAAGCTTCGGCTTTATCGCTATCATCTTCACTCTTCCAGAAGCGCCGTCGGCTACGCCGCACAAACCAGTTACTGAGGTCATCTACAAATGGCAATACCTCCGCTAAGGCCTTAGGGATATTATATTCATCCATGCCGGCGATAATCTCTGCTTTAAGCTGATGCAGGCGCGAGATGATCCAGCGATCTAGCGGATTCTTTAGTTCCTTGACACTCTTCCCAGCTGGTTTCCAGCTATTCTCGTTGTCCCAGCCGTCCACCTCGGCATACGTGGTGAAGAAATCGTACACATTCCAAATCATCGCGAGCTTCCGCGCCACGTCCGAGACGTCTTTGTCGGTGAGGGCAAAATCTTCTCCGCTCAGTACCGGGCTGCTCAGCAGCAAGAACCGCAAAGCATCGGCCGAATATTGATCCATCAAAATATTGGGGTCAGTGTAATTCCCTAGCGACTTGCTCATCTTGCGACCATCATTGCCAGCCAAGGTACCAGTAGTAATGACGTTTTTGAAGGCATTTTTCTCGGCCCGCTTTTGCGCCTGCTCACCAAAAGCGCCTATACTCGCTAGAGCAGTATTGACAGTGTGCACGTAATAAAACCATGCCCGCACCTGCCCCACATACTCCACAATGAAGTCCGCCGGATAATTACGCTCAAATTTCTCCTTATTCTCAAAAGGATAATGTAGCTGCGCAAACGGCATCGAACCACTCTCAAACCAGCAATCCAAGACCTTTTCGATCCGCTTAAAATGCTCGCCATCAAGATCAAACTCAATCTCATCCACCCAAGGGCGGTGATAATCTTCTAGCTCAACGTCGCTTAGCTCTTTCAGCTCAGCGTAAGAGCCTACCACCTTCACTGAGCCTTTATCGCCCTTCCATACCGGCATAGCCGTAGCCCAAAAACGGTCACGCGAAAGATTCCAATCTGGCGCCTGCTCAATATTCTTCTCAAACCGCCCGTGCTTAAGATACTCTGGGAACCAATTAATATTCTCGTTCTGCGCGATCATCAGCGGCTTCTGACCCTGTACATCAAAGAACCAGCTCGGGAACGCCCGATAGATGATGCGCTGCTTGCTACGCGGATTGAAGGGATAATCGTGCTTGATATATTCGATTTTGTAAACAATCCCCCGCTCTTCTAAACACTTCGCGATAAATTTGTTCGCGGCCCAGATCTCAATGCCCCGCTCATCAGTGTCGCGCACGCCCAGCTCATGCAGCTTCTCCGCTACCTCGAGCAAGTAATAACCGTATTCATCCAGCACATCCACAAAATCTACTTGATGCTCTTGCGCCAACTTGTAATCGTCTTCACCATAAGCAGGAGCGATATGTACAACCCCAGTGCCATCCGCATCGGATACAAAATCCCCACCAAGAACAGTCCAGGTGTCTTGCAACTTGGATTCTGGATTGATTGTAGCACAGATTGGCTCATATGTCAAGCCGATTAAGCTTTTCCCAGGAATCTTCTCTTTAATAACCTCATAATCAGCATTACCGAAAACTGCTTCTAGGCGGGATTTGGCCAAAATCAAAATAGGATTTTTCGAAGATTGCTTAGAATGGGTGGAGTCCAATGAAGAAGGAGTAGCGGAGCGAGCCGTATTTGGCATACGGTGAGCGAGCACCGCATCTTCTGAAGCAGGAATCTGCCCATGATCAGCAATCCTAACTGCACAGTATTCCATCTCTGGATTCACCGCCAGCGCCATGTTTGCCGGAAGCGTCCAAGGCGTAGTGGTCCAGGCTAAGAAATAAACCTCGCCATCCGCTAAAATCTGTTCACTAGAAATGTCTGCTATTTGAGAAACATTTGGCACGCCAGGTTCATCGGAAGTCTGTTTAGCAAAAGTCAGCGCGGTTACATCCGCGGAACTTTTGCGACTCGAAACAGACTTTTGATGACCTGACGTCGTGTCAACCGTTTCGAGAAAAGCAGGCATTTCTTTCACACGAAACTTTACATATGCCGACGGATCCGTCACAGTTTGGTACGCATCGTTATCCATCGTCACTTCTGACTTTGACACCGGGGTAGCAAACTTGGTATCGTACATCAAAACTTTGCGGCCTTCGTAGATCTTCCCAGCTTCGTACAGCGTCTTAAAGGCCCACCACACCGATTCCATGAAGTTCTTATCCATGGTGCGATACGCCCCCTTAAAATCTACCCAGCGGCCGATCCGATCAATCGTGCCCTCCCAAGTCTCAGAATTTGCCACCATGCTCTCGCGGGCTTTCAGGATATAATCTTCCAGCGACCATTTGGTGCCAATTTCCCGCCGATCAGTAATGCCTAGCTGTTTTTCCACAAAATTCTCCGCCGGCAGCCCATGGCAATCCCAACCCCAGCGCCGCTCTACCCGCTTACCGCGCATCGTCCAGTAGCGCGGCACCGCGTCTTTTACGATCGAACTGAGCAGAGTACCATGATGCGGCATGCCAGTAATAAACGGCGGACCATCATAAAATACATAAGAATCATCAATCGGACGCTGCTCCACCGATTTCTCAAAAATTTGATGTTTTTTCCACCATTGCACTAAGTCTGGCTCGTATTCGCTGGCGCGCCGCCGGCTGCCTGATTTGTATTTCATAAAAACTCCCGCCGATTCCGGCATATTCTATATTATTATAACACAAATTTTATCGTAATAGCGAAGCACGTGAAGCGAAAGCTAATTTTACGGACAAAGTATCATGCTAGTGCACTAGCCTTCCTCTAGAAACCTAGAAACTTGTTCGCTTTTTTGATTTGTGAAACTTTTAATCATGCTAGTGCTTGTTATTTTGAGAATTTTTGCTATATAATGAAGCACATAGCAGTCAGTAGGCTTGTAATTTATGAGGTTTGTGGAGTGGGAGTTAGATTAGGCTAAAAGGAGATTTATGCTTATCATACAGCTACTTTTAGAACTAATTGGTTTACTGCGGGATCGCGAGAAAACCAAACAAGTTCAACAAAAAGATAGTCCCATTATCATCAATAACATCATTATCGATAATAAGAAGGACTAATCTTCTTTCCTATTTTGATTATAAACCATTAACGCGATTCGTACAAGTCTTTTTTCGCAAAAACTGCATATTTTGCGTAAGTGATTTATGTAGACTGGCTGCTATATTTTGGAATTGTATCTATTTTTAGTTTTTATTTTTAGAGAAGTTGAGCCTCAGCTCGCACTCAAGGCTCAACTTAAGTTTTTTAGATCCTAGCTAGATGGCGCGACACAGCGCACAGAGAGACCGAGGTCGCGACCGATGTAGTAGGACGGATCCACATAGCCGCTATTGAAGTACAGGGTGTAAGCGCCGGTGCTACTGCTGGCCGTACTAGACCAGTAATAGCCGAGGGAGCCGACACCGCTGAGGGAGCCACTGCGGACATAACCGGCAGCCGGGAAGAAAGCCGCGCCAAAAACCGCACCATTAGTAGGATTAACGATGCCAAAGCTATTGCCTAAGGTAGTATCAGTTTGATCAGTTTTCCAAGCATTAGCAGGAGTAATTTGGCTAGATCCATCCATGACGAGCTTATTGAAGCTACCATTTACTGTATTGGCTTTATTAGATGTTGGTAGCTTCCAACCTTTGGGGCAAATGCTACCGGCAGCTTCGCCGCTATTTACACAAGTACTAGCAGTAGCAGCGCACCAAGTGTAATAAGCACCATATTTATTTGTATCCGCATCGGGGTTAGCAGCGTTAGTATAGTAAACCTTCTTGGAAGTTCCATCAGAAGTACTCCAACCTGAAGTAGAGTGGGCTGGGATAGTATAAGTACGCACATTATCACCATCTTTTGGAATGTTGGAATCGTTAGAAGAGATTTCTTTATTTGTTAGATTCATATTCTGTACCATCCAGCAGTTCCCATCCCGTAATCTGCCTACAATATAGCTTTCTGCGATATTATCATTGGTATAGCCACCACCCCGAGTGTCGCGCAATACCAATAATGGTACCTGTTTCGGATTATTGCTAGTAGGAGCGTCTACTTGTTTGCAGACATCCGCCGTCATACTCTGCATAGTGAGGATACCTGAGTTCTTGGTAGTACCATCCGGGAGTTGCCATAAGCCTACGGCAAACTTAGGTACTGCCGCCAGTGAGAGCATGGCACTGGTATGATAAGTACCAGAAAAATCATCCTTACCAAACTTAGCTCCAAAGACTAGCCTCTTAGTAAAAGTAGCATTGTAATCAGTTGGTGCAGCATTCTCCAACAAGCCATTAGCAAGGCTATTAGCATAAGTACCAAGCTTAGGCATACCGTAATAAGTTAAGCCAGCTTCATCGCCACTAGCTAAGCTATTGCTCCAGGCCCAGCCCCAGCTACCTTCAGCCATAGTAGTCATATTAGTACCAGTGGCATTAGCTAGCACCACGTTCTGGTCTTCGTTGAGGCGCATGGCACCATTAGCTTCAGCATAGGAGATGGTCAGGCTATAGCTACTTACATCCGTAGCCGTAACGGTCACATTATGGCTCCGGTAAGCCATACCATCGGCTGGAACTTCTGTAGCTGCCATGTCTAGGTTGGTGATAGTCATATTGAGAGCAGAGTTTTCTGAGAGGGGAGAGATGAGGTCGTCATAATTCACTTCTCCGGTATCATTATTAGTTTCATCTTCTGTGGTAACATCCAGGTCGGTTGTACTTGTCTCTGTATCAAGGGCATCTTTGCTGGGTGTAGCCGTATCATCTGGATTTTCTTCTGAATTATCTTGAGTATTTTCCGCAGCATCTTCTAAAGCATAGCTAGCCTGATTGATCGTAGGGTTAATACTAGCAGTGCAAATTCCTAAGAATGCTAAAATACAAAATATAGGTATCATCTTGGATAACCTATATAACTTAAACTTGATATACTTTCTTTGCATCATTGCCCTCCTTAGGTTCTTTAGCTTTCTGCTAGTTTTATTTCCAAGTAGAGCCATTTTTGTATATATAATATATAAGTAATAGAGGAAGTATTTTAGGTATCAAAAAGATATGCAAGCTCTAATCTATCATTAGCTAATTCCTTTAGCTCCTTTATTTCCTGAACGAGTTCCGGTAAGCCTCTCTGAATCGAACCCCCTTCGGGGTCGTGATTCAGACCCGGCTTAGCCGGGAAACGAACTCTTATTAGAAAATACGAGGAGCTTAAGTCTCACTAATAGTAGACTTATGAATTAGTAATTTATATTATTATGTTGCTTATTCCATAATAATCTTTTGACCTAACTTTTTCTTTAGCTT
>CAYMCF010000021.1:0-14242 GCA_964388975.1 uncultured Candidatus Saccharibacteria bacterium | reverse complement strand
TTTTACTCTCTAGAAGAACAGGGGTGTAAAACAACTAGAAAACGGTATTAGACCCAGATCCCTCAAAAACCTTCTAGACTATTTTTGTTTTTATGGTATAATAGGGAAGCTAATCTCAAATCTAATGCTTTGCGAAAACAAAAAATAGCAAAGTTTGGGGTTAAGCTCTCGTACCTTAGGAGGGAATATGAACGGAATTTATCGGGAAAAGCGGTTCTTCGGCGGTATGGTGTTTTATGTGCTAGGGGCGGAGTCTATGGCTCTGGCGGTAAATACTTATCTGCTTTGGCTAGTGACGGTGGTAGACATCCCTGAGGAAGAACGGATGACGCTGACGTATGTGATCCTGGCCTTAATGGTGGGCGCGCTGATCGGTTTTTCTTATCTACACCAGCTTTTGGCGAAATATCAAGAACAGATTGGCCTTGGTAAATGGGACCCAGCCAATCAGCCGATGCTGTTTATGCCAATTTTGATAGGCTCAGCAGCGCTACGCTCGGCTATGATCGTTTGCGACGGCGAGGAAACTCGCTGGTTCGTATGGTTGATTAGCTTGAGCCCTTGGTTCTTGGTACTGATGGTGATCTTTTTGCGCAGCATCATGAAATCCTTGGCGCGGGAAGACGCGGCTAAGACAGCTCAGCAGAATACCACAAATTCTACGTCAAAAGATACGACCGATTCCAAACCGACCGACCAAAAATAACCCTCGCACCCCTCTTCGGAGGGGTTTAATTTATGTGGTGGAATGTGACAATGCCGGGATTGTTCCATAAATATCTTTTTCTTGGGGCGTCCGGAGGCCACGACCGAGGATAGAGCGCGCGAGACCCGTAACGACGGGTTCGAGCGACGCGTCCCCAAGGAAAAGATATTTATGGAACAGGGCAGATAATGCCGTATCGCTCTAGCAAATGTAAGAGAATATGTTATAATAGGAATAATTATGCCAATGATCAAATTCACCATTATTACGTTGTTTCCAGAGGCTTTGCAGCCGTATTTGGATAGCTCGATGCTCTACAAAGCGCAACAGCGGGGAATTATTGAAGTGGAATATGTGAATTTGCGGGATTTTGGCCTAGGGCCGCACAAATCGGTAGATGACACGCCTTACGGGGGCGGAGATGGCATGTTGCTACGCCCGGAGCCAGCTTTTGCGGCGATTGAGAGCGTAAAAGCGCAAAGCCCGGCGGCCAAGGTGATTATGCCCACCCCCGTAGGGCAGGTTTGGAACCAAGCTTTGGCGCGAGAATTTGCTGGCATCAACACAGAAAGTACCCCTCAGACCTCTCCAGAAGCCCTAGAAGCTGCCATTATGCAAAAGTGCGGTGATACAGCGGTAATGGTTAAAAACGCGCCAGAGGGCGAATTTGAGGCCTTTACGGGGAAAGTGGCAAAGATAGCCCCAAAACCAGGAGAATCGGCTTTATTGGCGGAAAAATCAGCCCAAAATCTGGAGATTTCGGGTAAATTTGAGCCTTTTCAGGGTAGTTCTGACACACCGGCCCGTCATTATATTATCTTTTGCCCGCATTATGAGGGCTATGATGAACGAATCTTGACTTTAGTGGATTATCCGATTTCTCTAGGGAATTATGTCTTGACTGGCGGGGAACTGCCGGCTCTAATTATCATTGATTCGGTGACAAGGTTGCTACCAGGAGTGCTGGGCGGCAAAACTTCCGCAGAGATTGAAAGTTTCTCAGATGGGGATAACCTGGAATTTCCACAATACACTAAACCGGCGGAATTTCGGGGGATGAAAGTGCCAGAGGTACTGCTTTCGGGGCATCATGGTAAAGTGGCAGAGTGGCGCGCGCAGCAGACGCGGCGGCAAAAAGCTCCGCTTAAGCCCGCTTCTGTGCTATAATAAAGCCATGGTAATATTTGGACTCTTTCAATGGTGGTACACGCGGGGATGGGGAATCTTTTTCCAAAAACTGCGTAACCGTCTCAAAGATGCCGCTGATTTTTTCTCCATTCGCCTACTAGTTACCAGCTTATTTGCACCCTTTCGGCAAATTTCCGTTGGTGAAGCTACCTCACCCGCCCTTAGCGCCCGTTTTTCCGCTTTCTTAGACCGTTTGCTCTCGCGCGTGATTGGTGCTATTGTGCGTTTGTTTTTGCTAATCATCGGCGTGATTATTATCATTTTACAAGCAACTTTTGGCGTTGTGATCATTATTTTGTGGCCATTGGCGCCTTTTGTGATGGTGGCTTGCTTGGTTTTAACTATTGCGGGAGTAGCTTTCTGATGGACGAATTTAATTATTACAGTCAGCGTGCGCGGGAAGCTCGCCTGAGCAAATACGTGAATAACTTTTTGGTCAAAACTTTGCTCTTGCTGCTAGCGCTTCTGGGCCTGGCTGGTTTTGTGTATCTTTGCTTCTTCCAGCATAATTCACTGGGCTGGCTCGGCTTGCTGGTGGCAATTTTTGCTAGTATGCTACGCACCTGGATTGTCAACGAAATTGCGAAAGTCCCGCGTGGGGCTACTGACGACATCAACGACATTCTCTCGACTAATGTTCTCAAAATTATGCCCAAACATCCTACTCCGCAAGATCTAGCGCGCAGCTTAAGCAAAACTCGCAGCGGTAGATTCTTGAGCTTGCGTTTTGGCATCACTCCTGGCTTATTGCAAGAAGTGGCCAAAGATTGTAGCCCGGATATGGCACCGGTTTTTGCGATCGCTCGGGGGATTTGGCGTGAAGTGGATGGTGAAGTCATTTCTGGCGGTATGCTCGCGATTGCTATTATCCAAAACCATCCGCAAAACGAACAGATCTTGCGCCGTTTGAAGCTGGATTTTGCTGCTCTTTGCGATGGTATGCGCTGGTATAATCATCTCCATGGTTTAGTGGAAAGTGCGCGGGTGCGCCAGCGCGATGGCGGAATTGCTCGTGATCTCACTTTTGGCTATATTCCGCTGCTGCAAAAATTTGGCCGTAATCTCTCTACTAGCCGCAATGGTACTGCTGGCACGCAAGTACATCTGGCTACTCATCGCGAAATTGTCAATAAAATGATTTCTATTTTCTCGCACCAGGGTCGCCAAAATATCGCTTTGGTGGGGCCAGCTGGCTCGGGGCGCAGCACGATCGTGAGCGCTTTTGCCGAGGCCATTATGAACGCCGACGCGAAGATTTCTGCTAGCCTCAAATATCGTCAAGTTTTCTTGCTGGATGCCGCTGCTTTGATCTCCGTCGCTAGCGAGCGTGGCCAAATTGAGAATTTGGTGACGCGGATTCTTAATGAGGCCTACGCTGCTAAGAATATTATCCTTTGTCTCGACAACGCCCAGCTCTTCTTTGAGGA
The DNA here is from genome assembly GCA_964388975.1 of uncultured Candidatus Saccharibacteria bacterium. GTDB lineage: Bacteria > Patescibacteriota > Saccharimonadia > Saccharimonadales > Saccharimonadaceae > Nanosyncoccus. Next base: position 10,921 of record CAYMCF010000021.1, on the reverse strand, counting down.
TAGTACTGGCTCGGTTAATATCGCGAATATTCTCTTGCCGGTGCTGGAGGCGGGGAACCTGCGTATCATCCTCACCATGGATGAACAAAAATTCCTGGAAATTTCTGCTCAAAATAGTGCCTTGGCCAATGCGCTGAACAAAACCATCGTATCGCCGGCCAATCAACGTGAAACTATGGATGCCCTTGAGGATAAAGTGCCTTTGCTGGAAGCTAAATACAAAGTTATCTGTACCTACTGGGCTCTTACCGAATCTTACCGGTTGAGCGAACGTTACGTGCATGATCTCGCTCAGCCTGGGCGTGCGCTAAATTTGTTGGAAAGTGCTTGTAATTACCCTAGTGATGGGTTTATTGACGAGGCCTCCGTCCAGCAAGCCATTGAGCGTACCCAAGGTGTCCGCCTGCAAACTTCTAATACCGAATCTGAGCGCGGTAAGCTTTTGCAGCTCGAAGATCTCATCCACCAACGCATGATTGACCAAGTTGAAGCCGTCCAGGCCGTCTCTGATGCTTTGCGCCGCGCCGCCGCGGGCGTGCGTGATGAAAAACGCCCCATTGGCGCCTTCCTCTTCCTTGGCCCGACTGGCGTGGGCAAAACTGAACTTGCCAAAGCCCTCTCCCAAGTTTACTTTAATGGTGAGAAAAACATTATTCGCTTAGATATGAACGAATACGTCACTGCGAATGACGTGAACCGCTTGATTGCTGATGGTGCCGAAAACAGCGAGAGCTTGACGGCGCAGGTGATGAAGCGCCCCTTTAGCGTGGTCCTGCTTGATGAAATCGAAAAAGCCCATCCGCTAGTACTGACTACACTCTTGCAAATGCTCGATGAAGGTATTCTGCGCGACAGCAATAACCACGAAGTGTCTTTCCGCGATACGATTATTATCGCTACTTCTAACGCTGGTGTCGATCAAATTCGCGCACAAATTGCTAGTGGCACCGATCTCACCAAGATTAAAGATCAGCTTACCGACGCTATGATTAAATCTGGGCAGTTCAAGCCGGAGTTCCTGAACCGTTTTGACGAGATCTGCATCTTTAAGCCACTTTCTAAACCTGATCTGATCAAAATTGTGAGTTTGATGATCGATTCCGTCAATCAAACCCTTGCCCCGCAAAAAATTAGCGTTGTGCTGACCGACGATGCCAAAGCTTTGCTAGTAGAGCGTGGCTACGACCCGCAAATGGGGGCTCGCCCGCTGCGTCGCGTGGTCCAAAAATCCATCGAAAATCTGGTGGCCAAATTAGTCCTCTCCGGCTCCGCCCAGAGCGGTAGCACTATTACTATTACCAGGGAACTTTTAGAGAATATTGCAGGATAGTAGAAGATCTAATGAATTTACCGAAAAAGTGGTGTTTTGACAGGTTTTTGGCGCAAAAGCGGTAGTTTTAGAGCAGAAGAGCGGTTTTTGGAGTAAAAGAGGTAGTTTTGGGGATGGAAATAAGCAGAAAATGGAATATTTTAAGGTAATTTTAAGGTTCGAGAAAATTAGACCATAAAACTGCGGAATTTCTAGTCTTGCATAAGCTAGATGTTTGCGGTATGATGAGAATGTACAACAATTCATCAAATTTTTAGAAGTAATTATTTGGGTATGAAAGTTTGTGGTTTGAAAATGACACCATGAGTCTTTTTCAATGAATCGTGGACTTTTAGCCCAAAGATGAGTTGTTGTACACCTCGTGGTGTCATTTTTTGTAGAATGGCAAAAGTAGCTGGCGGCATTGCATGGATGCTGGTAGGTTGCTTTTGGGTTTTGTGCTTGATGGCTGCCCGCCCCGAGGAGGAAATTAAGCCTATTGGGCAAACGGAGGGCATGATGCTAAAAATACGCAATAGCAAAGTTAAAATTTTTGGAGCGGTAACTTGTTGTCTACTTCTGGGTATAAGTTATATAGGGTTAAGTTTTTATTCCATCCCACAAAAAGCAAACGCCGCGGAAGAATTTACCGAATGGCGTAACTTAACTAATATCACCTATATGCAAGAAATGACCATTGATATTTGTAATAATTCCGATATTGGCGATCGAAAAGCTTTAATTGATAACCGCGGCGGTGGATATGACAATCAAGGCCGGCAAAATAGCTATGTGGTACAGAAGCTAGAGGACGGGAATTGCTGGATGGTACAAAACTTACGCCTGCTGGGTGGTACTACTATTACTACTGAGAACTCTGATCTTAATACTGGTTCATTTGTAGCTAGTGGCAGTAATACAAATGTAACTTCTGGTACTACTTATACCCTCCCAGTGTCTAGCAAAAGTGGTTTTAGTAACAACGCTGCACATAATATGTATAACGGCGATAGTTCTGATTCAGACCCATCTCCATATAATCATAAATACGGTGCTTATTATACATGGTGTACTGCTACCGCTGGCTGTAAAACCAAAGATGGCGCTAACCCAACTACTAGCACTCAAGAAGCTGGCTCGAGCATTTGTCCAAAAGGTTGGAGATTACCTACCTCCAATAAAACTTCTACTACCGCTACTGGATATAACTATAGCTTTAACAAGCTAGTAATGAATGGTTCTAGCCAAATCACTGCCACTGATGCTTGGAAAACCAATCAAACTGACACTACTTTAGGTAGTAGCTTCGGTATTACTACTGCCACTAATGGTGCGGTCTTTAGCGCTGGTTTCTTCCCGGCTGCCGGTTATGTCGACGATGGCTCCCTCAGCGGTGTCGGCTCCTACGGGCGTTATTGGTCTAGTACGGCCCTCGATAGTCGCTCCGCTTACTACCTGAACTTCAGTAGCAGCGATGTGTATCCGTCCAACAACGTCTACGGCCGCTACCGCTACTACGGTAACTCTGTCCGCTGCGTCGCTAACCCGGAGATTAAATCTTCTGACCTCACTGACACTACTTTTGGTAACATTGACGCGAATGTTAATGTCCAAGTCGGCCCTACTCTCACTATTGACGCGGCGGAAGGTATGAGCGGCGAAGTGGATTATACTAAGATTCTGGAAGGTAATATCTCAGCTACCATTTCCAGCAATCTAAACTACAAGTTAATGCTTTCCGCCAAAGAACCATCTCTCAAAAATACTTCTAGCTCCAGTGAAGCTGCCATCCCACCCGTCCTCAGCATGGAGACGGCATTAGAAAAAGGCACTAGTGGCTGGGGAATCTGGACCGGCAATGGCATTACTGCAGAAACTCGTACTTATGAGCCTATTACTACCACGCCAAAGACTTATCATTCCACTACATCTCCCGCTGCCGATGGCATTGGCACTGTCCATACTTTTGGGGTAGGGATTGCAGTATCCCCGAGTATTCCTAACGGTACTTATTCTACGGTAGTGACAGTTACCGCAGCGAATGCGTAAAACTTATAATTAGCAAATAATCATAGTAAACCATCAATTCTTGCTTTTCTCGTTAAACTAAAAGAACCGTACAATATCAAGAATAATAAAGACCGGACAGAATTTTTCTAAAAGCCGCGTTTAACGAAAAAGTGGAATTGATGGTTCTAGTATTAAACAGTAAAGGCGCTGTAGTTAATCTTTGCGGTAAATTGTAATCTGAGCGCGGGCGTAAGAATGCGCCGAAGAAATCCGTAGGCCGGGGAGAGAAATCTCCCCGAGTTCTTTAGGTGAAGAGAGAGCCAGGGTACCGCCGGACGCTAAAAGCTGCGCTAGGGTGGCTAGGTAGTCGGGATTAACTTTGTCGTAAGGTGGGTCGGCCAAGATTACCTCAAAATAAGCTTGGAAAGCCGGGTCTTGAGCAAAAACCGCCACTCTTTCCAGAAAAGTCTGGGCTGATAGCCCGAGGTTAGCCAGATTAGCCTGCAAAATTTGCATAATTTTGGCATTATTCTCCACAAAAACCACTTCGCTAGCGCCGCGGCTGAGAGCCTCAATACCAAGTGCGCCCGAGCCGGCGTAGGCGTCTAGTACGCGCTGATGCTCGACGCTCACCATGTTAAAGAGTGCGAGCTTTTCGCGTGCACCCATGGGGTGAGTGAGCGCGGATTGCGGGGATTGCAGGATGCGGCCGCGGTATTGCCCGGAAAGGACGCGCAAACTGGTCGTTTTTGGTAAATTTTGTGAAGGATTACTTTTTGGCATGGCTAGGCTTCTTTGCTATTGACATATTACTACTATTATGTTCTACAATGGGCTGAGAGTGTCGCCGGGCGTGATTTTTGGCGGCAGAATTGAGATGATAAGCTTCGGCAGCGGCAGAATACCAACCTAGAGTAATAGTGCGGACAATCTCTGGTAATAGTACGTCTTTGGTCTCGGCGGCCAGCTCAGTAGTCCAACCGCTCTCGAGGAAACGATCGTAGATATGGAGCTGGCGGACGCGCTCGAGCGCCGCTAAGAACATTTGTTCAGTATCTAGCTCTTGCAAATCTTGCGTGGAGAGCGACATAGTGAGGGATTTAGGCGGTAGCGCCGCCGCAATCATCAATACTCCGTATTCGTAAGCAATATGCTTAGACATATGCCCGCCGGCGCCCCAATATAGCCAGTTGTTGCGCAGGGTTTCGAGCATATTGCGGCCATGCATTACGCCTTTGAGTGGCTCACCAAAGAGCTTGACGAATTCTTTGTCGGTCATGAGTTCATCTTTTACTTCGGAAAGTGGGAAATGGTGGGCTGGAGTGAGCCCATCGGTGAGCATGTGCGCCATCCAAGCGGCTTCAAAAGCCGCGCGGATATGATCCTTACGCCGTAAGGCACGTACCAAGTTCCAGTGGTGGTCGATAATCATCTCTAGAACAGAGCGAGCATCGAGCTGAGAATGGTCGACGGCCGCCGGGCTGGCGCTAGCAATCTCTCTGGTAGGTTGAGCGGAAGCCGCCGCGGCTGGAAGCGATGATGAGGTTGAAGAAGCGGAAGTTTGAGTAGGCCGATCTTCTACTAGCATATGTGAAGGCTCGTCTATGCCAGGACTTTTGCGTTTCAGGCCGTCTGGGCCGCGGGAGCCCTCAAAATGAATAATATCCTTACTGCTGGGAAAATATTTGGACTTTGGCAAAACTTGCCCGAGGCTGCGCCGAGCAGCTTGGTCGAGACGCTGGTGAGTACCGACAATTTTGCCGGTAAACTTAGAGTTTTTAGCCAAAGCAATTGTAGAAAACATATTTTACCTCTATATTATACAATAAAACGTCGAAAAATGGAGAATTTGGTGATGTAGGTGACTTTATTTCATTAAGATTCTTCTCTTAATGCGCCCAAAATGACAGCCAATTCTTTGATGCATGTTTTTTTGGCAAGAAAATGGGCCGCAGACGAAGCCGCGGCCCGGCGTAAGGGTATTCGATTTTAGAGCTCAACGTTCCAGCCGCGATTGATGCGTTCGCGGATTGTTTCTGTAGTGCCAAAGTCTAGGCCTAAGGAATTAGTGAGAATCAGCGGGAGCGGATCTAGCCACTGCTTCAGTACTTTGCTGGTAAGCGTAGGCTGCCCGTCTAGGCGGGTGAAAATGTAACTGAGGGTGGCCTGGAGCGGGTGCGGGCAAGCTTCGGAATAGGTAAACTTCAAATCGAGGTACCGGCAAAGATATGGCTGGATTAACTCCGCCCAATACTGTTCTGCCTGCTTTGCGTTGTGACATTCCGCTCCGATCAGGGTCTGGACGGAGCCTGCCAGGTCTACAAATTCCGGAACCTTGCTGTGCAGCCAGTAAGAATAGCAGGGTTGGTGCGCTTCAACGTGATGCGACATGTCGATGTGAACGCTGCGGAGCGGCAGCTGATTCAACTGGATGCCGTTGATTTGCTCGGGAGCGAGCTTTGTCATCGGCATATAAACCTGGAACTCGAAAGTCCCGCCAACTTGCAGTTGCCTGGGGTCAAGGTGAATGACCTCGTGGAGGTCTTCGTCTTGGTAGGCATAATACAGGTAGATGCCGTCCTTGTTCAGCTGCACTGCAAAAAGCCGCCAATCGGGGTCTTCACCCGCCAGCACGCGCGGATAGTTGAGGTAAAATTGCCAAGAAGTGTCTGAATGAGATTTGGTGGTATCACAGCGTACTTTAGCAAGGCGGCTCAGCTTCTGAGCGGTATCGCGGCAGGAGTTATCAGTGTCCATGTACTTTTGCCAGGGGTACAGGCTCAGAGTGGGGAACTGTGCCGGCTGCAGGGGTGCGAAATTTTGAAACTGCGCTACGCTCGAGAATACGTCATTGTTGCCAGTGAGCAGAATCCGCTGGCTGGAGTCGAGATAGGTGTAGAAGTTGAGTGAATCGGAAGAATTGCTGTGGCGTACGGAGCAAGACTGTTGGTGGGCACAAGCGGCATTGCCAGGAATAAAAATCATGGTATAACCTCCTAAAAATCGAATTTGTAAGGTGCAGAAATGGGCAAAATAATACTCTATCCTTCCATTATAGCACAGATACTATGATTTGTCAATAGATTTTGAGAGTTTTCTTAAAATAAGCTTAAAAATATAAGGAATATGGGCTTATTGCTGATGATTGCCTTATAAGAGTTCGTTTTTCGGCTACGGCGGGTCCGATTTAGGGAGCGAAGCGAGTCTATGAGGAGAGCCGTACCGGAACTCGTTAAGGCAATTATTAGCAATGCTCTGTAGTTATTATGATTAGTTCAAAGTCGTGAGCTGCTGATATTTCTTAATACGCTGAGATAATTCTGGATAATTAGCCAGCGCAGCGGGATTTTGTGCAAACTGTTCGGCGTGATGGCTGGCCTGAGCGATGAGGTGAGTGTCAGAGAGATTCGCAACTTGGAGATTCAGCTCGCCATGTTGCATAGCGCCGTAGATTTCCCCTGGGCCGCGCAATTTAAGATCAACTTCGGCCAGATGAAAGCCGTCGGTAGATTTTTCCATTTCACGCAGGCGTCGCGAAGGTTTACTGTCGCCAGTGGTCAGCAGAAAACAGCTCGCCGGCTGGTCGCCCCGCCCCACCCGGCCGCGCAGCTGGTGGAGTTGCGCTAGGCCATAACTTTCTGAATCTTGAATAATAATCATATTGGCGTTCGGCACATTTACGCCCACTTCGACAACGGTAGTGGAAACCAAGATTTGGATTTTGTTATTTGCAAAATCGTTCATAATCTGGTCTTTTTCATCAGGTTTCATCTTGCCATGCAAGAGCCCTACGCGGTAATCTTTAAATAATTCAGCCAGTTTTTTAGCTTGGCGTTTTACTGGCGTGGCGGGGTTGATACCGTTTTCTTCGATGGTTTTGCAGATCCAGTAAATTTGCTGATGCTGAGCGAGCAAGGCGCGCATCTGGGGATAGAGCTCATCTTTTTGCTGGACTTCGTTAAGAATCTTGGTGGTAATGGGCTGGCGGCCGGCGGGCAACTCATTGAGTAGAGAAACATCAAGGTCGCCAAAAATTGTTAGCTGCAAGGAGCGGGGGATTGGTGTGGCGGTCATAGAGAGCAGGTGTGGTGCAGTATCGGCCGGGGATTTTAAGAGTAATTTTTGCCGCTGCCCCACGCCAAAACGGTGTTGCTCGTCGATAATACAAAAAGCTAGCGAGCGGAAGTTGGTGTCATCGGTCAATAGGGCGTGTGTGCCGATGACAAGATCAATTTCTCCGGCCTGAATCTGGGATTTCAGAGTCTTTTTGCCTTTAGTGGCACCAGTGAGCAGGGCAATGCGCGGTAGCTTGAGCTGGGGGTGCTGGCGCTGGATGTCGCCAAAAAGCTGGCTGAGGCCTTCGTAATGTTGGGTAGCAAGAATGGCAGTAGGAGCCAGCAAAGCAGTTTGGTGGCCCTGCGCGCTGGCTTGGGCGGCGGCTAGTGCTGCGACGATGGTTTTGCCGGAGCCAACATCACCCTGAAGTAAGCGGTTCATAGGGATGGTCTTTTCGAGATTTTGCAAAATATCCCAAGTGGCACGCCGCTGTGCGTTGGTGAGCTGGAAAGGTAGGCTCTGGACAATCGCTTGGGTAAGCTTGGTGTCAAAAGGTAGCGAAATGGCGCGGAGACGTTGGTTTTCGTGCTTATTGAGCTTGGCGGCTAGAATTAGCTCGAATAATTCTTCATAGGCTAAGTATTCGCGGCCGCGCTCGGTATCTTCAGCCGATTCCGGAAAATGGGTGAGGAATAGAGCTTCGGCGCGGCTACCGGCCTTGATAAAATTAGGTTTTCCGGATGTAAGTGGTAATAAATCGGGAATTTTGTAAAACTCGGGTCGTAAGGTAGCAAAAGCTTTTTGGAAAGTTTGAGGCTTAATGGTGCTTTTGGCGGAATAAATTGGCTGGAAACCGGCGGCAGCGCCATCTTGAGTAGTGTCTTGGATGAGTGTGGCCGACGGGGAAGTGAGGGTGTAGCGGCCATTTTTGAGCTCATATTTGCCGGTAAAAAAATACTCACGCTTGGGGTCGAACTGCTTGGCGCGGTAGGGCTGGTTAAACCAGATCGTACGAATAGCGCCAGTGTCGTCGCGAATTACGCCCTCGGTAATAGTAAGCCGCCGCCGGCTAGTTTTGATGGTGCGGAGGTCGCTAATCTTACCACGAATAATTACATTACCCGGCTGCAGCTCGGCAATCGAAACGGTAGTCTGGTAATTTTCATAAACCCGCGGTAAGCAATAAAGTAAATCTCCTACAGTGCGGATGTTGGCATTTTGGAAAAGCGCCGCCGTTTTGGGGCCAATACCACGCACACTCTCCACCGGGGCAGACATATCCATAGGATAATTATAACTGATTTTGGGGGATTTGGGATGGGAATGTGGGAGGGTTATGATAATTCCTCAGTTCTGTAGTATAATAAAGGGTATCATCATTTAACCAAAGGACTTTATGCCCCGACCACGTAATAAGGACGACTTAGTGAAAGCCGCCGACGAACAATACAAAAAATTAAACGATCTGATTGCTTCGATGACTGAGCAAGAGCTTACTACTGAGTTTGATTTCTCGGGCGATCCAAAGAAAACTGAACGCCATTGGGGTCGGGATAAAAATTTGCGTGATATTTACATCCATCTTTACGAATGGCATCAACTTTTGTTGAATTGGATTAAATCTAATACCAGTGGCAAGGTGACACCGTTTATTCCGGAGCCATATTCTTGGAAAACTTATGGCGATATGAACTGTGAGTTTTGGGAAAAGCATCAAAAAACCAGTCTAGAAGATGCCCGGAAAATGTTTGAACAGTCGCATGCTGCAGTTTACAAATTATTAGATGACTATACGAATGAGCAATTATTTGGTCGTGGGGTGTATCCTTGGGTAAATACTGATTTGGGCTCATATTTTGTCAGTGTAATGCCGAGTCATTACGATTGGGCAATGAAAAAGCTCAAAGCTCACCGCAAGAATTGTGGAAAATAAGGAATAATTAAAATGAATACCAAGATTGTCGGCGGCGTAGCAATCATAGAGAGCGATGAGCTGGTTATTAAGGACGCTGCGTCGGCGGTTGATTTTGCGATGGAAACAAAACACAGGACAAATTGCGACAAAATTGCGCTCAATAAATCAGCAGTTACCGAGGATTTCTTTATTTTAAGCAGCGGTCTGGCAGGGGAGATTTTACAAAAGTTGGTTAATTACGGCATCAAGTTTGCGATCTATGGTGATTATTCCAAATACACCAGCAAGCCGTTAAGAGATTTTATCTACGAAAGCAATCAAGGCAAGGATGCATTCTTTGTTGCTACTGAGGACGAAGCGGTAGAAATGTTAAATAAATAGCAGGGGAAAAGTACTTTAGATATTTAACGCACCGGACATGATTCTAAATTTTGCCTCTTTGTTCCATATTTCTAGTAACTTTTCAAAGTTAGCATCAACGTCTAACATCAAAGTAGCTAGCTCATCTAGTTCTCGATATTCAGCTTCACTTAATTCGAAGTTTTTGTCTTGAATGTATTTGGGCAAGTGTAGAAAAATGATTTCGTCATTCATGATGGCATGAAAATCATAAAATAGCCCATGCAGACTTGCTTTTAACCCGAAAGTTGGTGGAGTTGAAGTATAACATATTTCTTCCTCCGTATATACATGGCGCCTCATCCCTAAATATGCTTCGGCGCCAAATATAAACTTATTTCTAGGTATGTCGTTGAGATCAAATCCCATTTCATGATCAGAGCAATGCTCATCAGCATCTACTAGAACCCAGCGTTGCTTGTGTTGGTCATAGTATTCTGTAATCCAATGATCGATAGCTACGCCATTTTCTTTGATATATGGAGCAAAGCCACTTCTCACTCTCGCAGAATATCCCTTGGCTTTTAGTATGCTCGCTAATAGGATTGCTTGCCCTCTGCAGGTAATATGTATTTTGTCTTCGGCTTTTCTCGCATTATGATAACTATGGTCTTTTCTTAGCAGTTCACACAGCATACTTGAAGCCGTAGGGAATAAGTCATCTTCATAGTTTAATCTTGTTACGGGGATTTTTGTCATGTCTCCCCAGAAGCATTTACTTTGTTTTCTGATATCCGGGTCGTCATACGCAAAAGGATGAATTATTTGCATTCTTTGGAGTATGCACAATTCATTAATATCATCAGTCAATCGCACAGCAAAATCTTTATATGGCCCTAGATAGGTGTATGGGCTAGTCTGCTTATAGAATTCTAATATTTTATCTTTTGTCATAGTATCCATTTGCTAACTTCAGTTTATCATGTTTTATGGCTTTTTGATAACTTTTTCTAAAAATATCTTTTCTTCGAAAGCTCCTCTTTTTAGGCTTTTTGCTTTTGCAGTGGCAATAACTTTTTCTAGCGTAGATCCTTCGATTTTTGCTAAATATCTTATAACTTCTATTACATCAGCGAGCTCTTCAAGTCTAGCTTTGCCAGGGGCATTCAATACTTCATGGCATTCTTCGGTCAACTTTCTTTCTAATTCAATTTTATATTCTTCGTCTGACAATATTTGGGCTAATACCAAAAATGTGTTGTTATCTACCTCTTATTCTCCAGATAGCAAAC
>CAYMCF010000020.1:0-15011 GCA_964388975.1 uncultured Candidatus Saccharibacteria bacterium | reverse complement strand
AGCAGCCGCCTTGTAAGCGGCAGGTCGTCGGGGCAGAGCCGACACGCGGCTCCAGACATAGCTTTCTATAATATGCCCATTTGGGCTTTTCAAAAGAAGACTCTTTGCGGGGCCTTCTTTTGTAATTAAGATCTTAAGGCATAAAAAGCCTCCCCGCTTGGGGAGGCCCAGCCATCATACGTAAGCAATGGCTTAAATACTGTCAGCAATAGCGCCAACAGCAGGATGCTCCACGATAATTTCTGTATAGCCGCAGCCATCCCACCAGTATAACCGCGATAAAAAGAGGTTTGTTTCGATATCTTGGTCATAATGGCTGAGCCAAGAGACTGCCACGAAATGGTTTTGCGTGCCATGCGGATCTGGCACTACGGCAATCATACTACCACACCACTCTTCCGGCAAGTCCAAGCCACAAATCGCCCAGAGTTCATCAATCTTCGGCTGTTGCCAAATATCCACCGGCACACCCGAATCACTGTAAACGACTTGCTGGTCAGCATCACACAGTACCACGACGCCATCATGCGTTACCACACCACAGGATTTCTCCATGCCTTGCAACGAATGCAGGCTCTCGTGCGCCTGGCAAAGAGCCAGCCCCGAAGCATGAGCAAACCGCGGCTCCAGCTCCACTGCGTCTTCGAAAATCTGAACCGCCAGCTCGGTAGAATCTGTCGTTTGTATGTTACGATACAGGGCATACAAAGTGAGTACGAGCGCAAATACGCAAAGGACCAAACCAACACGCCAGAGAAGCTCGTGAAAGCGCATCTCCCGACTCCGCCGGGGATAGTTTTTCATCATCATGAATTCCTCCTATTCTCACAAAGAACTGGCATAATTACAGATTTTATGCCCTTATCCTTCCATTGTATCACACTTTTGCTAAAAAGTCAAGCTTTTTGTGTCACTATTGGTCTTGTTCCATAATCTCAGATAGCAGACAACAAAAAAGAATAGTGTTATGCTTATAATATGACTAATAAAACAAACAAAAACACTATTCATATTAATGATAACACAAATAATAGCAAATCGGTCACTATTTTACCCAAATCGGTAAGAATCCTACAAAACCAAGAATTTTGAATATTTTTAAGTTTTTCTTAAGCTTTCTGCTAGAACCTACACTAAAAGCATCTAAATTACTCCTCCACGCGATTATGCTTATCGCCAAAAACGGCAAAATCCGCTATAATTAAGCTATGAAAGACCCACTTAGCTTTACTCCAGCCCATCCAACCCGACGCTACTTGCGCATCGGATTGGCCACAACAATACTAATAGTAGCGGCTATTGTCGCAACTATCGCCATTGTATACAAGGTCAGACACTCCACTGCTCCGCCTGAAGTATCCTCCTTAGGCTCAATTTCGTCCGAGCCGGGGCCAGAAGAACCTAAATCTGAACTACCCGCAGGAACCTCAGCGCCAACCGATGACCGCCCTCGCACTAGTAAAGGATACCTAATCGAAGAGCGCGATGGCGTCACCTATATTAACGACATTCTGATTGTCAACAAGACTTACTCCTTACCAGAAACTTATGGCAATGGCCTGACTGCCGAGACCGAAGCTGCCTTTGCTACAATGCGCCAAGCCAGCCTGCAAGAGGGGATTGATTTAACGATCGTCAGTGGTTTTCGCTCTTACGCCACCCAAAACTGGTTATATCATAATTACGCCTCCCAAGACGGCTACGCCAAAGCCGATCGGTATTCTGCCCGGCCTGGCTATTCCGAGCACCAAAGTGGCCTAGCTATGGACATAAACTGGGTAGATACCGACTTCGCTACGACCGCAGCTGGGCAATGGCTGCATCACCATGCCTGGGAATATGGGTTTATCCTGCGTTACCCCGAAGGCAGCGAAGATATCGCTGGTTTTATTTACGAACCATGGCACTTTCGTTATGTTGGTAAAGATTTGGCCGAACAACTCTATAATAATGGCAGCTGGATTACGCTTGAAGAATACCTGGGGATCGTAAGCCAATATGTATAACCCACCATTTTATACGAAAAAGCCACAACCGCGCACTAAAAAAGTCTCTACGAAGCCACACTCCACCCACAAATCACTCTCGGGCAAACGAGTTTTGTTAATTATCTCATTTTTGCCGATTGCCGGTATCTTTCTCATGAGTGTATATGCGGCGTTCTCCGGACTATCGTTCTTCGGCGGTACACCATTTTACGGCTGGGAGGCTTTTGAGCTGACTTTTCGAGCCTTTATAATATTCTCGGCACCCGCATTGATTATTGCCCTGATCTACCAAATCTACTACTTTTACAGCCAATATCTCAAAACTCCCAAAATCTCACAGCCACCCACCCCGACCAAGCCGCCCAAAAGCGCTAGAAAACCCAAAAAATCGTAAGCTCCGCCATGCGTTTTGCCAAAAACCTCGGTTTCATTATTTACAGCGTAAAGATTTTGTGATACAATGTAAGGTATTATGGCAAAGAAAAATAATACTAAGCGCAAACTCGTTGGTTTGGTTTCTGAGGAGTCAGGCATCCGTCAGTATTACACTAAAAAGAATACGATGAACACCCCTGATAAGCTCAGTCTCCGCAAATACGACCCAGTGCTGCGTAAGCATGTCGTCTTCACCGAGACGAAGAAGAATCTTGGTCGCAACGAGGTAAAGGAAAAGAAACGCTAGTGAGCCCAGCTTCCTGGCCGGTTCTAAGCTAATACCGCATCACTCAGGGTGGCGCGGTATTTTTGCAGATGCAAATATCATGGTGTGAAGCAAGTTTTTAACATCTTCCTATAGTTACCGAGCCCACGATGGTAAAAGCTGAACTATTCAATGACAATTTTCTTGAAGCGCTTTTTCTTAGGTTTAGGCGGCGCCACCGGCTCTTCTTCGATATCAATATCTGCCGCCTCAAAACCCATATTGTCGTCTACTACTTCAGCCTCGGCGTAAGTATCGAGGTTGCGCTCAGTTTCTAGGCTTGACCATTTCATGCGCTGAGCAAATACTTGGATGGCCGCTTCCATATCATCCATGTCGTCAACATCCCAAAACGCCTGCCCAGCCTCGCCTGCCAAACGAAATTGCTCATAAAACTTCTCTTTGCGCTCCCGCGCCGCGCGAGCCTCGTGATCAATTTTTACTTCTACCGCGGTGCTCTCGGTGAGGCTGCGCCCAGTAACTTTCTCCTCGCCATTCAGCATTTTGACACGATATTTGGCTAGCCGCTCACGAAAATCAGCCAAAATCTCGTCGTACTGCTCGCCGCCCAAAGCATATTCGCGTGTAGTCAGCATGGCAAAATCCGCCTGCAAGCCGCGATCTTTGCTACGCATCACATCGGCACGCAAATCATACAGATCCTGGCTGCGCTTCAGTTCGGCCTCCGTCCACCACTCGGGAGATTGGTAGTCACCCTGTGCATCACCATCCATACTGACAGTCTTTTTGATGGATATTTCTGCAGCGGGTGCTAATTGTAGTAATTCCTTTACTCCCAAAAGTTGATTACCAGGTGCTTCTAGCCACAACTTAAACAACTCATCGAAAAAGCCAATCACCCCGTACTCGCGCCATCGCTCAAAAATTTCTGGCGTAAGTTGCAAATTCACTACCTCGCCGCGCATAAAAGCTAAATCTAGCTGCTTGATGAATTTTTTCGCAGAAAAACTAGTTTTGGTGCGAACTTTTTTAGCAGAATGCGTAACGGCAGCTTGATCCGGCTCAGCCTGCTCGCGCTGTTGCTGCAAGGCTTGGACAAAATCTGCTGCCGTAGTCATACGTTTGGGTGCCATGTCCGAATCTACATCTGGCTGGTCGATGGTAATTTCCTCAGCAATCTGCACCGTCGCTAAAGCTTCGGCCTGCATCAGCATTTGTGATAACTTACGATTCTCAAACAAAACTTTGAGAGCTTCGCCATCGTGCTTGCCCTTGGCTTCGTAAAGCTTATTACAGGTACGCCAATCTAGTGGATTCGTAGCATCACCAGCCAACATCAGCCGGAAGCCTGCCTTTTCCGCCCAACGCGCCAAACGATTGTTATAACACAGCCCCGGTACCGCTACAGCTAAACTCTTCTCACCAAAAACCTGCTCAAACTTATTCTGCAGCTTTGCGACTTGCTCTGAAAATTCTTCCAAATCGTAAAAGGCCGCCATCGAAGCGTAATAAGGCACCGTCACTAGCTCGACGCTACCACTCGCCACCAACTTCTTGAGCCGCGCCAAAAGGTCTACATCCCAACGCTCCACTTGTTCCAGCCACACTCCCGACACTACCAGGGAAAGATGCAGTTTCGGATAGCGCTGGGCATTGCGCTCAATCAAAGCAAAGAAAGGCTGATATTCTTTTTGATCAAGTTTACGAAAGCCTAGCTCGCCGCCAAAATAGCCTTTCTCCCATTTGCCCTCCCCCAACAGCTCGTACGGATGATGCAACCAGAAACACAGATGGAGTGCACGCATTATCTACCTCTCTTTATAACCATTATTCTAATCATACCACAAAATCCCTGAATGTGCTATAATGAAGTTATGCGAAATTAGATTTTACACAAAAATTATCAATTTATTCCAAGGATATTTTATGTTGCAAATTTCTAATTTAACTTTCGCTTATTCAAATTGTGAAATTTTTAACCAAATTAACTTAACTTTAAGTAATGCTGAAAAGGTTGCTATTATCGGCGACAATGGTACCGGTAAGACTACTCTGCTGGAGCTTCTTGCCGGCCAGCTAGCACCTGACACCGGCTCGCTGCGCCTAGACGGTAAAGTAGGATACCTGCCCCAAACTCCCGAAACGAATACTGATAAATCGGGCGGAGAACGGACGCGGCTAGCTCTCACCAAGCTTTTTGCGCAAGATTTTGACGTTTTACTGCTCGACGAACCAACTAATAACCTGGACGCCAGTGCCCGCCAATGGCTGCTTACACAGCTACGGCATTTCCCGGGATTAGTTTTGATCGTAAGCCATGATCGGGCTTTTATTAATGATGTTGCCGAAGCAATTATCGAAATCAAAAATCACCAATTACAACTTTTCCATGGCAACTACAGCGACTTTCTTACCCGCAACCAGCAGTTGCGCAACCAACAGTTGCGGAATTATGAACAAGCTCAGCGCGCCAAGCGCCATTTGCATCAACAAATTTCTCGCGCCTATAATGACAATAATCGCGTCAGCCAGCTACATTTTAATAAAATTCGCGACGAAAATAAAATGGCTTTTCATGGGCGGAAAAATCATGCCCAAAACACCGCTAGCCGCATTATTAATACTGCCCAGACCAAGCTTGCTCATCTCGAAGGCATTGAGAAACCACAACAACGCAAAACCTATCAAGCCAAAATCTCCGCCGATTTTCTCCGTCAACGCCGACTATTAAAAATCCAAGAACTAACTAAAAGTTTTGGCTCAAAAATACTCTTTCAAAATCTTAATTTAGAAATATCTACTAGTGAACGTGTACAGATTGTCGGTGATAATGGCACTGGTAAAACCACTTTATTCAAAATTATCCTGAAGGAATTAGAACCGGATAGTGGCACCGTTACTTTGGCGCCCAACTTACGCCTAGGCTATATTTCGCAAGACATTTCCGGGCTGGAACTTACGCAAAATTTTCTTAGCCAAGTTGATGCGCCAGTGACGGAAGTTTTCCAGGCAGCTACCACTATGGATTTAACCAAGGCAGAATTAACAGTGCCTGTCCAAACTTTGTCGCGCGGGCAAATTGCCAAGCTCGCTCTACTTAAAATCATTTTGCAACCGGTAGATTTACTGATTTTAGACGAGCCAACCAACCATCTCGACATTCGCGCCCGCGGAAACATTGAACAAGCATTGCAAGCATACGCTGGCGCCATCCTTTTTGCTACACATGATGCAACTTTTGCCGAAAAGCTACACCCCGAACGAATCATAGAGCTAGGCCAAGAATCATGATTTTAAGGTTTTCTAGTAGTTTTTCGCTAATTTTTCGGAATTTTATGGTAAAATAGTGGCATTAGGGGCGTAGTACAACGGTTAGTATAGCGGTCTCCAAAACCGTAGATATGGGTTCGATTCCTGTCGCCCCTGCCAAGTCCAATGCAAAGTGTCAAATTGTTCTTCCGACCTCTGCTAAGAGGATATTTTTGTTGATTAAACCCCCGCCGAGATGCCGGCAGGGGTTTGGTCGAGCGCTTTACCCGATGAGCCTGATAGAAGTCTAGTTGGGATATTCAGCCACAAACTGGTCGTATTGGTCAGCATACTTGCTCAGAGCGGCATCAACATCGATGACATACCATTGCATAACAGTATCCTTACCCGCCCAATTTTTGTGCGGACATTCGCGTATCAGCCTACCACCCAAAGCGCGCATAGTCTTCGCTGAACCAATATTGCTTTTCTCGCAATCCAGAAGAGCGACTTCGATGCCATGACTCTGACAGACTTTGAGCGCCAAATAAAGGTTCACCTTATTGTAGCCTTTTCTGCGCTCAGACGGACGGATACTGTAGCCAATGTGCCCGCCATACATCCACAGAAAATCATTCAGATCAAGGCGAATGTTTACCATCCCCACCAGACGCTCGACATCCTCCTGAAGCATATGCGACTCTCTCGGCAGCCGTTTCATTAGAAAGAAAGTTTCACTAGGCACAAGATCATCATTTGACTCAAGATTCCGCATTTCTTCCAGATGTTTCAACCAGCTTTCGTAATCATCCTTATAGCGTTCCAGACCACCGACACCATGGATTTCCGAGCCATTAGCATAAAACTCTTCCAGATATTCCATAGCCTGTTTCTCATATTTCTTCTCAGGACGAACTAACCTTAATTTTTCCATTTTACTACCTCCGTTATTTTTTGAGACAAACTTAAGGTTCTAATTTAGATTGTAGTACATTTTGCCAATTCTGTCAATAAGGCTCAAGGCTAAACGGCATGCCTCAGACCAATAATAGCTAGCTCAACTACCTAATACCGCTAATTTTTTGTTACTGTTTAGTGTCAATAAATCATTTCATCAACCATAAAATGGTATAATCAAAGAAAGTTAAATCGTAAATCGAAAGTAAATCAAAGTTTATGGACCTAAAAGTAATTGAAAAATTCATCAAACGGCAAAAAGTTTGTCTGATCTGTTCTATTGACGACGAAGCTTACCCGAATGTACGCGCCATGCTCAAACCTAGAAAATTTATTGGCTGCAAAGAATTCTATTTTTCTACTAATACCTCCTCAGCTAAAGTTCAGCAATATCGGGATAACCCTAAGGCAAGCATTTACTTTTATCATAAAGGTATCATCAAACACATTGGGCTGGTGTTAAAAGGGAAAATGGAAGTCTTAACGGACCAAGATACTAAAAATCTAATTTGGAAAGCCGGTGATACCATGTATTATAAAAAGGGCGTCACCGACCCAGATTATTGTGTTTTAAAATTTACTGCCACGAGTGGTAAATATTATTGTAATTTAAAGACCGAGAGTTTTGATATAGAATAATTCCAGCCAATCTAAAAAGAACCTTTAACCGCTTAAAAATCCCCAAGCCGAAGCGCGGGGAAGGGGAGTTAATCCCTTTGTGGCAGTCCAACATAAAGTACCACCGCAACAAGTGAATTTAAAGCCATAATCGAAGTAGGACTACCACCAGACACCGCATAGCATATCGCTGTAGAGATTAAGATTAAAGCTATCTGCACCACGCCCGAAAACTTAACACAATACGTCAATCATCCTATCTCTAGTACCAAATTACTGTCATCAAAAAGAAGCCCCAGTGGAAAGCACCTTCTGCGCCGTACGGGACTTCTGTTGCTTTAATAGTATCAAATTAACTTAAAGATGTCAATAATTTGCCCTCTTTTCGTAATTAATAACATTCTCTTAATCTGTTTAGTCTTTCGCATTTGCGCAACCAGAAAATTAAGCATTTTATCATCTCTCAGCCGAGTCCGCGACATATCAATAATAAGATTTGGGCACTGTTTCAAACCTTTCTTGAATAGATGTTCCAGCGTATTAGTGGACATGGTTTTAGGAGATTTTATTTCATACTCTATATTATCCAATAGAATATCTGGGCTTCTCTGGTTACCCTCTAGTAGAAGCTCTACGCTGTGCCCAGCCATTGCCAAAATCTTTGCCACGCGCATCTCATGAGGCCAGACTTTTCTTCCAGGAGGTGTAAAAATACCTTTCCTATGTTTTATCTCTTACATAGCCATATCAAGCATTTTTGTCCGTATCATCTCGCTCAGCTCTTAATAAAGCATCATCGCATTGGTCACCTTTTTTACTATTGCACCGGAAATGCGCTAATTGACAATTTTCCAAAGTCGTCATTCCTCCGCGTGACTTCGGAATAATGTGATCGATCGTACAATCTTTCATATCCGTAATTGGCTGGCCACAAATTCCACAAATCGCACCATTTTTATCAATGAGTTGCTTCTTAATGAACTTTTTCTGCACAATTTCTCGCTTAACAACCTTTGGCAGATATGGTTTACGCGAACGCGGTTTAAATTTGCTGGCACTGATTTTCTGCATATATCCCTTTCTGTACTTTTTCGGCACGTTGTTAGCCTCCAGTATATAGCACTTTTTGCCGCAGATACAAGCATTAGTGTTTAAAAAGTCTAACTAACTTAGCACAAACTATTTCTGTGAATAATTTTCCTTTCCAAAAAATAAATCTTTTATTGCAAATTTAACATCCTCCCCGCTCCGCAACCACTGGTTGCGGGAAAAGTCTGCTATTGTGAAGGATAATTGGTAGAGATTTTGCCTCTGCAACTGTAAAATTATAGTAAGATAAAACAAAGGAAAGATATGAATATTGGAGAAAATCTACAAAACCTGCGCAAACAGCATAATTTGTCGCAAGAAGAACTGGCTGATAAAATTAACGTTTCGCGCCAATCAATTAGCAAATGGGAAAGCGGCGCAGCTATACCAGAAATGGATAAAATCGTAACACTTTGTGAAGTATTTGACTGCACGATGGACGAACTGGTGCGTGGTACTAATCTTAAAACTACTTGTGCTAATTCTGATCTGAAACAAGCTTACAACCATTTGATGCGGAAATTTAGCCGCAGTATTAGCTTTGCGATTGGCCTAATTTTACTAGGCACAGTGGCACTTTTAGCATTTAGTAGTATTAGTGCCGAACATGCCAATTATGGCTTGGTGATTTTCTTACTTTTCGTAGCTATTAGCGCACCGATTTTTGTGATTCGCGGCATCGAGCTGGGAGATTTTAAGCTCAAACATCCGACTTTGGAGAATTTTTATACATCCGCAGAGATTGATGAGTACAATCTAAAGTTTTCCAAAATCATCGCTGGCGCAGTGGGGATTATTCTGGCAGGATTAGTTATCTTTATGGCCCTGATAGTAGCGAATACTTTTGGTGCCGAAAGCCCTCTACCGGCAGCAGTATTTATGCTATTCGTCAGCGTAGCCGCGCCAATGTTTGTTTACGCCGGCATTAATAAAGGTAAATACGATATTGCACATTACAATTACGAAAATTCCACTGAGTTTAAAGCTACTTCCGAGAAAGTTGGCAAAATTTCCGGCGTAATTATGATGGTTGCCACGATGATTTTTATGCTGCTAGGCTTCGGTGCGCAACTTTGGCAGATTGGTTGGATTGTTTTTCCGATCGGCGGCATTCTGTGCGGAATTGTGGCTACAATTCTCCAGAAGAATGATTAAATTTCCGCAGAAATACTATATAATAGATAGTAATGTGGGAGCGAATCAAACGTATTGATAAAAAAGTTTGGCTGATAGTCGGGGCAGTCTTGATTTTGATACTGGCCATAACTGGCTGGATAATTTATGATATTGCCGAAAACCAGCGGATTGATGCCGAAGCGATTACTTGGAAGCCCGAGCTGACGGCGAGCTTTGGCGAGTCAGTAAAAGTCTCCGATTTCTTAGAAAACTTAAACGGGGAATTAGTAGAAGATATTACCATCGACACTAGTCAGCTTGGAGAAATAACCGTTAGTTTTGAATATATCAATATTAAGCATAAACGCCGGCAACGCGAGCTCACTATCCAAGTAGTCGATGCTACTGCGCCCACTATCTATGGCGGCAAACTCTATAGTGTGCCAGTGAACTACGCAGGCAAGCTAACCGACTTAATGTTAAGCGGAGACGACCTTGACGACCAGCCACAACGCGAAATTGCAGGGAATTATGATTTAACAGTACCAGGAGACTATGCCGTAGAATATGTGGTGACGGATGATTATAATAATACCGCGCGGCAAAATTTTACCTTGCGCGTCTACGAACCGCAACCCAACCCGCCGCAACCACCAGTTGCGACCGAGAAATTGCCTTTGTCGCAAGTCATCACTCAACACAAAACTACACAGACTAAAATCGGGATTGACGTTTCCAGTTGGCAAGGAGAAATTGATTGGCCGGCCGTCAAAGCTGCTGGAGTGGAGTTTGCCTTTATCCGCGTGGGCTACCAGGTAAATTATGATACTGAATACATTCTGGATAAATATTTCCAGGCTAATCTTACTGGCGCTAGCCAAGCCGGCCTGCCGATCGGCGTATATTTCTATTCTTATGCCAATACTACTACAGAAGCACAACGGCAAGCCGAGTGGATCATCGCACAACTCGGCGATACGCCGGTGGAACTGGGAATTGCTTTTGACTGGGAAGATTGGGCGGACTTCAATAATGCCAAGATGAGCTTCCGCACTATTAACCAAGTTGCCAAAGCCTTTCTAGATACCGCGGCGGCGCGCGGCTACCAAGGCGTACTCTATAGCAGTAAAAATTATCTGGAGCGCATTTGGCAACCGGAAGTTTTCCCAGAATATCCCATCTGGCTGGCGCAATATTATCACCGCGTGACTTATGATGGAAAATATTGGCTCTGGCAGCTTTCTAGCTCAGGCCAAGTCCCGGGAATCTATGGTGATGTGGATCTAGATATTATGTATTTGGAAAAGTAAGATAATTTAGCTTGCAAAATAAAATACCATGGTATAATGGTATTGTTAGAATCATCAAGATAAAGCTCAATACAGTTGATATTTCGCAACTGAAATGGTGCCATGGGCGCTGTCTGCGAAATAAAACAACAATTTTGTTGGTGTATTGAGTACGATGGTTCTAACAACCCATGGTACCATTTTTGTTATATTTTAGTATAACTCTATTGCTTATATTTGGTACTATGCGGTCTATCAACATACCTAAAGAGGAGGGCATGATGCACCAACATAAGAAAATATTAGTTTTTGATAAGTTGTGGAAGCGACTTAGATATAAGCAAGCAAAAGGGCTTAAATATCATAGTATTCCCAAAAGTATTGTAAGTTCTAAAAAGAGTTCTAAGTATTCTAAACTTATTAAATTAAGTAATAATAGTAAAACTAAGATTACTTACAACTTACGATATATTTCTTATAGTATTCCTCTACTGTGCATCATGCTGCTCTTAGGGCTCGGAGTAATCAGTTTTAATCCGATTACTCCGGAAGAGACTTTTGCGATAGAAAAAGCAATTGATTCTGCAAAATCAGAATTAGAAGGTAAGCCGACTGCAGACCAGTCGGGCGCTTCTGA
This sequence comes from uncultured Candidatus Saccharibacteria bacterium, assembly GCA_964388975.1. Classification (GTDB taxonomy): domain Bacteria; phylum Patescibacteriota; class Saccharimonadia; order Saccharimonadales; family Saccharimonadaceae; genus Nanosyncoccus. The sequence goes on along the minus strand of CAYMCF010000020.1, from coordinate 3,407 downwards.
CGCAAGGAAAGCGGAAAATACAGAGGATGCAACCTGGAAAGAAAACGCGAATAATATCATTAGCAATGAAACCAATAATGGCATTAGTTCCGATACTTTAATTACACCACAAGACAATAATCTCGGCTCAGCTAGCATTACTATTACAGCCACCGACAACCAATACGGAGCTGACCAAAATGCGGCGACTTGGGTGCCGTCTACCGGCATGGCTTACCGCAGTCATCAAGTAACAGTAAACGTAAATGAAATTACTGGCTATAGCTTGCAAATCTCTTATGCTAGCGGCAAAGATGCGCTACGACTAGAGGGCGATAGCCGCTACCTCGCTGGCGCCGCCGGCAAAACCCCAAATAATATGCCCGACAACGCTTGGGGTTTTGCTTGGGGAGCAACTGACGCCGATGAAACCACTATGCCATATTATACTGTGCCACAATTCGGCGCCACCTCCACAGATTTATCTAATGGCTTATTGGAACATCATGACACTTATCAAGATACGCTCACCAAAAAGTTAGTCTTTGGCGCTAAGTTTGGTGACCAGAATTTACCGGGGCACTACAAAACCCAAGTTATGCTATCGCTCATTGCCTCAGCACAAGAAATTACTACAACGTTGAAAGACATTACCTATATGCATGAGATAACGCCCGAAATTTGCGCCTCAACCACTCCGGGTGAATCTAAAACGTTGATTGACTGGCGAGACGGCAGTAACTATGCAGTAGGTCGTCTATCTGACGGCGAAAATGGACAAGGGAATTGTTGGATGTTGGAAAATCTCCACATCACAGGCAATAGCATTAGAAGCTGGGTAAGTAAATATCCCGACGACGATAATAGCACCACGCTAACCAGTAAATATTCTGACGTAGCCGAAAATAGCACTTACGTATTACCAGATTCTAAATCATGGAAATCGAATACGGCAACGACAGGGAATTTAGTATACTACGTATATAATTACAACCCCGCTAATGACACAAATCATGATGGCGCCTACTACTCTTGGGGCGCCGCCACAGCCGGTAGTTATGGAGATACTGCCAGTATTTGCCCAAAAGGCTGGCGATTACCTACCGGTAATAGTTCTGGAGAATTTCAAGTGCTCTATAGCAAAGGCAGCTATAAAATAGGAGATTTCACTGAGTACAATTCCGCCTCCGGCTACTGGTTAGGAAATAATCAAGCTGGCGCTTCAAACGCCGCCTTCTTCCCAGCTGCAGGATCAAATGATACCATTTATTCTGCAAATCGTGGCGGAAATTATTGGTCCAGCACAAAAAACTATGACGATTCAGCTCGCTATATTCTAAACTTCGGAAGTAGTCACGTAAATCCGTCATACGAGGTAGGAATAAATAGCGTTAGTCAATACATGGGCTGCTCTGTGCGTTGCGTCGCCCCGGCCAGTTAAATTATAACCCAACCTCACCCCCTGCTCAGCTTCCTAGAAACTAGCGGGGGTGATTTTTGTGTATTTCCGCAGCAAAGAATTTATGCTAATATATTATTATGGGAAAATTGTCGTCACGCCTAAAAAATCCAAAATGTCCAAAACATTTGAAAACTTGGCTAAAGCTTTGGGTGGTATTATATTTGGCAATTATCATCACTGGAATTATCTTACCCAAAAGTGTCCCGATTACGGTCTTCACGCTTAGCGGGGTATTGCTTTGCTCAATTTACAGCATTGTCACTTTTCCGCAAGACCATTGGCTACAGGCGGCCATGCTCACAACTTTTGTAGCAGATTGCATCATGGCTAGCGACAATATCTCCGTAATTGGCTTGACAGTATTTTTCCTGGCCCAGTGCTTACATCTTTACCGTTTGCTCGCCCCACCCGAGACACGATTTCGGGTAGTGTGGCTAATCATTATTGGTTCACTTGCTATGGTGTTAAATTACATCTTTGGCTGGGTACCACCACTATATATTATAGTCGGGTTTTATGCGCTCGCACTTACCCTCAACCTCCTCCTCAGCTGGCGTTGGCGCCAAGCTGAGCCAAAGAGCTTCTATGCGAATTGCGCGCTAATTGGCTTTATCCTTTTTGCCTGTTGTGACCTCTGCACTGTAATGTCTTATCTAGCCTTAATGGAAATACTTCCAGCCTTTTGCTATGTGCTGGCTAACTTTTTGGCGTGGTTTTTCTATTATCCTTCACAAATTCTAGTGTCAAATAGTTCAAAGTGTGCTACAATGAAGATAAAGGAAGGTAAATGTTAATGGAGGTATATGGAAGGTAAAAAATCAAACTCACCGTCTAATAGTCAGCGCGCAATTCTCGTTTTTGGTGCCCCCTGCAGTGGTAAAACCACTTTTAGCAAGCAATTTGCCGCGCAGTTTAATGCTACGTTTTATGATCTCGACCAGCTGAAGCAAGAGCATAATCTTTCTCGGCAGTTTATCTTGCTATTAGTAGCGGAAATTGCTAAAACTGGCGCAACTTTAGTAATCGAAGGCGGTAATGACACCGAAAAAGACCGCCGCGAGCTAGCGGAGATTTTGCGCAACGCCGGCTACACTCCTACGCTAGTCTGGATCCAAACCGATGTTAGCACGATTCGCGCCCGGCTTAAGAACAAACTTAAGTCCGTCGAAAAAGCGAAAACTGTCTACGACAATCGTATCAAAGTCCTCGAGGCACCTTCGGACGCAGAAGCGCCAATTGTGCTATCTGGCAAGCATACCTATCATACTCAGCTCAAACAAGTTTTGACTCAGCTCTAAAATGGTCATCACTGATCCAGAATTTGGGGAAGTTATCGTACGCAAAAACCCGCTTTCTAAAAGCGTGCGGTTTTCGGTGGCACCATCCGGCCGCCTGCAGATGTCAGTGCCGCAGCACACTAGTGATTTTTTGGTGCGGCGTTTTCTAAAAATTAATCGCGACCTCATCAAAGACAAGATCCCACTGGGAGACCCAAAAGCTCAGCGTGCGCGCGACGCTAAGAAAAAAATCTTGATGAAAAAGGCCAAGGAATATCTGCCTTACCGCTTGGAATACTATGCTAAGCTCTACGGCTATAATTACGACAAATGCCGCCTCAGCCACGCCGCTACGCGCTGGGGCAGTTGTAGTAGCAACCGCACGATTTCTCTGAATATCGGCCTCATGCAAGTGCCGGAAGTATTGCGAGATTATGTGATTTTGCACGAACTAGCTCACCTCAATCACCTGGACCATTCCGAAGCCTTCTGGCGCGAAGTGGCCACCCACGACCCGCGCTACAAAGAGCATCGTAGCAAATTGAAAAATTTTTCACCCGGAGTGTAGACTGAATGGCTTACACAGACTAAATCTCACAAAAAGCTAAGTCTTATATCATGCTCAAGCTAACCTAATAACCGACCTCCGGATCTCGATCCGGAGGTTTTGTATTTGCCGGCTATGCCGG
>CAYMCF010000019.1:0-15134 GCA_964388975.1 uncultured Candidatus Saccharibacteria bacterium | reverse complement strand
TTTTGCGGAAGTATTTACATAGTATACCGATTGGCTGTATGGTATTACTTTTAGCTTTAACAATCATTAGTCTGAATCCTACTGTTCATGAACAGACTTCTGCCTTGGAAAATGAGACTAATAGCTCGGATAGTTCAGAAAAACCAGATGCGCTAGATAACTCAGAAAATACGGAGAATTCTAACGCAACAACTTCTGAGATTTCTGAGAAAATTGAAGAAAATAAGTTAGATAATAATACAAGTGAAAAAGAGATTAGTTACGATGATCTAATTTCTCCGCACGACGTCACTCCAGCCAACCCCACCGCCACTATCACCATCAGCAAAGCCGATGGAGCTTATGGTGCTGACCAGAATGCGGCCACTTGGGTAAGTGGTGCAGGAGTAGCTTATAGAAGTCATAATGTAACAGTTAAAGCCCAAGATGTAATGGATTATAACTTAGTAATATCCTATGCTAATAATATCGACCGAATGAGCTTAGTAGGAGGAGATGCAGCATTACTCGGTGCAGGAGATAAAACTCCTACTGAGATGGGTTATAATTCTTGGGGTTATGCTTGGACGGATACTAGTGCAGCTGAAGCTAGTCTGACTTACAAAACTATGCCTAAGATTAGTGCCGGAGATACTTTAGAATCAAAGATGACGTATAGTGAAGATTTTACTAAGAAACTAGTCTTTGCAGCTAAGTTTGGTAGTGATGCTACACCCGGGACTTATCATACTGAAGTGATGCTATCACTTACCGCTTCACCACAAGTAGTAGCTACTACCATCAAAGATATCTTCCAAATGCAACAAATGACGCCAGAGATTTGTGCGTCTACCAATATCGGTGAAGTAGCATATTTACAAGATAATCGTGGTGGTGGATATGATAATTCTGCAAAGCCGGATATGAAGACCTATATGGTGAAGAAACTCTCGGACGGGAATTGCTGGATGACGCAGAATCTAAACTTGATTAACAAGGAAATTACTAGTACTGATTCTAATGTGACCAGCAATTATACTATACCTGCTTCAGCGCTTTGGAGCAATCCAAGTAGCACTTCTGATTACCAAAAACAAGAAGGCGCTTATTATAATGGTGGCGTTAATGGTGCACACTACACTTGGCTTACCGCTACTGCCGGTACTACTAAAACTGGTAGTGCTAATGCTACTTCGGATATTTGCCCAAAAGGCTGGCGCTTACCTACCGGTAATACTTCTGGGGAATTCCAAGCTCTCTATAATCAAGGTAGTACCATAGTAGGTAAATGGAGCAATGGTAGCACGACCGCTGGTTATAACCTTGGCAATAGTAGTTTTAGCGTCAATGGTAGTACTGTCGATGGTTCCGGTTTCTTCCCGGCTGCCGGGAATGTCTACGATGGCTCCCTCATCCATGTCGGCTCCGACGGGCGTTACTGGTCTGGTACGGCCGGCAGTAGCACCGGCGCTTACTACCTGTACTTCGGTAGCAGCTATGTGACTCCGTCCGGCTTTCTCGACCGCTTCTACGGTAACTCTGTGCGCTGTGTCGCCCCCGCTAGCTAAAAACTTATAGCATTTTCACCCTTCTCCCCAGCCCCTGGGGAGATTTGGCTGCTTTCCGCCATGCTCGATTTTCTTCCACTCTACATTTTTAGTAAAGAGGGCTTTCAGCGCACAGGGAACGTAGCTCAGCAAATAAATCGGATTGTAGAATATTGCTTGACGGCGGATTTTGGGCGTAAAGCGCATTTTTTCGCGTTTCATCATCACCATCGTAATAATCATCAGTACGATATAGATTACTATCAAAAGCCCCGCCAGCAAGCTTAACATCAAACCAAGATTGTGCGCCGTAAAAAGTTTCACAATATCATCAAACAGCAAGCAAACCACACCAATAAGTGCTAGGATAATTGGCGTTACGCCGATACGCTCCTTAATTACGCTACCTTGGTTATCTTGGTGATGACATTTGCGCATTTCCGGCAAATAGATGCGTCGCGCGCTAAAATAGCCGCGGATCCACCGTACCCGCTGGTCTACGGTTTGCCGATATTTCGTAGGTTGCTCATCATAAAATACCGCCTTCTCATTGTAAAAGGTCGAAATATTATGCACAATCGCATAAAGCGACATCTCATAATCTTCAGTCAAGCTATGAAACGGCCAGCCCTGCCATTGCTCTACTAACTCTCCAACCACGAAGCAGCCCGTTCCCGAGAAAATAATATTACCACCATGGCGGATACGATTTTTATTGCCCATGGTGTTAATCATCGTAAAAGTCAGTGCCGACACCGCCGCAATCACATTTTTATTGTTATTCTTGGCATTGCGATAGCCGGTAGCCATTTGGTAGCCTAACGCATAAATCTTAAGCATCTCAGTAAGATAATCTGGTGATAAACGATTATCCGCATCAAACACGAAATAGAGATCGTAATGCTTATGCGCCAAAATTTGCTTCACCGCTTCGTCTAGAGCGTAGCCTTTGCGCTGTAATTCTAAATGTTTACGCAAAATCACCTGGCATTGATACTTTTTGCAGATTTCTACCGTTGGATCATCAAGACTTTCTACAATCACATAAACATCCGTCATCCGCACTGGCCAAGTTTGTTCAGCTATACTTTTGAGTAGGCCTTCAATGACAGCGCTTTCGTAACGCGCCGGAATCAAAATCGCTAGTTTAGGAATCTTGGTGCGTTTAGTTAAATTTAGTTTATTATTACGCAAGGCCAAATTCGCTCGCAAAGCTAACCCCGCTGCCAACCCCAAAAATACTACACCAATAATACCAATCATTATTTGCCGTCCTGTCTAACCATATTGGGGAAATACTTTCGTAAATAATCATCATTGTAATAATAATCATAAAACTCACCAATTGGTGTAAAAGGTGGAATATCATTATGCCGCAAAGTCTGCCGGATCACAGCCGTCCAAGAAACCAAACAGTTAAAAATCATAAAAATCAGCAATGTCCAAAAAAGCGGTACTCCTACTTGTATAGGGATTTTTTCAATCGCATGAGAAAGAATCGGATAGAGCCATTTTACTAATATTAAGCCCATAAACCCCCAAACAATCATCAACGGCACTGACGTTCGACCATTAAGGTCTAACCATTGCCCTGAATAATCCCAAGAAGTGGTATGAGTAAAGGTTTCTTGCAAAAAGCTCAAAACATATTCAATCACACCACCCAAGACCGCCGACAAGCCAAAAATCTGCCAATTATTATATTTCTTGCGCAAAAGTACCCAACACATCACCGCTGCGCCAAAACCATAAATCACATTAAACGGCCCGTAAATTACGCCGCGATGTAGCATCCAAACGCCAGTGCCAGTATCAAAATAAGTTTGCAAATAAATTAAGATATCTTCATAAATTGTGCCAATCACTGAACCGATTAAAAAGATGAAAAACAGCTTCTGAAAACTTAAACCTTCGGCAAACTTTTTGGTAGTCATTTGGGCTTGCGCTGGCGCAGTTTTTGACGTAGAAGCTTTGCGTGCACGTTTGGTGCTTTGCGTTTTTGCAGAAGTTTTAGCCGTTGTAGTAGTTTTTGCCGCCGCAACCGTAGGTTGCGAGCGTTTTGTGGGCACAACCAATGGTTGCGGAGACTTTTTTGCTGGTTTTATTGACTTTTTAGTTTTTTCCGCACCCATAGCATTTTTCATAAATTACTTTGAAACATTGAACCGAAATTCGACAATATCACCATCTTGCATGACATAAGTTTTGCCTTCGGTGCGTAATTTGCCAGCAGCTTTGACGGCTTGTTCCGAGCCTAGCTCGGCCAAATCCGCAAATTTCATCACTTCTGCCGCAATAAATCCACGCTGGAAATCGGTATGAATGGTGCCGGCAGCTTCGGGAGCGGTAGCACCCTGCTTGATCGTCCAAGCGTGAACTTCTTTTGGCCCCGCAGTAAGAAAACTTTGCAAGCCCAAAGTCTGGTAAGCGGCCTTGATCAGCTCACCCAGCGCATCTTCCTCTACGCCGTATTCTTTCAGAAAGGCCTTGCGTTCCTCGGCGCTCATACCAGACATTTCCGACTCCAGCTTTGCATTCACAAAAACTGCTTGACTAGGCGCCACTAAAGCTTGCAATTCTTGGCGCAGATTTTGATCAGCCAATTCTGCTTCGTCAACATTAAACATATAGATCACCGGCTTATCCATCAAATAGGGAATCGCCATACCAGGGTCGTCTTTACCGGAATTTTTCTTACGCTTAGCTGCGGCTTTCTCGCGCGTCTCTAAGTCAGCTAATTCTAGCTCCGTACGAATCACATCAATATCGTGCGCTGGATCTTTCGAGCCTTCCGCTCGTACTACGTCATCATCCTTGAACACCCGCACCACATGGCAAATCACCTGGCATTCACGAATATGAGCCAAAAACTTATTGCCCAAACCTTCGCCCTTACTAGCGCCTTCCACCAGCCCGGCAATATCTACAAACTCTACTGTGGCCGGAATCACTTTTTCAGTTTGATATAACTTGGCCAAGAAATCTAACCGCGCGTCTGGCACTGGCACAATCCCTACATTCGGCTCAATCGTCGCAAAAGGATAATTGGCCGCCAACGCCCCAGCGTTCGTCAAAGCATTAAAAAGCGTCGACTTGCCTACGTTCGGTAAACCAACGATGCCAATCTTGAGATTCATAATGAATATATTATAGCATAGGAAATGATTTTTGCGAAGATTCTTCCAAACCAAAATTTTTATGCTAAAATAGTAACATATGAAAGGTCGAACGGTGGGAATGGATGCCGAAGTTTTACTTTGGCCAGAAGGTACAGCTTTGCCAGTACTGGCTGGTTTAGTGCGGCCACGTAATCAAATCACTGCCGTAGATAGTACTACTATTGATTCTGATGAGCTACTCTGGCCGGCTTTGCTAATTAATCAACAAGCCCGCGCTCATAAAGCCAAATCTCTGGCTTTACCGTTTAGTATCGCTAGCTTCCTAATCAGCATAGTCTTAGGCATCATCGTCGAGCCGCTCCAGGTGGCCTTACTTGCTACCACTAAATACAATTACGACTGGGTCACTACCGTCTATTATCCTGCCGCCCTCAAATATGTTTTGCTGGCGGCGGCTTTCTTGGCCATCTTCAACTTTATTATTTTAGTCTTGGCTTGGCGTGATGCACCCCGCCAAACGCGCCTCACGAGCGTACTCAGTTTGGGCAGTTTAATGCAAATAGGCTTAATTTGGTTACTATCAATTTTCTCGGACCTGCCACCACACTTTGCCTCTATGGTTTTGTTTGCAGCAAGTGTAAGTTTTCTAGTCGTTACCATCCTCTTGTGGCGCAACCCCACTGCAAAACTACGCAATGGCCACGCCATGCAAATTTTCCTAGGGTTTTTGATGATACTTTCGCTAGTAGAAAGTATTGGCGGCGTAGTGTATTTTGCTAACGCCAATCAACGTGTAGATAGTAGCGAGGTCGACCGGATCACTACCGCCCAGGCTCATGCCCAACTAGCCGGTGTGAGCCGAGAATTGTCTGATGCCGTCTATACGCTTTGCCAAAGTCCGTACCAAATTATTTACCTTACCACCGATAAGACCAGCGGGCTGTTTGAGTGTACCAATAGTGGAGAGGTTTATTCGGTCATGGAAATCACGCAGACCCACCCGCAAAGCTTGGATAGCGCTGCAACCTATCTCGGTACTACGCGCGACGTTACTATCAGCGCAGCGTTTCCGGATGCACATTATCTTTACCGCAGTATTCCGCAAGTTCTCAGCGAACAAGAGCTAGCTCTCATGGTGCCCGGAAATAGCGAAGAAGAGCTACTTGATATTATTACCCAGCCTTTGCTAGATTATTGGCAAAACCATAACGCCTTTAACCTCTATCTCAATATTTTCTATACGCGTGATGTTAGTACCATCTTTAGCACAAAAGATTTCATCCTCATGGCAGCGCTTGATACCATGGCCATGGTAGATAAATTACCGCAAGGGAATACTATCAGCGGTTACCATAGCGGCAAAAGTATTAGTTATCTCTACCAGCCCGACCGCGAGCTGAAAGCTTTGCACGAGCTAGCGGCACAGCCAGAGCTAACTTCGGCCGATTCGCTAGACGCGCTCACTTTCCGCCGGCACATTGCGATACATTTTACGGCCGGAGAAAGTTTTGACTACGAAACTTTACGTACTCGCTTAAGCGAAAGTTTTGTCGGCGGAGCGTAAAAATTACCTTTAAAAAGGCGCATCATACAATAACATTCTGATTCTTGCTCGGCACTAATAAAATTATACTCCAGCACACTGCTCCATTATCACCCCTGTTATTTTGTCACTTTTTACAAGTTTTAAAAACTTACTCCCAAGGTAATCAATCTTACTCCCGCGTTCAATTTGTTTACCTCCAGTTTTACGAAACTTACTTCCGTTTTCACGCAACATACTCCATCTTATGCTATAATGTAAGCAATAGGAGAGGTAAACTATGAAAATAGGGAAGTTGATCGTTATCGAAGGTGCATCGGACGGAATCGGAAAGTCTACGCAAATCGCTAAACTCAAAGAGCATTTAGAGGCGGATGGTGCCAAAATTGCCAGCCATCATTTCCCGACTTACTATTCTTACCAAGGCAAAGGCGTGGAAATGTACCTAGCCGGAGAGTATGGTAAGCCAGAAGAACTTTCACCATATTTTGTGAACAACTTATATGCTTACGATCGCGCTGTGACTTGGCGAATGAAGCTAAAAGAGCTCTATCGCAAAGGCCGCACGATTTTGCTAGACCGCTATACTACTTCGAGCTTGATTTATCAATCGGCGTTGATGGAAACTAAGCAAGCCAAAAAAGATTTTATTGACTTCGTGATTGATTTTGAATACAACAAGCTCGGGATCCAGCAGCCCGACGCGGTAATCTTTTTGCACGCGCCGCTCGAACTAGTTAATAAACTCCGCGCCGCTCGCACCGACAACGAGGGCGTACAACATGATATCCACGAAACTGATCTAGAATTCTTGCGTAAGGTTTACGATAATTCGATGTTTGTGGCAGAATACTTAGGCTGGACTATGATTAACTGCGCTACCAAAGACGGCAAACGTATGCGGAGCGTGGATGCGATTCACCGAGAAATTTATCAAAAAGTAACTGGCAAGGAAGCTACTGAAAAAGGACTATAAAGTTATTCTACGCCTACGCTCGGCTCGTTTGGGCAGGTTTGCAAAACTCGTTCAATTGCATCATGCTCGGCCTGCGTCACCCAAAGCCGATATTTGTACTTTACCGAAACTTGCCGCGCTACATACTGACAACGAAAACTTTTATTCTTCGGCAGCCAAGTGGCGGCATCACCATCCGACTTTTGCTGGTTGGCATTAGACTCCACCGCTAAGAGATTGAGCGGATCGGTCGCCAGCTGATAGCGTTCGTCGCTCGTGAGCTGCTGCGCACCCTTTTGCCAAGCGTCAGAAAGCGCCACGACATGATCAATCTGGATACCCTTAGAGAGATCGGACTTTTGATAAAAAATCAAATGCTGCCCGGTATAGGGCTCATCAAACTCACCAGCCAGTACTGTGCAATTATCCGTATCTAGCTGCGCGGTTTCACCTAGCTCGCGCTTGATAATACGTTGGCGCAAACTGCAGCCATCAATATTCGGCCAAGTTTTGTAAAATTGGGCACTACGATCATAATCGGTCTTCGGGGCGCGACCTTTGATTTCTAGCTTGGCTAAAATTTCTAAAGCTGCTGGATTAGAATTACTGGTAGGATTCTGGCTAGTATTAGCTGGGGTCTCAGCGCTAGCTTCTGGACTTTCAAAAACCGGCTCATAGCTATTCGGGCTAGCAATCACCAAGCCCGCTGCACCCGCCGCGGCTACTATTACCGCCAAAATACGCCGCCATCGGTATTGCAAAGTTTTGCGCCAACTCATATATTCTTATCTTACCATATTTTGCGCAGTGTAGTATAATATGGATATTGATATTACCACATTGAATATTAATGAGGCAATTCATATATTTATAATTTGAGGAGGAAAATGATCACTGAACTTTTGCAAGATAAGATCGCCGTAGTGACTGGTGGTACGCGCGGTATTGGCTATGAGATCGTACGGCTATATTTGCAGCAAGGTGCGAAGGTGGTACTGTTTGGCTCGCGCCCTGAAAGCGCCGAGAAAGCCGTAGCCGCGCTTAAAGCCGAAAATGCCGACTGGGAAGTTTCTGGCATGGCGCCAGAACTGGGCAGCCTGGCCAGCGTCGAGCAAGCCATGAGCGAGATCGCTGCGAAATACGATAAAATTGATATTCTGGTAAACAATGCTGGCGTCTCGGCTCGCGAATCGCTGTACGATTACACTGAAGCGGATTTTGATAAAATCATGAATCTCAATGTGAAGGCGCTGTTTGACTGTAGTAAGGCCGTCGCGCCCTACATGCGTGACCAGGGCGGCGGCTGTATCATCAATACCAGTTCCATGGTGAGTATCTATGGCCAGCCCAGCGGCTGTGGCTATCCTGCTAGCAAAAGCGCCGTCAATGGCTTAACTAAATCATTAGCCCGCGAGCTCGGTAAAGATGGTATTCGCGTAAATGCCGTAGCGCCGGGCGTCACCCGAACTGATATGGTAGCGAACCTGCCCGAAGACATGGTAGCGAGAGTTACCGCACCAATTCCACTCGGCCGTATGGGAGAGCCAAGCGAAGTAGCCAACGTATTCCTATTTCTAGCCAGCGAACTGGCCAGCTACGTGAGTGGTGCGATCGTATCAGTTGATGGTGCAACAATCGTATAGAAAAATCAGCGCCGCTCCCGTTTTTCTGACATTTCTTCCTTGTCAAAACTCGAGCGGCGTGCTATACTAAAAGTAATGGGGTACTAGCTCATTTGGCTAGAGCGCTTCGCTGGCAGCGAAGAGGTGAGGAGTTCAAATCTCCTGTACTCCACCATGATTTTGACGTAGTGTAAAATATCTTATATATATTTTGTATTTATACCTTTCTGGATGCGATGTCCTTTTTTTGTGCCAGATGACTACAGCTGCATGAGTATATATTCAAGACTCACAAAATATGTTATAATTATAGAACTAGTACATTAAAATTTTGGGAGGGAGGAAATGATTTGTTTAGTTCAGGGAATTATCCGGTTAATCTAGTGCGGCCAATTATCGAACAACTAGATCAACAATCAAGTCCGCATCAGCTTTTGGCGAGCAAAATTTGTAATTATCTTGTTGCCGCAGAAGCACATCATACCATTAGTAGACAACTTCAGCAAGATTATTACGAAAGTTTGCAACAACTTTTACAAGATCCAGAAACGCAGCGTATACTACTATATTTACCATTTACGGACTTAATTAACGCTCCGGAGACTTTCCGCACTATTTATCTTACGGCTTGGTACGACTTGCTCAATCAAGTCGATGTACGCGAAAGCTTTCATCTTGGGGATACTCTGGAAGAAGATGCACGTCGGGAAGGACGCCTAGAAGCGGTGGTTAAATGTATCCATTTAGTGCCTTGGCTGGTGCGCGCAAGATATTTGAGTTTTGCAGATTTAGAAAAATTGTTAATTTATGGTAACGATGATATTTTATTGCTACAAAACTTCTGTGATATTTGGCCGGTTTTGGAAGCGTGGGAATTATTCTCATCGCGTGAAATGAAAATCTTGCGCTCCTTAACCGCGCACGCACCGCCGCGAAAAGATTTTACACCACTTTACACCTCCGCAAAGCGACAAGAATGGCTAGACGAATTAGTTCAAACCGATTATCAACTCGCGACACCACAAGCCAATTTGGCCGGGCCGTTTTCACTAAATTTATTATCACATCAAAAGTGGCTTAGGGAATTAGCACAAAACTTATGCTCACAACAAATTGTACTGATTAATGGCTCGCGTTTGAAAGGCTACGGCTTGGCCGAATCGGATTTTGATGTGATTGACTCGCAAAAATATAGTATAGACGCTCATAATTTGCCAGGCAGTAATAACCATGCTTTACTCTGCTTGACTTCGGTTTGGGCGGGGAAGCTACCGCGCGCAGATTTACTTTTCCAACAGCAGCAAATGCTCAGCCAATGCTGTAACAGTTTTAGTCGCCAGACAATTCTCCGGCGCCTGGAAGGTGGCCTTATTCAATACCGACTTTTGCAAAAAGGTTTCCAAAGATTTTATCATATTAAAAAGTTCGCCACTGCCCGATTTTCTAGCATTGATGGAGATTGTGCGTTTTACAACGAGCATTTTCGGCGTATCGCCACAGAAATTTTTGCCAAATACGTTTTTCTTCCACCTGCTACTCAACAGAACTTGTATATATAATATATAGTGTTGAGAAAGGCCCCTCCAAAGAGGGGCCTTTTGTAAAAGTTGCGTGATTTTACAGCTCAATAGACGAAGGCCGGCCAGACAGCTCATTAACCGTCCTACGCTTTGCGCTCCCACTGCTACGCGATGCAACGTCAGCGGGCAACTGCGGCCAATCAATTTGCGAGCCCAGCTGCCACAGCGCTTTAAAGTAGTGCGTTTCGGCATCAGCAGAAACGGCATTGTGATTGACAAAAGCCATCACAAACCGCACCAGGTTGCGCTCCTGCCGCACATAGCCACCAGATACACTGATGCCAATCTTTTTCAGCATCAGCTCGCGGCTGGGTACGCCGATCAACATCGGCAAGCGCGGGTTGTTCAGGGCCTTGATGATTTCGCAAGCATCATAAGCCAAAGCTGCCGACACCTGCACGCCAGTACCGCTAAAGGCGCGGTTGATAGACATAATGATATCATCACCGGCTTCGTGCAGGGAGCTGGTGTCCGCGATGGCCACCATATCACCCTGCCCCTGCAAGACCAGGGCAATATTGCCCAGATCGTTGGAATTTTCCCGATAAACCTGGTTCCAGGATTCCAGAGCGTTATTACCACGCTTCAAGGCCGGCCACATTTCAGCTTGCAGCTTTTGCAAGAAAGCTTTCCGCCGCTTATCGGTAATATAGGAACCATTCAGGCCTTTAACCGCAGAGAAAAGATCCGCATAAGACCTCCGAGCCAACATTTCACGCAGCTCGAAATATTCCGAGCCAACTTGCTCATCGGTAACTTCTGCATATGCATCCATTTCCCGAATCAGGCGATCCGGCACGTCGTAAAGCCCTACTTGATCGGCCAGAGCCGCACGTACTGCCGCAATGTAAGTAGAATCTTCTACTTTCAAAACGCCATCGGTTTTCAGGCGGCCCAGCCACGCGCCATCGTCCGGAATATCCGGGAGGATATCTTCGTAAGACGGAATCATCGGGCCGCGAAGACCAGCTGCGCTCGTTGCAGGCTGCGCCACCGGCTGAGTAGTTTTATTCAACTCTGCCAGCATCCGGCGCACCTTGGCCAGCTTCATGCCGGCCGCGACCAGGTCTTTGTCCTCCATGACTGCCAAATCTTCCAACGACTCCACGCCAAGATCCGTCACGATCCGGGCAATAGTCGCCGTATCGGCACCATATTGAGCCAACCTGCCCTGCAATTCCTGCGGAATGTTGACATTGATACCAACTGCCGGCGCGACACCACCAGTAATGGGCGGCGTCTCGACCGGAGTGGCAGCGGGGAGCGAATTAGTGCTGGTTTCAGGAGTAGCTGCGGGATTCAAGGTTTTGTTTTCTTCAGACATAACTATTCTCCTATCTCACATCTAATTTGTAGAGCAGACCTTATCCTGCTCGGTAGGCCCAAAAGACAGAATGCTCAAAGGAATGTTCAACTGAGTCTGGATGATCTGGGCGACTTTTTGGAAAATCGCTTCTCGCGACAAATCCGGCCAGCTCAAACAATGCATAATTTGCGGTTGGGCGCGTTTTTCCAAAAACTCCACCATACTTTCGCGCGGCCGCCGCCAATTACCATAACCTTCACAGATGCGCCAGTCCTGACCAGTGTTAAGAACTTGGTCAAAACAAGTCAAGCACAGCCCCTGGAAAGCCACATCCGGCTCGCAAGCATTAATTGCATACCCCAGCAAGGGCATATCCAAAGCGCCCACTCGCATACTGCCTTGCCAACGGTTGTTACACTTTTGCGCATCCGGCAGAATGCGTTGTGTATACTCAGGATCATAAGTAGGCATCGGTCCAGCACCATGGCGTACCGCATAAGCGCGGTTCACCGCCAAATGGGTAACCATGCCATTATAGCCTAAATCACAAAGCATTTTTTGGCTAAACACTGGCAAAGTCCGAATCGCACTAACATGCGGCACCAAGCCTACCTCTGCGTCCGTCAAGACGCCATGCGAAGTTTCGACAATGGCAACCTCATGCTCCTCCATAACTCGATCCAAAAGACTAGTCGTCAGAGCTTGCCCAACGGTATCGAAATGTACCGCACAGTACTCCAGATAGTCGCTATCATTCAGCAAGTCCAAAAGTTCTTGCAAAGTGGCAGCGTCTTCCGGCAAAACATCTGCAGCGGTCAAATGATGATACTGATTGCGATAATGCAAACGTTGCATCGTCAAGACACGCCGAACTTTCTTGGGGTTCGACAGCTGGAACGCATACAAGCTATAATCAGCGCGATGTTGTTCCTCCATGCGGTAGGCTTGCCCAACCCCACTGCCAGTCGTGCCACGCGGGTGATCTTTGCGCAAAAGTTCTTCAATTTGCGAAGCGATCCGATGATATGGCGTAGCGCAGAGGCATCTCATATCGACCGTCAGCAAGTCAAACGGATTATTCACTCCCAAATGCCGCAGTTCTTCTGCTTCATTGTACAAGCCCATAGGCGAGAGAATCATTTGTTCCGAGCAAAAAGTCGGTACCGCCTCAAAGGTGGCACTGCCCCATTGCGAGAACTTAAACTTATCTCCTCCAGAAGTACAGACTCCATGAGAGCCCTGCGCGCCACCGCGCTTAATAACAATATCAGTGTGATGTTTCTTAGCTAAGAATTGCACAATGCTACCCTTACCACCATCACCAGGACCAAGGTCAGTTACGATGTAGGCTTCTTTCAGCATGCTACACACACTTCCATTCTTCTACTGTAAAATCAAATTGTTAAATTTCGCTTGAATTACAAATACGTGATACGATTTTCCATATCAACTACAGGCATCGTACCCGTAGAATCGGCAACTTGAGACGGCCAATTGTCGCTTTTGTTCTCGAAAATATCGCCTTTTTTAGGCAGCGGGTGTGGCAAAAGCCGCCGCAACCGCGCTTGCGCACCGATGTCGATACGCGAAAGGTGCCTAATCAAATACGGTGAATCATATTCACCCAAGTGCTCGGACAAATCTGCAATGTCCAGTGTGCCCTCAGTCAAGCCGATGATCGCCGAAATCACTTGCGGCAGACACCGCGTAGTGTCAATCGGGATCACCGAAGCGTCTCCACACAGATCCGCCCAATTACGATAGGTAGCACTGCCCTCATGCTCTTGGCGCAACAATACAAACTGATGAGTCTTGGCTTTCAGGTCCGCAATCACTTGGGTCATCGAAGGAATATTGCTGCGCATGGAGCTTAGCTCGTTTTCAAAGATATGCTCGCCAAAAATCCGCAAAAGTTGCTTGCGCTCAATAGTAGCATGGCAAGGCTCATCGGTAACCGTAAAATGGTAGCCTTTCAAGCCGATGCGGTTACTGTAAGCGTTGGTCAAATATGCTCGCGCGAACAGCGCATATTGCGGATCTTCGCCGTTATTGGCGCCGCCACCCTTCTGCGGGGCCATTTCTCGCAGGTAGTTAACAATTTTATCGGCCGTAATCTCAAATTGCGGCCGACACAGCACAAACTTATCCACGCAATCACCAAAGATACCTAAACACAAGTGGATATCATAATCCGGCAAGACTTCACGAATTGCTGTCACCAGTTCCGGCAAGGTTGCCAGTTCAATATCCACTTCGCCTCCCATCGAGCCGGTCGTGTCACAAGACACTTCGACATCCATAGTCGGCCCAACCGTAACAATCCATTTGCCACGATACGGGTCTAGCCGGATAGTGGCTACACGCACCGGATTGATCGCTGGGTCCACAATGCGGCTCAGCATGCCAGTCATTTTGGCACGCTCTTCAGCCGCCTTAGTAACACCAACGGCGTGCTTGATATTGTACTTGCGTCGTGCTGCTTTGTAATCGTCTTCATTAAAAATAGGGTCACCCATCAACTTTATCCTCCTGTATATTTTTCCAATTTTTCGCGCCACGAGCGCGGTAGGTGAATGGGTAATACTTTCTTCCCCACAACTGTCGAACTAATTCGTACAATTCTTTGTGAGCCACTGCACAACTTATTCGTCCCAGCTGAGCAAAGTCTTCCAATAGCTGGAAATACTGCTGCTCCTTGGGGTCGGAGCTCGCCGCTAGCCAATCCAACATGCACTGCGCAATCACTTTGACATAAGCATGTCCAGTCAGGTCATCCAGACTACCCGAATGATTGTAATAGATCACTCGGTGGTGTTCAGGCTCAACCAGGTAGTCGTCCGGAGAGAAGATTGCATAATTCACCACCGGATTGTCGACGCTTTCCGCAATCAGCTCATAAAACGAATACAGTTTCAGTAGTCGCCCCAAGATCCAAACGTTGCTCCGCGCATCAACTTCAACTTCTGCACAGAGTTTCGGCAAGGGGATACATTTGGAAATATCCACGTCTATCGCGTCCAGAATAACAATCCGGCGGTCGCCCTGCGTTGGCTCCATAAAACTTCTCTTCAGCCTAGCAAACAGCCAATCGTAATGCGCCAGCGGTAAACCGCCTTCTATGCAAACTTTATCCGCCTCCTTCAAAAATGCTGCGACATGCGTAAACCAACTCGCTTCCATAGACAAACTAACGCCATCATCAAAAGTCTTTGCAACTTTCATGATGGCCGAATCTTCGCCCCGAGAAGCCAAGTAAATACGCTGCCGCGCCGACTCACCAATCAGCTTACCAACCTCATAGCCACTAACTACCAAGTCCTTCTCACATCCTTTCTCATGTAAATCAAACTCTTAAATAAACAAGGCATTGCAGTATTGTAATGCCTCAGTATAATTATACTGAAGTTTTTGAGTTTAGTCAATGAGCACGTATTAGTTCACCACCTTGGCAACAAAAAGATAGTCTTATAAACTGTAATTAAT
>CAYMCF010000018.1:0-15216 GCA_964388975.1 uncultured Candidatus Saccharibacteria bacterium | reverse complement strand
AACACGATATGCGTATTTTTGTTAGCTATCTGTTAGGGGTTTAGGGATTCAGGTTATTTTGTAATATTTTCGCAATTATGCTGTGATATTGTAAAATCAGTGAATTTTAAGCTTGATTTTTGGTTAAAAACCTGTATAATTGACATTAAGAAGTAGTGTGTGATGTTTGTGATGTTTTGGGCATAGGGAGTTGTGGCTTAAAATATCGTCACTTTTAGAGATGGCGGTTCTAAAGGGAGGATATCACAGTAATCTTCGGCGCTACGGACTTAAGGCTGCGGAGAGAGGGGCTACCTCTGGAAGTGGCGTGAGTTTGACTCGCTTAGCGAGAGGTTATCAACACTAAATAAAGAGAGGAAACTGTGAGCAAAACATCAACTGTGAGCACTCGGCGATTCTTTACCGAGGGCGACCAAGCGTTGCCGATTCCAGATCTGATTTCTCACCAGACGGATAGCTGGAAAGATTTCGTGGAATCAGGGCTGCGCGAGGTATTTAACGAACTTAACCCGATTGACGACTATAGTGGAAATAAGTTGTCGCTGAGGTTTAAGGATTATTATTTTAAGCAACCGCTAGAGGACGAAAAGACCGCCAAGCTGAATTTGTCCACTTATGCGGCGCCTTTGCATGTGAAGGTGGAGCTGACCAACAAAGTAACTGGTGAGATTAAAGAACAGGATATCTACTTCGGTGATTACCCTTGGATGACTGATCGTGCTACCTTTATTATCAATGGTACCGAGCGGGTGGTAGTATCGCAGCTGGTGCGCTCGGCGGGAGTGTTCTTCACCGCCGATGAAGTAAATGGCAAGAATTTTTACGGTGCTAAGGTGATTCCAGGCCGCGGGGCGTGGCTAGAGTTTGAGACTACTCCGAGCGGCTGTATTAACGTGAAAATTGACCGTCGACGCAAGATCCCGGTGACGACTTTCTTGCGGGCTTTGGGGATTGCCGATGACGAGAAAATTCGTGAGACTTTTGCCGAGGTAGATAACGGTGCGATTAGCTACATTAGTGCGACTTTGGATAAAGATACCACCACGAATCAGCCACAGGCTTTGCTAGAGGTGTACCGACGTTTGCGCCCAGGCGACCTCGCGACCGTTGAGAACGCCAAGAATATGATTGAACACGCGTTCTTCGACTATCGGCGCTACGATAGCTCGCGGGTAGGGCGATATAAGCTGAATCAGCGTTTGGGCTTTGATACGCCTAACGATGAAGCGCATCGCACTCTGCAGATGAAAGACTTGGTAGCAATTATTAGCGAAATTATCCGCCTCAACAATACTCAAGAGCCGGCGGATGATATCGACTCATTGGCAAACCGCCGCGTGAAGCTGGTGGGCGAGCTGGTACAGCGCCAGTTCCGGCTAGGCATGTTGCGTTTGCAACGGAATATTTTGGACCGGATGTTGATGGCCGATCCGAAAGAGGTTACTCCTTCGCAGCTTTTGAACTCGCGCCCAGTGGTGGCGGCAGTGAAAGAATTCTTCTCTAGCTCTCAACTTTCACAGCTGATGGATGAGGTGAACGGCTACTCTGAGCTAGCTCACAAGCGACGTTTGTCCAGTATGGGTCCAGGCGGCTTGACGCGTGAACGTGCGGGCTTCGATGTGCGTGATGCGCACCCGACCCACTATGGCCGGATCTGTACGGTAGAAACCCCAGAAGGTGGCAACGTGGGCTTGGTGTTAAACTTGGCTACTTATGCTCGCATTAACGAGTATGGCTTCATCGAAGCGCCTTACCGTGTAGTAAAGAACGGCAAAGTGACTGATGAAGTGGTTTATGTGGATGCGGCGCACGAAGAAGATATGGTGATCGCAGACGCCAGTGTGAAACTAAACGACAAAGGCGAGTTTGAAGAAGAATGGGTTTCTGCTCGCGTGCACGGCCGCCCCAGCCAGGTGGCTTCGAGCCAGGTTACGCATATTGATGCGGCGCACAAGGAGATTCTTGGTACTTCGGCCAGCTTGATTCCGTTTGTGGAGAAAAACCGCGTTGACCGCTCTTTGATGGCTTGCGCTATGCAGAAGCAGGCAGTGCCTTTGCTAAAGAATGATTCACCGATTGTGGGTACCGGCATTGAGCACGAAGTAGCGATGAATACCTCCCAAGTGATTGTGGCTTCTGGTGACGGTGAAGTGAAGAAGGCTGATGGCGTATCGGTAATCGTCAAATACAAAGACGGTGAAAAGGAATACAAGGTAGACCACTTTGAGAAAACTAATGATGATCGCTGCTACAACCAGCGTGTGAAAGTGGCACGCGGCCAAAAAGTTAAAAAAGGTGATATTTTGATTGAAGGCGCGTCGGTGACGAATGGCGAGTTGGCGCTAGGCAAAGATTTGCTGGTGGCCTTTATGCCTTGGCGTGGCTACAATATGGACGATGCGATCGTGATTTCGCAGCGTTTGGTGGAAGACGATTCACTAACTTCGATTAACATTAAAGATTTTGATGTAGAAGTGCGCGAAACTAAGCTTGGTCCCGAACAAGTGACTCGCGATATTCCGAATGTACCAGAGCGTAGTTTACGCCACTTGGGTGAGGATGGTATCGTCGTAGTTGGTTCGGAAGTACAGCCTGGCGATATCCTCGTTGGTAAGATTACGCCAAAGGGTGAGCAGGAACTTAGCTCAGAAGAGCGGTTGCTCCGGGCGATCTTTGGCGAAAAGGCTAAAGATGTGCGCGATACTTCTGTACGCATGAATGGCTCCAGCACCGGTAAGGTGGTAGGTGTACGCATCTACACGCACGAGCAGGGTCACGAGCTCAAAGCTGGCGTGATTATGCAAATTAAAATCTACGTCGCAGAGATGCGCAAGATTAGTGTAGGCGATAAAATTGCCGGCCGCCATGGTAACAAGGGTGTGGTGTCGCGAATTTTGCCAGTAGAAGATATGCCGTTTATGGAAGATGGTACGCCGATTGATGTCTTGCTTAGCCCGATGGGTGTGCCAAGCCGTATGAACTTGGGCCAGCTCTTTGAGATTCACCTCGGTATGGCAGCGCGCGCGCTTGGCTACGAAGTAGCAACACCGTCCTTTAACGGTGTGTCGGACGAAACGATCTCTGACCAGCTAGAAGCCGCTGGGTTTGCTCGCGATGGTCGCGTACAGCTCTATGATGGTCTGACTGGTGAGCCATTCAACGAGCGGACTTCGGTAGGCGTGATGCATATGCTGAAGCTACACCACATGGTGGAAGACAAGATTCACGCACGCTCGACTGGTCCGTACACCGCAGTGACTCAGCAGCCACTTGGCGGTAAGGCTCAGAATGGTGGCCAGCGCTTCGGAGAAATGGAGGTGTGGGCATTGGAAGCTTATGGTGCAGCAACTGCTTTGCAGGAAATGCTCACGATTAAGTCGGATGATGTCTATGGCCGCGCAAAAGCTTATGAATCGATTATCAAGCGTGAGCCGATTGAGGGACCAAAACTTCCAGAAGGTTTCAACGTGTTGGTTAAGGAGTTTCAAGGCTTGGGCTTGAAGGTAGACTTGCTGGATCATGGTAATTCAACTGACGCCGGCGAGGTGATTGAAAAAACTTCGCGCGAGATTGAAAAAGAGCGCGATGATCGGCTCATTTATGCTCAACATGGTATGCAACAAGATGCAGTAGAAACCATGGTAGACTTAGATGAAGACGACGAAGTCAAAGAGATGATTGACGATGAGGGGGTAGAAATAACTGATGCAGAAGAGTTTGACGAATCAGACGATCTGGATCTGGGCGAAATGGAAGATCCAGAAGATTCTGCGTCGCTAGACTTAGGAGAGGAGTTGTAAGATGGCTTGGATGGATAATTACATTAGCGCCAACGATTTTGACTCGATTCGGCTAAGCGTAGCTAGTAAAGAAGACATTCTAAACTGGAGCTATGGCGAAGTACTAAAGCCAGAAACGATCAACTATCGTACTCAAAAGCCAGAACGCGATGGTCTGTTCTGTGAGCGGATCTTTGGCCCAGTCAAAGATATTAATCCGCACGATTCGAAGCTCAAAGGTGTGCGTTCGCGCGAAGCCGCAGTAGATAAAGAGGGAAATCTGGTCACTAAATCAATCGCTCGGCGTGAGCGAATGGGCCATATTTCCTTGGCGGCGCCAGTAGCACATATTTGGTTCATGCGCGGTACGCCATCGGCCTTGAGTGTATTGTTAAACTTAACGGTCAAGAATATTGAAAAAGTAGTTTACTTTGCTTCATATTTGATTATTGACGCGAAAGATGAACAAATTGCTCAAACTTTGGCCGATCTCGAAGCTACTACGGTAGCAGCGCGCGAAGCGATCCGTTTGCGCTACGAGCAATTAGCAAGTGACCCAAATAATAATGCTACGGCTTTGGCTGATGAGCAAGCCAAAGAGATGGAAACTTTGGAAAATGATTATTTGACTCGCAAAAACGAACTAGAAAGTTTGCAAAAAGGTGCCGTGATTACCGAGCAAGCTTATCGCAATTTGCCGGAAGAATATGTTGACCTAGTGGAAGTCGAAATGGGTGCTACAGCAATTACGCGTTTGCTAGAGGAAATTGATCTGAAAACTATGATTTCTGAGCTGCGTGAAGAAGTGGCTGAAGCTAAGGGGCAAAAGCAGAAGCGTATCATGAAGCGCCTGAAGGTCCTAGAGGGCATGGAGGCAGCAGGTATTAAGCCAGTAGATTTAGTACTAACGGTGATTCCAGTAATTCCGCCAGATTTACGCCCGATGATTGCCTTACCAGGCGGTCGGTTTGCGACTTCTGACTTGAACGACCTTTATCGTCGGGTGATTAACCGTAATAATCGTTTGAAGAAGCTAATCGAGCTCAACGCTCCGGCAGTAATCCGCCACAACGAGATGCGTATGTTGCAGGAAGCGGTGGACGCTTTGATTGATAACTCAGCAGTACATGGTAGCCGTAGCGCGAGCGCACAGAATGGTCGCCGCAAGCTCAAGAGTATTTCTGATTTGCTGAAAGGTAAGCAAGGGCGGTTCCGCCAGAACTTGTTGGGTAAGCGTGTAGACTATTCTGGCCGTTCGGTGATTGTGGTGGGCCCAACTTTGCAGCTAAACGAATGTGGTTTGCCTAAGCAAATGGCTTTGGAACTCTTTAAGCCATTCGTAATTTCTTGGCTAATTGCTAATGAGCATGCAGCTAACATCCGCTCGGCTACCCGCATGATTGATGCTGGTGAAGCGGTAGTGTGGGATGGTCTAGATGAATGTATTAAGGGTAAATATGTACTTTTGAACCGCGCACCGTCACTACACCGTTTGTCGGTACAGGCTTTCCAGCCAAAGTTGATTGAAGGTAAGGCTATTCAGCTCCACCCATTGGTGGCGTCCGGCTTTAATGCCGACTACGATGGCGACCAGATGGCGGTACACCTACCGCTATCGGATGCCGCACAAGCTGAAGCTCGTGAATTGATGTCGGCGGGAAAGAACTTGTTGAAGCCAGCTGATGGTGCGCCGGTATTAGCGATTTATCAGGACGTAGTGTTGGGTATTTATTACCTGACTTATGATAAGCCGGGTACGGAAACCGATAAGGTGAAACCATTTAGCTCAGTTTATGAAGCCGAGATGGCTTACGACCAAGGCGTGATTGCTTTGCAGACGCCAATCCGGGTATTTGCCAAGGGCGAGATTCGGAATACGACACTTGGCCGAGTGATCTTTAATGAGATTTTGCCAAAAGATTATCCTTATGATAACTCGGTTCAGACTAGCAAACAACTTAAGAAAGTGATGGCCGACATCTTTGATATGTATGGTGCCGAGACGACCGTCAAAACGGCCGATGCGGTGAAGAACTTAGCCTTTGAGTACGAAACTATTGCTTCAGTTTCTACCGCCAAGGATGATTACCCGACCTATCCTGAGATTGATGACTTTATCGCGGAAGGTGATGCTAAGACGGCTTTGATCCAGGAACAATATGATCAAGGCTTAGTAACTGAAGAAGAGCGTTATAATCTTACCGTAGCGAACTGGCGCGATATCGACAAGAAAATCTCTGACTTCTTGAAGAATAAACTAGCCGAGATGGATACGGATATTGCAGTAATGGTGAACTCGGGCGCTCGTGGTAGTGTGTCGAACATTAAGCTAGCTTCGGCTGAGATTGGTATCATGGTAGATATCAATAACAACGAAATCGAGCTGCCAGTAAAATCGAGCTATAAGAAGGGCTTGAACACTCTCGAATCATTTATTGCCACGCGAGGTGCTCGTCAGGGTCAGGTGTCTACAGCTCTACGTACGGCCGACTCTGGGTATCTCACTCGTCGCTTGGTAGATGTGGCGCAAGATGTGTTCACTACCGATGAAGAAGCTCCAGATCCAGGCTTTGCAGTATACCGTAGCGAATCGGAGTATACCGGAATTGGTTTTGCGGCGCGAATTGCTGGCCGCTATACGGCGGAGCCGGTGCCAGGCTATGTGGCAGCTGGTGAGTTGATTACCAAGGAAATGGCAGAGCAGATTGAGAATGATGATAAAGTCGAGATGGTAAAGATCCAGTCGGTCTTAACAACTACCGCGGTAAGTGGTGTGCCACGCAAAGCTTATGGTGTAGATATGTCGACGCGTGCTTTGGTGGAGCCAAACCAGCCAGTAGGTGTGATTGCGGCGCAATCTCTGGGTGAGCCAGGTACACAGCTCACGCTCGATACTAAGCATGGTTCAGGTGTGGCCGGTTCTGGTGCAATCGCGCGTGGTCTTCCGCGTGTGGAAGAGTTGCTTGAAGCTCGTGTGCCAAAGGGTCAAGCCTTTGTCTCCCCGGCAGATGGTGTCGTCACCATTATGGAAGAAAATAACCGCTACTTAGTAACGGTTACTCCCGATACTGGCGACACGATTCGTTTGATGCTTGAGGGGCGTAACCCGCGAGTGAAGGATGGCGCGAGCGTAAAAGCTGGTGATGTGGTAGCAGATATTGATGATGGCCAGAAGCCGCTAATCTCTCCAGTGGATGGTAATGCTCAGCTGACCAAAGATGCGATTATCGTCGTAGCCGAAGCTGGCGCAGCGGTGAAGCTAGACATTCCGAACGATGCCGAACTACTTGTAAAAGATGGTGATCGCGTAAAGGCGGGTGATCGGATTACGACTGGTTCTTTGAACTTGCAAGATTTGCTTAAGTACAAGGGTGCCGAGGAAACTGCGCGCTACATTATGAATGATGTGATTTCGGTGTACGCAGCACAGGGCCACGAAATCTCCGCCAAACACTTGGAGATCATTGTACGGCAGATGTTTAGTCGCGTGATGATTGATGATGCTGGTGATTCTAGCTTTGTGTCGGGCGATATTGTCTCGAAGGCGGCAATCATTGCGGAAAACAAAGAGCTTGAAGCTAAAGGCAGGCAGCCAGCCACTTATCAAAACTTGCTACTTGGTATTACCAAGGTTTCGATTTGGTCGGATTCCTTCCTCTCAGCCGCATCCTTCCAGGATACCACGCGCGTATTGATCAACGCCGCCATTAACGGCCGAGTTGACCACTTGAACGGTTTGAAGGAAAATGTCATCATTGGTCGCAAGATTCCAGTAGGTACTGGTGTAAAGCCGCTCGCAGTAACTGATGCCGAGGATGAAGAGCTGACTGACGAAACCATCGATATGGAAAGTACGCCATCAGCTGAAGATATTGCGGAAGCATAAAAGCTAGCGAAACTTAGCAAAATAAAAATATAGTTTCAATAACTCCCCGCGTAAGTGGGGAGTTATTGTATTTGATCGGTTTAATCAAAAAATAGTCTTGGCAGCTAACGAATGAGTGTGATATAATAGTAATGTCTTAAGTTTACAGTTAGTCAAGAAGTTTCTTTATTTGCTTTTCGCATAAGAGATGGCATCATGAGGAAACTATGCGAAAATGTGGATTTTGATTCATATGCTGGCTAGTTGTAGGCTTAAGACACCCCTCGTGGTGCCATTTTTGTGTATCAAGTATTTTACATGAGAATGATATGCTACTAAAAGTTAATAAGTTCTTTTACTTAATAATAATTAATAACTTTTAATGAATATATAATATATACTTGTTGGTGCATATATATTATATATAATAAGTAAAGTTTTATTATTAAAAGATAAGTTTATTAAATAATTTTAAACAACTTATTAACCTAACTAAAAGATTATTATGGAATAAGCAACATAATAATTAAACTTATTACATTAAATATAAGTTCTGCATATCTTTTTGATACCTAAAATATTTCTCTATTACTTATATTTTATTAAAGTTTACACAAAAATGGCTCTACTTGGAAATAAAACTAGCAGAAAGTTAAGAAAACCTAAGGAGGGCAATGATGCAAAGAAAACATAATATTAAGTTTAAGCTATATAGGTTATCGAAGATGATACCTATATTTTGTATGCTAACTTTCTTGGGTATATTAAGTTATGCGTTTAGTGTGGGCACAATCTTTAACTACGCCGAGCCAACCTACGCCGAAGGGGAATCTGCTCAATCTGGTACGGTTACGCCTCAAGCTACCATTAGCATCAAACCCTCTGAAGGGCAATATGGTGCAGGAGTAGACTCTACTACCGTAGTAGGTAGCATGGGTATGGCTTATCGTAGCCATGATGTCACAGTGCATGCTCAAGACGTTACTAAATATAGTCTTAATATTTCTTATGCCGATGGTAAGGATAAGCTAGCTTTAGAGGGCAGTACTTATTACTTTAAGGATGCGGGTGGTAATACGCCGGAAAATATGGAAATTAGCTCTTGGGGCTGGGCATGGGGTGATACTACTGAGCAAGAAGATAAAATGACTTATTACACTATGCCACAATATGGTGCTGTTTCTACTGATATTGCTACGGGTTTATTAGCTAATGAGAATACTTATAATAAAGATTTTACCAAGAAATTAGTCTTTGGCGCTAAATTTGGTAGCCAGAATGAGCCGGGACATTATAAAACTTCTGTAATCTTATCTTTAGCGGCTACGCCGCAACAAGTCACTACGACTTTGGATGACTTGCGCTATATGCATGAGATGCGGCCAGAAATCTGCGCTTCTACCTTGCCGGGAGAATCCGCTACACTTACTGATATACGGGATAACAATACTTATGTAGTACAGAAACTGGAAGATGGCAATTGTTGGATGTTGCAAAACCTTAAGCTTACCAAAGAAAGCATCGAAGCGGTGAGTGGGCCGGACGGCGACTATCCAAATACCGCCAACTCAGCTACATTGAATAGCGAGACATCGAATGTGGCGGAAGGGAGTACTTTTACGATGCCGGAGACTACTAAGAACCTATCGGACTTTAATAGTAGCAGTGCCTTGGCGGTTTATAATGGTCCAGATAATGCTGGTGTAACTAACCAAACTGGTTGGCAAGATGGTTTCGGTGCCTATTATTCTTCGGCGGTCGCTAGCGTTCAATCTTCGAACGCTTATCTTTACGGAGGGCTACCTAGTACGGGGACGAGTGAAAGTATTTGTCCTAAGGGATGGCGGTTGCCGGCTATACAAGAAGAGGGCGGTCTAGGATACGAAATTAGTTTTAACCGTCTAGTAGGTGATGCGAATACAACATGGGATTGGTGGAATTCGCAATACACAAATAATACACTTGGTTTTAATAATGCTGCCGGCGGAGTGTTTAGTAATGTTTTCTTTCCGGCCGCTGGGATGATTGCTAATGGTCTATTATCTTCGGTTACTAAGGCTGGTGTATATGTTTCGACGAGTGTTCCTTTTTGGTTTTCCCAGGACCAGGGCATTATGTATGGCTGGGATAACTGGAACGGCAGTGGCGGTTTGTCGGTGCGTTGTCTTGCGTCTACTTACGATATAGACGTGATTAGTACTATGCAAGAGCTGACGCCGGAGATTTGCGAGAATATGCCTATGTTCTATACGAAGTTGCTAACAGACACGAGAGATGGTAATACATATCCCGTCGTGAAATTAGATGATCAAAATTGCTGGATGACGCAGAGTTTGAGATTGACGAGAGAAAGCGTAGAAAAGTGGAAAAATAAGGATGGACAAGTGGCGAGCGACGATGGCATATATAGGCTGAATAGTGAGACATCTGACGTGGATCCTGACAGTGCGTATGAGCTACCAGCAAGCTCGTTAGAGTCTTTTAAAAATGGTTATAATTCTCTTAATGCTATTTATTATAATACTACGCAGCCGTTCATCTATGGAGCGTATTACTCTTGGTGTGCCGCTACGGCGGGAACTTGTTCTGGCGTATCGGTGGATAACGTGGAAGCGAGCGGCAGTATTTGCCCTCGAGGTTGGCGTTTACCGTCGCAGACTAGCTCGACAGGAGACAAAAAGTATAAATGGAGCTTTAATCGTTTTCTCCAGGATGCCGGAGTTAGCAACAATGCTGATGGCTACACTAAAATAAAAGTTATGCCGTATAACTTTGCCTATCTTGCGGGATATATTTATTCTGGATCTCTCTTGAGCTTCGGGGATAGAAGCTATTTTTGGTCTAGCACGATAAGTAGCGATCAGAAAATTGCGTATAATTTGGGCATTGCTCAGGATAGTGTGAATCCTTATGAGCCTTTTAATCTTTATGCGGGTAGCTCAATCCGCTGTGTCGCCCCATCTTCCTCCAACCTCTAAAATCTAATTATCATAAAAATAAGTTGAGCTTTGGTAGCAAGGCTCAACTTATTAGTATTAAGATTTTTAGAAATACTTAAAACTTAATAATATAACTGATAGTTCATCACATTTTTCATCATTTTCACAAAACTATGTTATAATAGTAAGATGGATTAGCTTACGCTAGGGATCCAGAATTTTTGAAAGAAGGAAAGTATTTATGACCTACGTTGATACCGAAAAAGCTCGCCGCTTTGTGGCGGACATCCCCCTGCCGATTTTCCAGCAAAGATACCTCCCGGTCATTACGAACGACAAATTTTCTGCACTGATTGCCGAGAACGGCAACAGTAAGCGCCGGGCGCTCGCGGTTGCCAGTGACCTGCATGATGCAGGTATTCCCAGCAACATGCTTGACGAAGACGCAAAAATAGTCGATATTGCCGGCCACCTTCTGCAAATGTACATTTATTACGCCAATCGCGCCAGCTGCTAATCTTTTGCCCGGGCCAAGTGCTCGGGCTTTTCCATGAGACGTGCATCCAAAATATTAGCACCCCGCTTGGAGTGCTAATAAGAGTAGGATCGGAATGGGGCGACACAGCGCACAGAGTTACCGTTGTAGCGGTTGGGATTGTTGGACGGATTCACATTGCTGCTATCAAAGTTCAGGGCGTAAGCGTTGGTGCTACTGTTGGCCGTACTAGACCAGTAATAGCCGTTGGAGCCGACGTTGTTGAGGGAGCCATCGTTGACACGACCGGCAGAAATAAACCGCATAGAAAGAGAAGTACTTTGAGCTTTGGTGCTACCGTAGCAGGACCAAATTCCAAACCTCCGCCAAGAAGATTTGTTGCCTGGCGCAGGAGTACTTCACGATCCTAGATCAGGGCGCCGCAGGTTGCTGGAGCATGACCTCAATCGCTTCCGTAAGAGCCCATGGAACTTTACGCTCCATAGAAAAATTGTAGCACAACTCGAGATAAATATGTTGCAGACAGTAAGAAGTTACAAAAGTTGCAAGTTTTGCGCGCAAAAACTCTTGCTACAAAAAGAAAACTTTAGTATAATAGAATTGTTATTGAGTTCGTTTATTTAGAAAACACGATAAGTTGTTTTCAAAAGTTTTAGATGGCACCATGAGGCGTCTACTTTTGAAAACACTTCGTGTGATGATAGAGCGGACTCAATAACACCCCTCGTGGTGCCATTTTTGTATTTGTAGTATTTGCAAAAAGGCGCATAACTTCATTGCTATTAGTTCTTTAGGCTAATTGGTGCAATATCTTTAATCACATATATTATATATATAAAAACTTAGTATTCCTCTAAGCTTAAAATATTGCCTGCTTATCTAATTAGCAAAAAGGAATAACCCTAGTAGCATCCACAGTATTATTATGAATAAGCAACATAATGTCTTACTATGAAGGTTGCGTAGTATTTTTGTATCCTCTATTACTCTACAGACTAACATAAAATGGCACTCCCACGAGACTTGTGCAAACAAATCAAAGGAGGACATGATGCACCAACATCGGAAAACATTAGTTTTTGATAAGCTGAAGCGTCGGCTGAGAAAACGAACTCAAATTATTTCTTGTAAAACTTATTATCTTGCGCAAGCTTTTCCGATTTTGTGTATGGTGGCTTTCTTGGGGACTTTTGCTTATACTCTAAACGTGGGAACGGTTTTTGATTACGCTGAAGAAACTTACGCCGCTGGTGAAGATTCTGATATTGCTGCCCATACCGAAGGCGTAGTACCGGAAGCGAAACTTACTATTAGCACCGGTAGCGGAGATTACGGCGTGACGGATGATAGTGTGCCGACTTTGGTGGCGAGTAGCGGGATGGCTTACCGCAGCCATAATGTGACGCTAGATGTAAACGATATTACTAAATATGCCCTTACGATCTCTTACGCCAGTGGCAAAAGTAATCTTGGTCTAGAAGGTAGTAATGCTTATCTCATGGGTGCTGATGGCAAAACTCCCACTGCTATGGCAGACAATACTTGGGGCTATGCTTGGGATGATACTACGGCAGTAGAAAAGGACATGACTTATTATACCATGCCACAGTTTGGTAGCGCCGCGAGCGATATCAGTAATGGCCTCTTGGCATCTAATGATACCTATAACGAAACTTTTACCAAGAAGCTAGTTTTTGGAGCGAAGTTTGGTGATAATGCTAGTTCTGGGCATTACAAGACTAAAGTGATGCTATCACTAACGGCGAATGCGAAAGAAGTCGTAACTACCTTAGACGATATCTTCCAAATGCAACAAATGACCCCAGAAATCTGCGCATCGTCGGTGATTGGAGAGACGACTTATCTTACTGATACGCGAGGTGGCGGGTATACGAATGGCAATGTGGAACATAGCTATCAAGTTACGAAGTTATCCGATGGTAACTGCTGGATGACGCAGAACCTAAATCTGACAAATAAACAAATCTCTTCTAACGATTCCAACATTCCAAAAGATGGTGACAATGTGCTTACTTATACTATCCCAGCTCATTCTACCTCTGAGTGGAGCACTTCTAGCAGTACTTCTAACAAAGTTTATTATGCAAATGCCAATGGTGACCCTAGCAGTGGTGATTATTCTAAAAGTGATACCTACAAACATGGTGCTTATTACACTTGGTATACTGCCACAGCCACCACTAGTACTTCCGCTACTGAAAAATATGCCCAGGCATCATCTAGTATTTGCCCAAAAGGTTGGCGGTTACCATCCGCTGGTATTGATGATAATGCTACGGCAGATGTAAAAACTGAACAATATGGATATAGTTATAATAAACTTGTAGCAAATAATAACTACCTAAGAGTAGGAACCAATTCCGATTGGACTAATAAAGTTCGAAGCAATGGCTACTGGCTAGGTGGCAAAGTAGCTGATGCCAAAGATGCCGCTTTCTTCCCGGCTGCCGGTTTTGTCTTCAATGGCTCCCTCAACCATGTCGGCTCCTACGGGCGTTATTGGTCTAGTACGGCCTACGATAGCACCAGCGCTTACAACCTGGACTTCGGTAGTAGCAGTGTGAATCCGTCCTACAGCAGCCTTCGCTTCTACGGCTACTCTGTGCGCTGTGTGGCAGAACGCGGCTTTAATGAAATCAATACTATGCAAGAAATGTCACCGGAGCTTTGTAAGAATACGCCGGTTGGCTATAGTAAAGCTTTAATTGATTCGCGCGGTGGTGGCTATACGAATGGTGATATACCTAATAGTTATGTAGTGCAAAAATTAGAAGACGGCAATTGCTGGATGGGACAGAATATGAACTTGACTAATAAGGCTTTGACTGCAGAAGATTCCGATAACCCAAAAAGTGGATATTCTATCCCCGCTTCTACTGCGCCATGGACTGATACTTCGGAAACTACTGATAAAGTTCATTACCCCTATCAAGATAATGCTAATAATGATACGCATAAATACGGTGCATATTATACTTGGTATACTGCTACGGCCGGCACTGGCGATTCGTCTGTTACGTCTGGCGAGGCAAGTGGCAGCATTTGTCCGAAAAACTGGAAGCTACCAACTTCGGGTAAAGAAAATACTGTGGCCGGGAGTTTTAACCGACTCGTTATGGACGGAGGGAGTGAGGTTACTGCAGCTAAGGCTTGGCAGACTGGTTTTACTGATTCTGTTTTAGGTATTACTGATGCTACCAATGGAATGAAAGTAAGTGGCGGTTTCTTCCCGGCTGCCGGCCGTATTGCCGCAGGCAGTACTATTAGCTCTCTTGGCTCCGATGGCTATTATTGGGCTAGTACAGTTTATAATGAGAGATTCAACACCGGTATTTATCAAATATATTTTGATAAGAGCGACGTATCTCCATCTGGGTGGAGCGGCCGCTACTACGGGTATCCCATACGCTGCGTTGTGCCATCTAGCTAAATCGCTTATGTAGCGTCTGCTTCAAAATTTGTTCCAATGGGTTTACTTTCCGCTCTATCCCTGCTACACTAGAGGCAGAGCGGAAACGCACTTTGACATCATAGAAACCTAAAGGTCCACAATATTAACCTTTTTAGTTTCCTTTAAGAAGCTGGAAATGAGGTTCATATGAGAGTAAAGACTATTGAAGTAGTGCGCCAAGAACGTAAGTTCGGGGTAGACTACAAAATAAAGATTACCCTCCAAACTGAAGAGTAATCATTTACCGAATATGACTCCATTTTAACAAACTTTTTGATTGATGTCAAGCTTTCCGCTCTGTTTTGTTTTATTTATGCAATTTTACGTTTAAGCCTATTTAGAGTCGCTAGAGCGAGTTTTGCTCAAAGTCTTGCTCATGCGGCTCTTTTTGTAAGAACGCACTAGAGAGCCGGAAAATGGCCTTAGAACGCAAAACCATTACCGAAATCTGCTCAAAATTGCTAAAATTCGCTTAAAATCATTAAAAATGCTAAAAAATTCTTTCGAATTATCCGAAAACCGCTAAAATGGCTAAAAATCCCACCCAAAAAGCTAGGAGTCACTCAAAATCACCCTAAAACCGCCAAGATCGCAATTTTCTGAGTTTTTCTGGTCTTGTTGCATAACACCATCAAAAAAGTAGTGTTATAGTTATAGTATGCAAA
>CAYMCF010000017.1:0-15414 GCA_964388975.1 uncultured Candidatus Saccharibacteria bacterium | reverse complement strand
ATTATTATGTTGCTTATTCCATAATAATCTTTTGACCTAACTTTTTCTTTAGCTTATTATTTCTTTACAAATATGCACCAACTTGTATTTGTAAAAAACTCACATAGCTTAGAAAAAGTTAGTTATTTAGTAGCATATCATCTTCGCGTAAAATACTTGATACACAAAAATGGCACCACGAGGGGTGTTAAATCATCCACAATGAACCAAAAAGTTTCACTGAGGCAAATCCTCATGATGCCATGTATACAGTAAAACCATATTGGCTCAACAAACTGTGAATGATTTAACACTCTTATTATACCACACCAAATTCCCTTTGTGTTAAAAATCGCCCAAAATTACTCAAAAACACTAAGACTATCAAAACATACCAATAAACTCAACCTAGAAAATCCCCCAGCCTTACGGCTAGGGGATGCTAAATTATGCAAATAGGATAAGCTAATCTTTGTAGCCGCTCAGCTCCAGCGGCGGAGAAAGCTGCTCGACGTCTTTGGCCAAGTCGTACTCAGTTTGCCGATCATCCACGATATCGCGCTTTTCCAGCAAAGTCTGGTAACACAGCGCACAAACCTCGCGATCTTCCTCGCTTTGTCGCACCGGCACCCGCCAGCCCATGGGCAGAACCACGACACCATGGTAAGAATCTTGCCAGAGTGCTCGGCCACCAGTAGACTTTTCCAGATTATGATAATAGGCATTATCTTTGATTATGGCTGCTAGAGGTTCGCTCATCCGCCCCTCAATAGCAATAAGCATGTGGTCAATTCGGCCTTGTGGACGTACCATAAAATGTTTAAGGCCAGAACTATCCTGCCAACACTGGCCAAACAAGAAGCGTGCCAATACGTCATTAATATTCCGCGGATCGTGCAGACCCTGCACGATGAACTCCCAAAGCTGCGGCACCGGCTGTGGCTGCAAAGGATCGCTAAAGTAACGGCGCAAGTTAATCTTACTCCAGTCGGAACAAGCTAAAGCATAGTTCCATTCGTCGCTGTCACCGAAGCTGGTGTAAAATTTACAGTCCGGCAGATGGAAAATCAGATCCGGCAGGGTCATGCGAAACTTCTTGCCAGTAGCTATGGCATAATTATGAATTTCCAGCCCCTCCGTACCAGCAAGCGTATCAGCGAATACTTGGCAAGGCGTGCCTGGAAAGTCTTCCGTATGGCTAAGAATACGCTGCGCTACCTCAGGAGTGAACTGCGAACATTCTCGCCACCGCAACATTTCGGCATGCGGATGATAATGGTACTGCTGCCAGAAATACTCCGCCACGCACCGCAAATCTGCCTTCCGAGACTCCTGATAATCTTCCAACTCTAGCGTTTCCACCAACCGCCATCCCAATGGCAGCACTAAAAAGCCACTTTCGTTGTTACCATAGAGCCGCAGCTGTCGCTCTCGAACTCTGTTAGCCAGCTCACCGTCCATCCGACCGGCATTACGATAGTAAAAGCTATTAGGCTGGTCGGCCCGAGCGACCAGGTCAGTTAAAGAAAGTTGCGGCTGACTCGGCGCGAACAAATTGCGGTAGACAATCAGAATCTCTCGCGCGCGCGTGAAATCGCAAACCGAAAAGGTGTAACCTTCTCCAGCATCACCATGCGGCCGGTCCAGATTGCCGAACAAAACTCGCGCGTGAACAAAAGGATAAATCGCGCTCGTCAACTTTGGAATATCCAACCCGGCCAGCACGTTGACCATCAGCCCATCTTCGGGATTTACCAGAGTGCGCAGCTTTTTCAGCTGCAAACGTAAGTTTGGGAAAGTCAGCGTAGTACCGCCCAGCTCGAACTGCGGATCATAGACGCAAACCTCAGGCTGAGTCTGCTTGCCCCACATTTTGTAGTCAGTAGCGCGCGCAATCACGTCGCCATGAAATAGCAAACGCGCCTGCTCCGCCGAAAGGCAAGTCGTTGCCTTATTGGTATACTCGGATGATGTCATAAGATACCTCCTCAAAATTCTAGGATTTTCGGTAATTCGTTGAGTTCGCAATACTTGACTAATCCATTTTTGCATAATCTAGCTGTTTAGGTACTAAGAATCTTCTTCTCTGTAATTTTAGCATAAAATGCGTAACAGCACAAGTGAAACGGAGGTGCATGTCGTGATCAACACCTGCAAAACCTTACTCATTAGCAGAGTGATACTTACATTGTAGCACAGCATAAGCATTTTGTCAAGAGTGAGCGCAAAACCTCTCAAAACCTCTGACAACTCTAGAAATTATAGCCAATATGCCACTTCGTCAAATAGCGGCAATTGTTGGCCACGCCACTCCGCCAAAACCGAGCCATCATTATTCAAGGCTAAAATCGTAGGATATTCTACTACATCATAAGTTCGACAAAAATCCGTTCCCTCGCGGCCATCGGGGCTCAGCACCTCCAGCTCATTGCCGGTACGCCGCTCAAACTCCCGTACCCATTCCGCTACCGTACGCGAATAATCTTCCCCCTCACGCGATATTATCACCACCCGCATTTACTATTCTCCTTTTGTATTATTTCCAGTGAGGCTTGGCGTCTGCCGAGCTTTGCGACCATGACGCTTCAAGATTTCATTAAAATCATCTAAGGTCTGGAATTTCATAAACACGCTAGCATAGCGCACATAAGCCACTTCATTACGCCCCGCTAGCACGTCTAGCACTGCTTCCCCGACCTGCTGAGCTGTTACTTCTTCGTCATTCTCGGCGCGCAAAATCTCTACGACTTTATCAGCCACCGCTTCTACTTCTAACTCCGACTCCATGAACTTCCCTACGCTACGTTGAATTGAAGCGATTAGCTTGTCGCGATCAAAGATCTCGCGATTACCACTGCGCTTTACCACAATCAACGGCGGCAGCTCAATGCGCTCGTAGGTAGTAAAGCGGTGCCCGTCTGGACTAACCCGCCGCCGCCGAATCGTAGTGCCATCCTCGGTCTCGCGACTTTCTAAGACTTTGCTATCACCGATACGAGGAAGCTTATTCATAGATTAATCTCGATTCTTTCCGCGGAGACGATCGCGTAGAGTAGGCGGAACGTCGAGGTCGTCCTCAGTTTCGTTGTTGGGGTGAATCGAATCCCACATATTGCTACGATTATTAGCGGTAAAATCGGTTGCGCCAGTGTCCATCCGGCTGCTACTGGCAGGGGTATTATTATACTCGATCCGGGCGCCTTCGTCACGCAAAGCATCATTGTTATTGCGATCCCGAGTATCAACCAAGCGCGGCTCTGGCTCGCGGGCTGGCGCAGTATCAAAGCTAGAAGTGGTGCTACTATTATAACTATTAACCAAATTACCTACTGGCTCAAGGCTAGACTTCTGGGCGTCAAGCTTACGGTAATACTCAGAATCAAAACCGGTCGCTACCACCGTTACTACCATTTCATCCTCGAGATCAGGACGGACCGAAGCACCAAAGATAATATTAGCGTCTGGTGAAACCGAATTAGTAATCACCTCGGCAGCCTCCTGAATCTCGCTCATGGCCATATCATAGCCGCCGGCCACGCTAAAGAGTACGCCGCGGGCGCCATCAATTTTTACTTCAATGAGCGGGGACTCGATCGCCTGCTGTGCCGCCAAAGTAGCGCGATTATCCCCCGAAGCCCGGCCAATCCCCATCAGAGCTGAGCCAGCATCTTTCATGATAGCTTTGACATCGGCAAAGTCGAGGTTGATTAATGCATGCTCAGTGATTAGCTCTGAGATACCCTGTACACCCTGGCGCAAAACATCATCGGCAATCTTAAAAGTTTCCGTCAAAGGAGTACGCGGATCGATCGTCTGCAAGAGCCGATCGTTCGGAATGGTAATTAGCGCATCAACATTGCGGGATAGATTATCAATCGCGCGGTCAGCGTTCTCGCGCCGCTTCGCGCCCTCAAAAGTAAACGGCTTCGTGGCCACACCAACGGTAAGAATGTCGCGGCCTTTAGATTCTTCAGCCACAATTGGCGCCGCACCAGAACCAGTACCACCACCAGCACCCAAAGTAATAAAGACCATATCCGCGCCGTCCAGCGACTTACCGATGGCCTCGCGACCATTCTCCGCAGCCTCGCGGCCTTTCTCAGGATCACCACCAGCTCCCAAGCCCCGGCCGATATGCACTTTGACGTCCGCCGTAGAGTGATGTAAGGCCTGCGCATCAGTATTAATCGCGATAAATTCTACACCCGACAGACCAATCTCTTTCATGCGGTCCACCGCTGAACCACCCGCTCCACCGACACCGACAACCTTAATGCTTGCTGAACTCTCTACCTCTGTTGGCTTAATCTCAGGCATATCCTTTCCTCGCTTATAACTATCTTCAGTATAACATACTTTTCTGAGTTTGGGCTAAATTTCTCTGATTTTCTGGAAAAATATAATTATTGCCTTAATTCCATAAATGTCGTTTTCTTGGAGGCGTGCTGTTCGAGCCCACCTGAGTTTTCCCAAAAAACCGTTTAATCTAGCTAATCTAGAACTTTCCAAAAAACTTCTTGAGAAAACCACCGGGTTTGCCAGATTTCTTAGCTTTCTTTTTCTTGCCAGACTTTGGCATATTTGACCCGCCGCCTTCGGCCGAGAGCAGCATTAGCCCCACTGCCGCAGCATACTCGGGCTTCTCAATCGCTTCGGCTACACCAGTCAAACCGCTTGGAGCACCGATTTTTACCGACATCCCCAAAGTAGCTCGGACAAATTTATCAATATCCCGCATCCGCGCGCCGCCA
This sequence comes from uncultured Candidatus Saccharibacteria bacterium, assembly GCA_964388975.1. Taxonomy (GTDB): domain Bacteria; phylum Patescibacteriota; class Saccharimonadia; order Saccharimonadales; family Saccharimonadaceae; genus Nanosyncoccus. Next base: position 10,684 of record CAYMCF010000017.1, on the reverse strand, counting down.
CCAGTCAAAACAATTCCCTCTGGCAACATCCGGTCGTAATGAGCCTTCTTTAGCTCTTTACGCACTAAGTCTAAAATTTCGTCTAGCCGCGCTTCTACTACCTCGTCAATCTGATCGCGCTCAAAATGCAGCTCTTTCCCTTTCCAACGAATCACTACCGGAGTATCATTATCGCTAACAAAATCACCAGTAGCAAACCGCCGTTTGATTTCCTCAGCAATCTCGGTATCGATTGCCAAGAGTACAGCCAAATCATTAGTGATATTGTTTGAACCAATCGGCACCACGCCGACATATTGGAGGTCGTTTTCCTCGTAAACCGCCACGCCAGTAGTGGCCGCCCCGATATCTACCACCGCTACGCCATTTTCCATCTGCCGCTCGGTTAAAACCGCCCGCGCTGCCGCCATCACGCTTGGCACCATTTGCTCGATGTTTACATTTAGTGGCTCCATCACCTTGCAAAGATTATCGTAGGTGGGCGCCAAAGTAGAAACGACATTTGCCTGCATCTCCAGCCGCGAGCCAGTCATACCTAAAGCGTCCTTGATTCGCGCCTGCCCATCCAGGATATATTGCAGTGGGATAATACTGAGAATCTTTTGGTTAGGATTAATCCGCCCCTGCAAAGCCACCTCTTGCACGCGCTCAAGGTCGCTCTCGTTGATCTCGTGCTCCATTGCCCCTACCGCAATCATACCTTCAGTATGAGTAGAAAGAATCTGTGGGCCATTGACCGAGATCGTCGCCGAGCTCACTTGATAGCCACTCATCCGCTCCGCCTCCAGCAAAGCATTATCCACCGCTTCGCTCGGGCCAACCAAATTTGCTACCGTACCCCGCCGCATGCCAGAGTTAGGCATCTCGGCGTAACCAATCACATTAAGAGTATTATTCCGCCCTACGCTCGCCACCACAGTCCGGACGCTGCTGGTACCAATATCAATTCCGACGGCATAGTGTGAAATTTCATCCATAAGCTTATTATATAACAGAGTTGCTTAATTTTGCAAGTACTTTCTAGCAAAATTAATGGTTTCGTAAAGACTATTTTCTTAGATTATTCTAGCTGCTCCACCTCAAAAACTTTACCTTGTGATGGAGGATTGTCCCCATTGTAGCACAGCATAAGCGGTTTGTCAAGGGGCTGCATTAACACGAGGAGCTATTGCATAAACTACCTTTTTCGAAGAGGATCCGGAGTTACGATGAGGACGAGCGGCTCAGCCCCGCGACGGCGGGCGCTGAGAACGCGCCTCGAGAAAAAGTGTATTTATGCAATAGTGTCTAACTAGTATAGAGAGTCAGCACTTCACAGCCATCTTCTGTCACTAATACCGTATGCTCGCAATGGCAACCAATGCTACCATCTTTCATGCGGACAGTCCAATTACTATCTTTATCAATATAATTCGCTGGCTTCCCTAGGCACGACATCGGCTCGATACAGATAGTATCACCTGCCTTCAGCATATAACCATGCCCGCGGATACCGTAGTTGGGCACTTCTGGGGCTTCGTGCATTTCTCGGCCAATCCCATGGCCTACATAATTCTCAATCACCCCCAGCTTGCCCTTGCGCAAAATTTTTTCTACGGCATAGCCAATATCGCCAATCCGCGTCCCTGGCCGTACGATATTGATACCCGCCCACATTGATTCCTCAGTGGTTTTGATCATTTGCTTAATAGCCGGAGAGCCTTTACCGCCAACCAGCATTGTAAAAGCCGAATCGGTATAATAACCGTCATAAAGCACGTCAAGGTCGAAGCTAACTTTATCCCCCTCCTCTAGCGGCTCATCGGTGGGCGCGCCATGTACTAAAGCATCATTTACCGAAATACAGATCGCCCCCGGGAACGGCTCGTCTAGATAATCATAAGCTACCTTAGCACCACGCCGTTCAATTTCCGCTCGCACCCAAGCGTCAATCTCTAGCCCCGTTCGGCCTGGCTGGACAAAACTCCGCAAATCATGCAAGACTCCGCCCAAAATCTGCCCGCCCTTGCGCATCGCGGCAATCTTATGTGGTAATTCTGCTGCATCTACTTGCTGGATAACTTTTTTACTCATGTTCCGCCTCTGTTACTGCCTGGCTGAGCCGCGAGAATACTTCCTCTGGCGTACCAGTACCATCAATTTTGATAACCTTAATCCCCTGCTTAGCTAAAATCTCGCAAATTGCAGAAATATTTTGCTCAACAATCCGGAAACGCTCCTCGATGGCCTCTCTGGTATCGTCTGCTCGCCCGCGTAGCTCCAGCCGGTGGATCAGCTCTGGCTTCGGCACTTCGATAATTACCACCAGCTTCATGACCGAGGCTAGATTCTCAGCCAGCCATTGCGCCTGCTCAGTATCGCGTGGAAAACCATCTAGCACTACATCTTTGCCTTCGCGTACCGCTTGTAACATACCCTTAACCATCAGAGTAACGGCAATTTCGTCCGGGACTAGCTCGCCCCGCTCTAAAATTGCCTGCAACTTCGGGTGGCCAGCATCCCGCAAGACCTGCCCAGCCGAAAGCCACACTCGACCAGTTGCCTGAGCTAACATTTGCCCTTGCGTGCTTTTGCCCGACCCCGCCAGGCCCATCAATATAATCATATTTCTCCTTCATGTTAATTATACCATAATTCAATAAGAATTAAATTAGTTACAGAATAAGATCTAACCCCGCCCACTATGTAACTACCTTAACGAGTTCCGGTGGAGCTCTCAAAATCGAACCCCTTCGGGTCGTGATTTTGACCCGCTCCAGCCGGGAGACGAACTCTTATAAGGTAATTACATAGTAATAAACAGTGCAAAATCCCCCTAAAACCTCTTGCGAGAACAGTAAAAGTTTGATATAATGCAAAATATATGGCAATCAAAGTAACTAGAAAAGATCAGAACGAGGCTAATGAGAACCTCATCCGGCGTTTCAACCGCAAGGTTTTGCAGAGTGGCATTATGCCTTTGAAAAAGTCGCAGATGCGTTTCTCAAAGCCGCTTTCTAAGCGCGAGCGCCGCGCCAAGGCTATCATTCGTGAGGCTCGCCGAGCGGAAAAAGCTGAGCGGATGCGTTTAGGGCTAAAATAGCAAGAAATAGTCGCGAAGGTGCGGCTATTTTTTGTTCACCAGGCTAATTTAACGATCCTTCCCTCTACACTGCGCAGTCCGCGAAAAACATTCTCTTCCAAAGTTACCCAAGCATCAATCGTATCACCTGGACGTAAATTGAGGTAAGTTTCCGGCACGCTAAAACCAATCACTTTAAAACTTTGCTGCTTTTGGTCCCAAAGCGTGAGGCGCAAATGTTGACTGTCCGCCCCCATACGTGCGGCTTCGGCTACTCGCACCTCTGGCAGCCGGAAAATTGGCACTTGGTTACCCTCACCAAACGGCTCTAGCTGGCGCAGATCTTCTACTAGCTCAAGAGTAAAATCGCTAAAATTCGTTACTGCTAAATCTTCATGAATGCCTAAATACTTTTGCTGATCAGTCAGATGCAAACTATCATAATAAGCATTCACTGCCCGCCGGAAATCGGCCAGCCGCTCTCGCTCGAGCTTTACTCCGCAGGCCGCCGCATGACCACCGCCACCGATAATATATTCGCCACAAGCGTCCAAAGCTGAAGCCAGGTTAAAATCGCCAAAACTGCGCCCGGAGCCTTTCAAGACACCGTCTACCTCTGATAAGACAAACGCTGGCTTCTGGTATTCTTCGGTCAAACGCCCAGCAATGATCCCTAGCACACCTTCATGCCAATTCCCTTGCTCCACAATCACCGGTTGCTCATCCAGCCCGCGCTCGGCAATTTCCCGCAAAGCCGACATCTGCTGCTGCTTACGATGATCATTTAACAAGTTGAGCTGATTCGCTAAGCGCGCCGCTGCCGTACGCTGATTAGTCATCAAAAGATCTAAGGCAATCTCGGCCGATTCCATCCGCCCGGCCGCGTTCAAACGCGGGCCAATCTGATAACCAATCGCTTCCCCGCCCAAATCTTTTACTCCCGCATGCGTCATTAATTCCTTCAGACCGGGCCGGCGAGTCTTCCCTAGCACCAGCATGCCATAGCGGCACAGCCGCCGGTTCTCTCCTCGGAGCACCATACTATCACACACCGTACCAATTACCACCAAGTCTAGCAGCCACTTCTCCTGCCCCTCCGGAATCAATCCCGCCTTCACCAAAGCTTGCGCTAGCTTAAAAGCTACGCCCACTCCGGCTAATTCCTTTAGCTCTGGCAAAACTGCTACATCCTTGCGCTTGGGATTCACTACTGCTATTGCGGCCGGCAAAGTGGCACCACACTCGTGGTGATCGGTAATTACTACATCCACCCCTATATGATTAAGCTGATCAACAATTTCGTGGTTCCGACTGCCGCAATCTACAGTGAACACTAAATTTACTCGGTCAGATTGCGCTCTTTGAACAACTTTTGTACTCATACCATAGCCATCCGTAAAGCGGTTTGGCAGCATCACCTCAATATCTTGGATACCTGCTAGCTTCAAGGCCTGATATAATACCGTACTAGCCGTTACGCCGTCTACATCGTAGTCACCATAAATTAGACACTTTTCGTGCTGCCGGCAAGCTTGGCGCACTCGCTCTACCGCTAGCGCCATATCTGGCAATAATTCCGGGTCTAGACATTCCTCATATTGAGGCTGCAAAAAACTTTCATCCAGCCCGCGCGCCTCTAGCAACTGCTGAAAAATTCCACCAGCCACGCTGATTTACCCGATAGTGCGGTCAATTTTGTTGGTTTTGGCAAGCTGCTGCGACTTAATCACCATGCCTTGCAGCTCTTTAAGCAATGGGAACTGCTTGTTCATCTGATAAATCCGCGTATTGCCTTTTTGTGACATAATCAAGAAGCCGCCACGCTCCAAACGCTGTAGCTCACGCTGAATATTGCCCGGATCCTCCTTGATTAACTTCGACAAGGCCCGCACATGCGTCTTAAAATCTGGATATTTAGCAAACACCACCACAATTTTCCGCCGTACTCGCGATGTAATAAAAATGTCTAGCATATTTCCTCTCTTTTCCTCATTATACTCCAGTTCTTAGGAAAAACAAGTAATTTTTACAACGAAAATGTTGTGAGAATGACAATCAAGTAGCTAATGTTTACAGCAATGATCAGCTCTCAAAACTTTCTTCCCTCTAGTGCTTGTTAATTGCGCACGAAATATGCTACACTCAAGCTGTAGCCAGAGCAGCTAGGCATTAAGTACAGTTGGGTGTGGAGTTAGGCTTGGATAAGGAGGATCATGCTCAAAAAGCTGCTTTCTTTTGCGATTACTAAATTGCTCAACCGCAAGCCGGTAATCGTTAAACAAAAAATTAGCTTTGTTAACGTTGAGATAAAAATCAACATTAACAAAAGCTAAACCAAACCTAATTTAATTGTACCTTACTTTGCGGTAATGTCAAGCATTTTGCCAAAAATTATAGCACGCGCTATACGCTCTGGCTCGTTAAGGCGGCGCGGATTAGCGAACCCTAAGACTAGTGAATCTGCCCGTAAGTCCGAGGCTTAAGCCGCCCCACGTAGAGCTTACCCAGGAAACCAATCGGCAAGATAAAAGTACCTAATAGCTCCTCCACTCGCCCGCGGAAGCCCAGCTTAAAATTATATACGCCATTCCCCTCCACCGGGTACACTCCGTAGAAATTGTATTTCTGACAGCCCGACTGCAGAGCTTCTTGCAACATCTGCCACTGAATCAGATGCGCACCGCCATATTTTTGTAATTTTCGCACTGAGCCGCTATAGAGGTAGACCATTTCTCGGCCATCATTCACAAACATCGCCGCTGCTAGCGGAGTGTAAGGTTTCGCGGTTCCAGACTTAGCAGAAACTGACCGTTGGTCATTTTTAGTGGAATTCCCCTCATTTTCTAAGCGTTCGGTGGGGATTTCCGCCACTACAAACTTCACCTTTGAACCAAAAGCTTGTTTCATAGAGCGATAGTATTCCAGATCTGGATCTTGGAAGCCATGGCGCTCCCCGGCTTCGGCAGCAATATCTTTGAGCACCTGCAATTCATCCTCTGCCAGCTCCCGAATCCGCACCTGTTCCCGCTCCGCTCGATGGATCCGCTGGCGGTGATCAGTCCGAAAGCTTTTAAACATTTCCTCGGGCTGCTCACCTTGCAAATCTTTTACAAAAGTCCACTTTACCTGTTCATATTCACCCAGATATTTATAACCTAACTGTTCCAGAGTAGTTTTGACCGCCAAATTATCTTTACCCTCAATAATTTGGTTATGCGCATCACGCGGCTGCGCTAGCAGATTCGGCGCAATCTCAAGAGCAATGCCCTGTTTCCGCCGGCAAAATGCCCGCGCCTGTGCGGTAATTTCTGCTAAAACCTCTGAGTAATTTTGGTGTTCATAATCCATCAGCCAGCCCCCGGCCACCCGGAAAACTTTCTTCCCAAAATGCCAAGGCCGCGCCAAGAGTAACCCCGCCGCCAAAACTTGCCCCTGAGCATCTTTTAACCCCATAAAATAGCTCTCACGCCCTAAGGCCTGGTAGCGCTGATACATCTCCCAAGATTGCAAAAAATTATTACAGGCAAAATCTAATTTTTGCACCTCCGACTGGGTAAGCTCGACAAAATTCATACCCTTATTATAGCACAGATTGAGGAAGATTTTATGCTATAATGAAGGTATGTTTTTTGAGGTAATACCAACTGAGGTCTACCGTAGTGATGGCGGGGCTTTGACCTACCGTTCTGAAGAAAAATTGCGCCCTGGGCAAGTGGTGCTGATACCGCTCGGCCGCAAAACTGTCACTGGCCTAGTCTGGAAAGCTGTTAAAAAGGTTGATTTCCCCACTAAGCCCATCACAAAAGTACTCATTCCCACCCCTATTCCGGAGCATCTGCTCAAAGCAACTGCTTGGCTAAGCAAATATTACCTCACCGCCCTGCCGAGCGTGGCAAACTTAATGATTCCCGCTGGTCTCACCGCCCGAAATGCCCTGAGAGGCTATTTTCCGGCCACTGGTGAGGTTTTGCCTCCAAAAAGCCGTACCATAGCGCTTAAGCCTAAGAAAGGCCTTCCTGAGCCTCTAGATACGCCAAAAATCACTCAAAAAGACCCCGAAACTACCGCTACTTCAGAAAGCCAGACTAAAGATATTACTTCAAAAACTACCCCAAAAGCCGCTAAGACTGCCTCAAAACTTACGCCAGTAGTTAAGGCCTCCCAGCTCAAGATCCCCTTAATTCCCCTGAACTCTGCTCAAAAAACCGCCCTCGCTCAGCTCCAAGCTGCCCCTGGCGCCACCCGCCTCCTGCGCGGCGTAACCGGGAGTGGTAAGACCAACATCTACCTTCAGATGACTGCGGAGACTTTGCAGGCGCAAAAATCAGTGATTTTGCTAGTGCCAGAGATCGCCCTAACCAGCCAGCTAGTGCAAATTTTTGAGCAAACTTTTGGTGAGCGGGTGGTTCTGCTGCACTCCCAACAAACCCTGGCGGCACGACGCCAGCTCTGGCTAGATATCCTCACTACCGATATCCCGAGAATCATTATCGGCCCGCGCTCTGCCCTCTTGGCGCCAGTGGCAGATCTAGGCTTAATTATTATTGATGAAGCGCACGAGGGAGCCTATTATCAAGAAAATCCGCCCCGCTACTCGGCGCTCCGGCTAGCTAGCTTTATCGCGAGTAACCAAAAATGCCCTTGTATTCTGGGCACCGCCACTCCCAATATCGTAGATTACCACCTAGCACAGTCTAAGAATACCCTAGTCGAGCTCCGCCAAAAGGCCAAAGCTACTGCCATTACAGCACAAGTGAAGCTGGTAGACCTGCGTAAGCGCGATGAATTTGGCAAAAATCGCTATTTTTCCACTCCTCTATTGACATCTATCGAGAATAATATTCAGGCTAAACATCAAACGCTGGTTTTTCATAATCGGCGGGGGTCGGCACCACTCACGATTTGCGAAAAGTGCGGCTGGCAGGCGCTCTGCCCAGAATGTTATATGCCGATGACGCTGCACGCGGATGATTATACCTTGGTCTGCCATATCTGCGGGCATAGCGAAAAGGTCCCGTCTAGCTGCCCGAATTGTCAGCATCCTGGCATTATTCATAAAGGCTTTGGTACAAAATTGCTCGAATCAGAACTCAGACAGCTTTTCCCAAAGGCCAAAATTGCCCGTTTTGACGGGGATAATAAAAAAACCGACGGCTTGGCTAGCCTCTACGACGAGGTGAAAGCTGGGGAGATTGATATTTTGATTGGCACGCAAACGCTGGCGCGCGGGCTAGATCTACCACATTTAGCCACCGTAGGCATCGTGCAGGCCGATGCCGGGCTGGCTTTGCCAGATTTTGCTGCCGAAGAGCGCACTTTTGAGCTACTCACCCAGGTGATCGGCCGAGTAGGACGTGGACACCTAGACACCGCAGAAGTGATTATCCAGTCCTACCAACCCGAGCACCCGGTGATCCAGGCAGCTATGACCGCAGATTTCCCAAAATTTGCCGAATATCTGCTCCAGCACCGCCGCGAACAACAAATGCCGCCTTTTACCTATCTGGCACGCCTTAGTATTACCTACAAAACTGAAAAGACCACCCTTGCGAAAATCCGTCAAGCTTATACATCGCTCAGCCAAAATACTGAGCTGATGGTATCTCCGCCCATGCCGGCTTTCCACGAGCGGACTGGGCGCGGGTTTACCTGGCAAATTATTATCAAATCCACTTCTCGCGAGCGGCTGCGGCAAGCCCTGCTACCCTTTGCCGGAAATTCGCAATACTCACTAGTATTAGATCCGCCCTCGTTATTGTAAGATTTGAGATAAATATGCTATAATATAACTAATGAGAAAGTTAATTACCACTCCCGACCCGCGTTTGCGGCAAAAGTCCGCGCGTGTACGCGAGATTACCGACGAAACTCGCAGCATTATTGCTGATATGCGTGCAGCATCCCTGGCTTGGGAGGCTCAGCACCCCTATGAGCTCTCGGCGGCAATGGCAGCCCCACAAATGGGCGAGAACCAACGAATCATTATTGTGCGCGATGACCTCGATAATAAGGACAATCAGAATTTTACCGCCCTGATTAACCCGGAAGTGATTCGGACTGAAGGCAAGCCTCAGACCGATCAAGAGGGCTGTTTGTCGGTGCCAGAAATTTACGGCTTAGTCAGCCGCCCTTATAAAGTCAAGGTAAAAGCTTTGCTAGAGGACGGTACCGAGGTGCGTCTCAAGGCTACTGGCTACTTGGCGCGGACTCTATTGCACGAGATTGACCATCTAGACGGCATCCTCTTCATCGATCATATCAAAGATGACCCTAAGGCATTTTACCGTATGGACGCGAATGGCGACCTGAAACCAGTAGCAGATTATGAACAAGAAATCAAAAATAACCCCGACTTGTTCCCAGAGGAGTAATATGGCCAAGCCGCAAGTAATCTTTTTTGGTAATGGCATGCTGGCCGAATACACGCTGGCGACAATGCAGGATAAAGTAGAAATCCTCTTCCAGGCTCACCGGCCGGAAGACTTAGCCGAGGCTGCGCAGCTCAAGCAAACCCACCCAGAAGCTTACGGAATTTTGGCGTCTTTTGGTGTGATGATTAAGTCGGATTTGTTAAAACTATTCGAGCCAGAAGGCATTTTGAACTTGCACCCTTCCCTCTTGCCGAAATACCGCGGAGCTTCCCCGATCGAAAGCGCCATTCTAGCTGGCGACTGCGATTTTAGCTACTCGATCATGAAGTTAGCACGCAAGATGGACGCTGGGCCAATTTACCATCAAGCAACTCTTGAGAATCTACCACTCGACAAAGAAAAGATCTACCAAGCTTTAGCTGAACAGGGCGCAGACTGGCTGGTAGCACATCTGGCAGAGATCCGCGAGCTGCAGCCCACTCCGCAAAATGCAGCCACAGCCACCTTTACTACCAAATTAACCAAGGAGCTTTCTGATCTACAGCCAAGCCACTACTCCGCTAAAGAAATTTTCCGACAAATTATAGCCTATCAAGGCTTTCCGAAGCCAAAATATGAGTTTTTTGGCAAAAAGTGTATTATTCTCAAAGCTCATCTAGTAGATGCGACCGAAATTGTTTGCGACCCCTCCATTATCGGTAGCTTAACTTCCCCGCTGATGATCAAATGCGCCGACCGCAATTTCGTGGCCGTAGACGAGCTTCAGCCCGAGGGGAAAAAGCCAATGGATGCGAAAGCCTTTATGAACGGCTACGGAAAGAAGCGCTAGCTTAAAATTTTCTGGCGTTCGTTGATTAATTCTTGCTTAAAGGCATTATAGACGTGAGCGATCGTATCCCGGAAGTTAGGGGCGTTTTGGTTCAGCCAAATGGCGGCTTGGTCAATATCTTCGATCTGTTCAAATTCCATCATCTGCTCATCTGTCAAATCGACGCCGATCGCTTGCCCTACACGCACTTCTAGCTCTTCCTCGGCATGCTGCATGAAAGCCCGCTTCTCTTCTGCTGGCATATCGCTCAGCCCTACCGCTTGCATAAATTCTTCGTCCACTCGCATCATTTTCTCCTATTTTCTCTATTATAGCATAAGTTGAATGGATTTTGGGAGATTAATCAACGAGTAAAGTAATATCATACGAATACCTTTTTCGAAGAGGATCCGGACTTACGAGGAGGACGAGCGGCTCAGCCCC
>CAYMCF010000016.1:0-16081 GCA_964388975.1 uncultured Candidatus Saccharibacteria bacterium | reverse complement strand
GCACTGGTTTCCGGTACCAGGTGTCGTAGGTTCGACTCCTATCGGGCGTACCATTTTCGGATATACGGCTCATGTGAGTCTTTTTTGATAGAACTTAAACCTAAATATCCCTACGAGGTATGATATAATAAAATTAAGATTTTGGAGATTTTATGGAAAATGCAAAAACTCTGCCCCGCACTGGTTTAATTATCGCTATCACTTTGCTTGTGATGCTGGTCGGTGGCGTAGGCTGGACGATTTTCTTGCAATATCGCAATCAAAACAATTCCGATACTACGATGATCGCTGAACTACCTGCACCAGAAAAATCCGAAGGTTTGCGCGGCGAGTTTGGCATTGACAAAAACATTAATGAATCTACCATTGATAATTATCTGCACCGCCCTGATGCGGTATATCGCGATATGCGCATGCTCAAGGATCCCGGCAATTACGAAGCCATTGGCGGCGATTCTTATCTTTCTGGTTTTGTAGAAGGTTTTGAGGTGGCGCCTTATCCGTACTTAATTAATGTTACCGGCTTGCCCAGCGAAGTAGGCGATACTTACACTGGTAAGACTTTATTCACCCAAGGCCAAGATGGCAAAGTTACTGCTAATTATACCGAGTCTATGGATATTTTGGAAGGATTATTTCCCAAAGACAAAACTATTTTCTTGATGTGTGGTGGCGGGGGCTATGCCGGCATGACCAAAGATTTGTTGGTGAAGCTGGGCTGGGATGCTGATAAAATCTATAATGTAGGCGGATACTGGTATTACGACGGCCAACACAATGTAGAAGTAAAAACCACTCGCAATGGCGAAACGGTTTATGATTTCTGGAAAGTACCTTACCATGAAATTGACTTTTCCACTTTGCACGAGGTAAAATGAAACGCGCTCAAATTATCGGTATTATTCTAGGTAGTGTTGCCATAGTAGCATTAATTATTGTTGCGGTGATTTTGTGCTGGCCACAAAAGTTTAGCTTATCACCACAATATTACGAGGATACCGGTTTCCATGATATAGATACTGCGGGGTTGCAACAATTAATTAATGATAAAACTTCTTTTGCTCTACTAATTTGGCAGCCTGCTTGCCAAACTTCCGCCGATTTTGAGCAAGTGGTAAAAGATTTTAGCGAGCAAAATCACCTTAGTTTAGAAAAAATCAATTTTACCAGCGCACGCAAATCCGGCTTAGTGGGGGAATTGAAATATTATCCTTCGGTAGCGCTCTATCGTGAAGGAAAGTTAGTCACTTTTCTAGACGCCGATAGCGATGAATTCTTAGAATATTACAAATCAGTGGAAGGTTTTAGCAAGTGGTGGGAGAAATATATTAAAGACCGTAAATAGGAATAAGGGGTCTTGTAAAATCTGCCAAGTTGTGAATATTTTGGGGGATTTTTATTTCGGATTTTTACAAAATTCTATCCACCTCCCAAACATCTTGGACAACTTGCCGTAGAAAAGTAATACAATAAGGAAAGGATGTTAAGTATGGGAGTTAGGCAAATGAGCGATAAACAAAAGCAGATTTATGCTGCTAGAATTAGGCTAGCTTGGTTTAATGAAGCAAGAAGATGCAGCAGTGTAAGTGAGTTCTGTAGAAAGAATGGTATACCTAGAAGTACTTACAATTTCTGGTATAAGCGTTGGAAAGAAGACGGTAGAACTTTAACTAGTCTCATGGACCTGAAGAAAACTCCGCACTCTCATAAGAAAGACCCGGATGAGGAGACGGTTAGTCTAGTAGTACAGCTTAGGCTAGGCTTAGGCTATAGTGAGAATGCCTTGAGTGTAATTCTATCACGAGATTACAATGTAAGAATATCACCGCATGGCGTACATAATATTCTCTTCCGAGCTGGATTATTAGAAAAGCGTAAGAAAAAGGCTCGTAAGAGCCGTAGGCTAGATGATTATCCATATAAGCCGGGTGAAGTTATGCAAATGGATGTTAAGCATTGGAAACACTCGGCTTATCAATATGATATCATAGATTGCTGTACCAGAATAAAGTTCAAGCTGATATTTGAGGATTATAACGTTAATACGACTGTAAAGTTCCTAGAAGCAGCCATCAGATTCTATAAGCCTGCCTTTGATATACAACTTATACAGACCGATAACGGTAGCGAATTTACTAACAAGAAACTCAGAACCGATATTACTAAGGATCCACCACTGTCTTTACCAGAAAGATGGTGCATCAAGCATAATATTGGCATCAGAACTATACCACCTAGTTCACCACATCTCAATGGGCGTATAGAACGTCCTCATGGCGTAGATAAGTATAGATATAAGCGTATGACTACAAGTAGTCATACTATAGAAGAACTAACCGCTTTTTGCGAAGAAGATTGCCTAGACTACAATACCTATAGACCACATAGCAGACTAGGAAATATGACACCAATTGAGTTTCTCCAAAGCTTAGAGGGCTATACTAATGCTTGCCCTGATCTTACTATGATATGCTATAATCATACCAAAGCAACTGCCTAGTTGTACAACTTGTTTGGGAGGTGGACCATTTTTACAAAATTCCCTCTTTATTTTTTACAAAAGAAGTGATATAATGAAAAAGTAAAATAACTTGGGTTGGTAGCTCAGCTGGTTAGAGCATCTGCCTCTTAAGCAGAGTGTCGAGGGTTCGAGTCCCTCCCAACTCACCATAATAAAAAGAAGTCCATTTGGACTTATTTTTATTATGTAGGCGACTTGAATCAACACTGGTTCGTCACGCAGGAGTGGCGGTAGTCAAAAAGAAAGCTCGCTTTCTTTTTAGACGCTACGACTGCGGTCGAGGCTTTTCTTTAGAAAAGCTGGCCCCTCCCAACTCACTTATATAATACTTTTGTTTTAATTTTCAACTAAAAACTAAAACTTATGATATAATAGAATTGTTTACACAATTTGTTATCGCAAAAATGTATTTTTGTTTTATTGATTTCATGGTTTTAATGGCATCATGAGGGCCGGTTTTCTATGAAGTCAATAGACCGAATGGCAAATTGTGTAAACACCTCGTGGTGCCATTTTTGTTATGGTAAAAGTTAAGGTGATACACACGTACTTTAGTTTCATAATTACCTTAACGAGTTCCGGTGGAGCTCTCCTCATCTAAAGAATCGGACCCGCTCCAGCCGGGAAACGAACTCTTATAAGATAATTATGAAACCTTGTGCGACCGCTACTTTTTTGATAACTCAAATTTGGCGTCTAGGTAAATAACTACAAAATGGAGGAAATGATGCTAAAAATACGCAAAAGCAAAGTAAAAGTTGTTGGTGTAATAACTTTTTTAAGTTTATTAAGTGTAAGTTATGTAGAATTAAGTTTCTATTCGATTCCGGAAAAAGCGAATGCGGCAACAGGAATTGAAGAATGGCGGATAATAGAAGATATTAGTACCATGCAAGAAATGACTACGGAAATATGTAATAACACTGATGTTGGCTACGGTAAAAAACTGCAAGATGTACGAGACGGTAGTGAATATTATATACAAAAACTAACTGATGGTAACTGTTGGATGCTGCAGAACCTCAAGCTTACCAGAGAAGGTATTGAGGAGTGGAAAAAATCTCATATTGATAGCGAGAATAACATCAAATTATCTAGCAAGTATTCTAATGTTGCTGATGATAGCACTTTTACAATGCCAATGACAATCTCTTCACTAAACTCTGGCAGCACTAGCCAGTTTGGTACTAATTCTCATTATAATACAACCGCTCAAATCTACAATCCCAGTGAAACCGCTAACGGCCGACAAAAAGGTTACGGTGCATACTATAATTGGTATGCCGCTACTGCTGGTATGGGTAATACTTCCGTAATTGCTAATGGCACAGATGTGGATTATAGTATTTGCCCCAAAGGCTGGAGGTTACCTACTTCTAAAAAATCTTCTAGTACCGTTGAATATGAGTATAGCTTCAATAAATTAACTATTGACCAGCTCACCGGAGAAACAGTACTTGGAGATAGATGGCTTGATAAAACCTATACCAATGTTGAACTAAATTTGGCTAATTCTTCCGGGTACCTTCTTAGCGGCGGGTTCTTCTCGGCTGCTGGCTCTATAGTCAACGGTTCTATCGGCGTCAGCGCTGGCTCTATTGGACATTATTGGTCTAGCACAGCCTACGATAATAATCTCGCATACAACTTAGCCTTCAACTATACTATTGTAGACCCAGCCCCCGCCAACGACCGTTACAATGGCTATTCAGTCCGCTGCCTCGCCAACCCCGCCATCCATAGTGACCCCATCCCGCCTACCGACGAACGCCACACCGATGTAGCTGTCCATGTCGGCCCGACCATTAGTATCGATGCGGTAACTAGCCTATACGGTGAAGTAGATTATACGAAAGTATTGGAAGATAATATTACCGCTACCGTATCTAGTAATAATCCTTATAAGTTATTACTATCTGCTGCACAAACTTCCCTGCTTGATGCTACTCAGCCCGATAATACTGGTATTCCTACGGTAACTACTACTCAAGCCATTGAGAAAGGTATTAGTGCTTGGGGTATCTATAGCGGTAATGTAGATACAGAGAATAATAAAACTTATGATCCGATTAAGACTACTCCAAGCAAATATTATTATACTGATGCTATAGCGGCAGACGGTGCAGCTATTACTAGTAGCTTTGGTATCGCGATAGCGGTATCTCCTAGTATCCCCAATGGGACTTATTCTACGAGCGTAACGGTGACGGCGGTGAATGGATAAAAGTGGTACAATATTTTCATGGAGAATAAAACTCCATGGGCTCCTACGGAAGCAACTGAGATCATGCTCCAGCAACCTGCGGTGCCCCAATCTAGAATCGTGAAATTCTCCTATGTACAACCATAAACCACTTGCACGTAGGTTAGGATATCTAGCTGAGCTACGGTTTGGCTAGAAAGAAAAGAATTTCTTTGGCTTGTGCGGTTTAATCTTGCCGGTTATGTCAACAATGGCTCCCTCAGCAATGTCGGCTCCAACGGGCGTTATTGGTCTAGTACGGCCAACGATAGCAACAACGCTTACAACCTGAACTTCAATAGCAGCAATGTGAATCCGTCCAACAACAACAACCGCTACAACGGCAACTCTGTGCGCTGTGTCGCCCCATTCCGATTCTATAAATATTAGCGCCTAGGATGGGTGCTAATATTTTTGTAAGCTACATTATAAGTTCTACGCCTTTAGACTTTTATTTCCGGACATGCTTGGCAGTTTTGCTTAAAATATGCTACACTCGAGGCAGAGCAGCTAAGGGCTTGTACATATTGAGCAAGGTAAGGGTGTGGAGATTAGGCTTGGCTATTTATTAAATAAATAAAAACCTCTAAAATTCCAGAAAGGACTTTTATGCTAATAAAAAATTTAATAATACAGCTGGTTCAGAAGTTACTAAACCGTAAAGCAACTACGAACCATAAAAATAGTGTTACTATCTTCGATATTGATATTCATATCAACGAGAAAGATAGTAAACACTAAACTACAAATCTAATTATATTTTACCTTACAATACGGTTATGTCAATAGGAAAATGCAAAATTTTTCCAAATTGGCGCACACAAAATTCCAATATTTCGCGTGCGGGCAAGCCGAAGATTGCATAAACTATTAAATTATGTAATCTAGCTGCTCTGATTGATTTTTTGTTTTTTGGGAAAGTTGAGCCTCGACTCGCACTCAAGGCTCAACTCCATAGTTTGAATTCTAGCTGGCTGGGGCGACACAACGCACAGGAAAACCATAGCCGCGGTTCATATACCCCGTTGCACTAATACTGCTACTTGAGAATCCCAAATAATACGCATAAGAACCAAGCCCAATCACCCTAGTTAATGCGCCGCCACCAGTGGAGCCAGCTGTACTAGACCAATAGTTACCATTGGAACCAACATTTTTTAGTGAATTATTATCCATTTGACCAGCTGCCGGGAAGAACCCGCCACTCAAAAGGTACCCCGAAGCATCCGTTAGCCCAAGCTGAGTATCACTAAAACCGTTAGTGCCACCAGCATACCAAGCACTTTTAACAGTAGCCAATTTATCATAGCTATACTTGTATTCCGCCGCACTGCTAGTCTTATTAGCGGTCGGCAAACGCCAGCCCTTCGGGCATATACTAGCAGAAGCCTCACTTCCAGATGCAGCCGCTTCGCAACTTCCTGCCGTAACTGCGCACCAATTATAATAGTAACCAAATTTTTCCTGATACTTGCTGCTTAGCTGGGATGGGTTATTATTGTAATATGGAGCAGTATCAGCATTGGTAAAAGTCGCATTCAGCGTGCTTAAGGCATTAGTGTCTGGCCAGCTCGTGGAAACTGCCGAATCGGCAGAAGTGAGCTTATCTACTGAATCTAAATCTAATTTGAGGTTCTGCACCATCCAACAATTACCATCTTCTAACTTCTGTACTAGATAGCTATTAGCGGTACCGCTATTCGTATAGCCACCTCCGCGTGTATCAATGAGCACCTTGCTGACGCCAATATCAGCCTTATTGCAAATTTCCGGAGTCATTTCTTGCATCTTGGTAATATCGCCAAAGCCTTGTTTGGCCACACAGCGCACAGAGAGACCGTAGTAGCGCTGGTGAGCGCCGTTGCCGGACGGATACACATTGTTGGTATATAAGCCCAGGAAGTAAGCGATATTACCACCGTAAGCCGTACTAGACCAATAACGCCCGCCGGAGCCGACAATGCTGAGGGAGCCACTGTCGACACTTCCGGCAGCCGGGAAGAAGCCGTTACTTAAGACCGCACCAGAAGCATTAGTCAGACCAAGAGTAGCGTTAGTGTAATTAGCAGATTTCCAAGCATTAGCTTTGTAGTTAGCATCATTACTAGTTGCATACGGTTTGCCGGTAAGTGGATCAATGACTAATTTGTTGAAGCTATAATTATATCCAGTAGCGGTAGTGGAAGTTTTATTAGAAGTTGGTAGCCGCCAGCCTTTTGGGCAAATACTAGCATCCACATCTTGCCCATCAACAGTTACGGAAGCGTTACCGGTACCGGCAGTAGCAGCGTACCAGTTGTAGTAGGCACCATAGCCTTCTTGCCACTTAGTATCTTTACTACCACCATTATAGATTTGCGCAGTTGTATTGTAGTTAGAACTATTGCCAAACTGGCTTGCATTACCAGAGCTTAAGGAAGCAATAGTAGTCGGCATAGAGAAGGTACTATCACTCGCTACATTAGAATACTTGCTAGAGAGTTTTACATTATTCTCCGTATCTGGGTACTGAGCTTTCCAGCTTTCGATGCCTTCTTTAGTCAGCTTGAGGTTTTGGAGCATCCAACAATTACCATCCTCTAGTTTCTGTACTACATATTCACTACCATCACGCTTATCTTGTAGGGTAGCGTTTTCTCCGGCTTTTGTAGAGGCACATACTTCTGGTGTCATATCCTGCATGTAGCGTAAATCATCTAGGGTAGTGACTACTTCTTGGGCATTGGCGGCTAAAGACAAGATAACTGCAGTTTTGTAGTGTCCAGGTTCGTTTTGGGTACCAAACTTAGCCCCAAAGACTAGTTTCTTAGTAAAGTCTTCATTATAAGTATTCTCACTAGCTAAGAGCCCTCCAGCTAGATCAGTACCAATACTACCATATTGGGGCATGACGTAGTAAGTCATCTCATCTTCTGCTTCGGTAGTTTCTCCCCAGGCAAATCCCCAGGTATTATCTTTCATGGTGGATGGGGTTTGGCCAGTACTAGCCACATTAGCAAAGTAGGTACTGCCGCCTTCTAGCCTGAGCGCATCCTTACCATCCGCATAGGAGATATTAAGACTATATTTAGTAACGTCTTGAGCATGCACTGTGACATCATGGCTACGATAAGCCATACCCATACTACCTACTACGGTAGTAGAATCTACTCCTGCACCATATTGCCCTTCGGAAGGTTTGATGCTGATGGTAGCTTGAGGAGTAACCGTACCAGATTGAGCAGATTCCCCTTCGGCATAGGTTTGCTCGACGTAGTTAAAGATTGTGCCGACACTAAAAGCATAACTTAATATACCCAAGAAAGTTAACATACAAAATATAGGTATCATTTTAGATAACCTATATAGCTTAAACTTAATATGGCTTCTTTGCATCATTGCCCTCCTTAGGTTTCTTATTGCTTCCAAGTAGAGCCATTTTTGTGTAAATAATAAGTAATAGAGGAAGTATCTTAGCATCAAAAATACACTACATAGCTTACTATGTTGCTTATTCCATAATAATCTTTTTACTTAACTTTTCCTCTAGCTAATCATTTTTACAAATATGCACCAACTTGTATTTGTAAAAACTCCATTAACTAAGAAGAAAAAGTTAGTTATTTAGTAGCATATCACTTTCATGTAAAATACTTGATACACAAAAATGGCACCACGAGGGGTGTCTAAACCTTTGTACCTATCGTTCAGCGCTGAGCACTTCACTAATGGTCTCGTGATGCCATTCTAACAGTGAAGTACAATAATACTTAACGATAAATTATACAAAAGTTTAGACTCTTTTATTATACTTGAGTTTTTGTACTTTGCCAAGCCTATTTTTCTTACAAAAATATGTTCTACTATCATTCTCCAGACATATCTTAATGTGCTATAATAATATATATGCAAATTCGCAAAAATGTTCCCATTGCCAAGCTGACTACTATGCGGTTAGGTGGCCCAGCGCGCTATGTAGTAGAAGTAACTACGCCTAGTGAACTACAAGAAGCCTATGATTTTGCAGCGCAGCGAAATTTACCGGTTTGGGTAATGGGCAGTGGTGCTAATACAATTGGTCGTGATGAAGGTTTCCCAGGAGTGATTGTTCTAAACCGCCTGCGCGGTATTAAAGTCATTCAGCAAGATAATGATACTCTAATCCTGAAAGGTATGGCTGGTGAAATCTGGGATGATTTTGTAAAATACGCCTGCGAGCTAGGTTATTCTGGCATCGAGGCCATGAGTGCTATCCCCGGCACTTTGGGTGCAGCGCCGGTCCAAAACATTGGCGCTTACGGGCAAGATATTGCTCAGGTGATTGAATCAGTCGAAGCTTATGATACCGTTACGCAAAAAATCATTACCATCCCTAAGGCCGAAATGCAATTAGGTTACCGCCATACCCGTTTTAATCATGGCGCCGATGCTGGAAGATTCATCATTACTGCAGTAACCGTAAAACTTCACAAGCAACCCCTACAACCGCCATTCTACAATAGCTTGCAGCGCTACATTGATGAGCATCAAGAAACTGATTTTTCTCCCCTAAACATCCGCCAGATAGTAAGCGAAATTCGCAGCGATAAGCTGCCCGATCCAAAATATATCGCTAGCGCTGGTAGCTTCTTTAAAAATATTTATCTTGACAAAGCCGCAGCTGATCAGGCCGAACTACAAAATATCCCACTTTGGCGCGATACAGAGGGCGGCGGCAAAATTAACGCTGGCTGGCTCATTGAACAATGTGGCTTTAAGGGCAAAGCTATGCGCGGTGTACGCGTAAGCGATAAGGCAGCTTTGGTCTTGATTAATGAAAATGCCAAAAGCTATGCTGATCTCGCCGCCGCACGCGCAGAAATTATTGGCGCGATTGCCGAGAAATATGGCTATGCGCTAGAACAAGAACCAGTGGAGATACCTTATGAAAACTAAATCACTCAACGGCGCTGAGCTCGCCGGCTATATTAAAGCCAATCAAGCCCATCTGGTGCGCAGCCTTCAGGCACGCCACATCCAGCCCAAGCTTGCGATTATTCGCAATTCTAACAGCCCAGTTATTCTTAAATATATCCAGCTCAAGACTCGTTACGGGGAGGATATCGGCGTCGCAGTGGAAGATTGGCTTCGCGAAGATATCGCAGCTGCGATTGCTGAAGCTAATCACGACCCTAACATTCAGGGCATCATTGTGCAGTTACCGTTAGAGGGCGCGCCAGACGTTGCGACATTAGTAGACCAAATTTCCCCAGCCAAAGACGTAGATGGCTTAGGTAAGCAAGCCGAATATGATTCAGCTACCGCCACCGCCATCAACTGGCTACTGGCTGGCTATAACATTGACTTAGAAAAAGCCAAAATTGCCTTGGTCGGGCATGGCAAGCTGGTGGGCGGCCCGCTTGAAAAAATGTGGCGCAGTTCTGGCTATGATGTTACCGCTTTTGGCCATCACAACAACCTAGCCGGCCTCAAAGATTATGATATTATCGTAAGTGCTACTGGCGTGCCACATCTTATTCAGCCAGAGATGGTCAAGCTCGGCGCCGTAGTAGTAGATGCCGGTACAGCCAGCGAGGGCGGCATCTTAGTAGGTGATGTCAGTGATGACGTGCGCGCTCGCCGCGATCTTACCGCCATCACTCCCAAAATCGGTGGAGTAGGTCCACTTACAGTGAGTGCACTTTTTGAACATTTATTGATCGCTACTGATAAAGTTGCAGAATAATTTTTCTAATAAACATATATGCTACAAAATTACAATGAATTAAGTAATGGCTCAGTCTGGTAGTTTTTATAACCGGAATGTTGTGAAAGATACAACATTCTGAGACTTTTTCTTGGTAAATATCTTCAAAAACTGGTTTTACTATTGACTTTTTAGAAGAAGTGTGCTACAATTAGAGTATAGGGCTGTTTGCCCTTTGGTTCTTTACTAATTCATTTGCAAAAGCTTAAAATAAGCTTAAAAATAGTTAAATTCTCTGTTTAGTGATTTTGCTCGGTAGCGATATGGCTAGAAGATTCGTTATTCGTTCTCGCTTTATCGCTGCCTAGCAGCATCCTTAGCAGTGTTGGTTCGTGAAATGAGCTGCGCTGACTACTTCAAAAGGAGAGTAAAACTATGAACCAGAAAAATCTGCATCAGACCACCACGCCGGAGGACCTTATCATGAAGGATCCAGAATTACTCGGTCGCCTGTTCCCCAGTTTCTCATATGGAGACCCCAGCGAAGTATCCTTGCCATCTTTTGACGAGCTGGTAGTACTGGGACAGCGCAACCTGCGCTATATCCGCACCGACATGCGTGCCAAGGAGCGCAAAATCCGAGCAATCTCCATCGAAGCAGCGGCAGCATGTGCGCTGCGTACCGTCACGATTGATGACTTGCAACATTATGTTAGCCTTTCCGCAATTAACAGTGGCCACTACAGCGAAGCTGAGCTGCTGAAGTTTCATCAGGAAGGACACATTTTCATGTGTGACTGGCAGGGGAGTGCTCTGGACGAACTGCGCATGAGCGACCTGCCGGCTGAAGAGTGGCGCAAACGTGGAAAGGAACTGGCGCATACCGCCCACACCTGCCGCTATGGCCGGTTTGTGGCGGAGTGGTGCCAGCAAGCACCGTTCCCGCAGCAATGCAAGGGGAGAGCCTTCTGTATTGATCCTGGCCATACTGCTACTATTATGCCGATGTTGCCTACCAAAGTTAATGCAGGCTATATCAATCCGGATGACCCTGAGCATAAAATGATTGTTCTGCCGGCCGACGCTACTCCGCCCGCCAATTGTAAGCGAATAGCCACACTCATCCCCTCTGACGATTCCCCGACACTGGAGCAGAGGACATGCCCGCACTATCAAGAGTGTGTGCGTGCCACTCACCCATTTGAGGATAGGCCCTGCATCTTGGCCAATGGCACCGAAGAAACTCTGGCCGACTGCTACGCTTACCTGGAGCGGAACGCCGAGCTTTGGGATAAGCGCCTCAAAAAGCTGCAAAGCTATATTGGCGCCCTCACTGCAGCCATTAAGCAAGCCGATCCTAATCTGCCATTGCTGGATATCTGGGCATATGACGAAATCGCTGACTGCGATTAACTCCACCTAACAACAATAGCTGAACCATAGTTTTTGCAAACCAGCCTTCCCCTAGCTTCGGCTGGGGGATTTTTCTATCACCAGAAATCTCTACAAACTACTAATGGTTTTCTGCCTTACCGGAATTCTTAATATTTGGCTTTGCTGAATTTTGCGCAGACGGATTACTGGATTGATGGTTAACTTGGTTATCAGGATTCGGCATTTGCAGAGTAGTCATCTGCCGGCGTTGGTTACGAATGAGAATTTCCGGCACCGCCCACTGCACCACCAAGAGAATCGCCTCAGCGGCAATTAGCCGCATAATCAAATCATAAGTAGAAGTATAATCAAAAGTCCAAATCGCCACAATTACATTCAAGAAGATATAGCTCACTAGCATCATCGGGATAAACTGCTGCACCCGCTGATAGCCCTTAAAATTGTAAATCACTGCTGGTAACGCCGTTGACATGACCGTACAATATACTGATAAGCTTAGCGCTGTCCAAACCAACCGCCAAACTATGTCAGCCGTACCGTAATCAAAACAGCCCCACACGATCAAGATCCAAGGCAAGGACCAGAAGATGTTGATAATCAATGCCACAATTGACAAAACTCGCGTGACAGTATAAGGGCTCTCAAACTGCGAAGCGTTATTAGCACACAGCAGGGTAGTCAGATACAAAATCGCCATCGTTGCCAAAACCTGCAAAAGTGTCCGCTCCGTACCAAAGAAAATCATGAAGATTGCAATAATTGCACTAACTATGAGCATCGCAATCGTTGCATACACCCCAAAGGTTTTAAGTTTTTGAAGTGGGGTATTTTGATTCTGATTCATAACTCCATTATAACATATAATACAGCAGCAGTATCACATCGTTCCATAAATACCATTTTTCTTGGAGACGTGTCGCTCGAGCCCGTCGTTACGGGTCTCGCGCACTTAATCCTCGGTCGTAACCTCCGGACACTCCAAGAAAAAGATATTTATAAAACAATCTACCTACAAAAATTAATCCCGTTTCAACATCACCGTAAAAGCTTCAGATGGGATATCAATTTTGCCAAAACGTTTCATACGAGCTTTACCCTTTTTCTGTTTTTCTAGGAGCTTGGCTTTGCGGTCGCGGTCGCCAGTATGGATTTTTACCGTCACGTCTTTGCGGTAAGCACCAATGGTCTCGCGAGCAATAATCTTTGCGCCGATCGCCGCTTGCAAAGCTACTTCAAAATTCTGCCGCGGGATGACTGCTTTGAGTTTTTTAGTAATTTCGCGGCCAAGTGCATCGGCTTCGCTGCGGTGACACATTAGGCTTAAAGCATCAATTCGATTCCCCGCCACTAAAAAGTCTAGCCGTACTAAATCTTCGGCACGATAATCCGCCAGCTCATAGTTAAAGCTTGCATAGCCAGAGGTAACTGATTTTAGCTGATCGTAAAAATCCGTTAATAAATTTGCCATTGGCGCGTCAAAGTCAATCACCGCGCGGTCTTCGATATAGCTGAGATTAGTCTGGTGGCCGCGTTTCTCGTTGATAAGATTTAATACGCCACCAATCATATTTTGCGGCAGGATGATTTCTCCCTTCACCCAAGGCTCGCGGATCTCAGCAATCTGCGACAAATCTGGTAAATCCGCCGCCGAACGGATATCGAGATCAGTACCATCGCTCAGCGTAACTTCATAATTAGTCGAAGGGTTCGTAATCACCAGATCAAGATTAAACTCCCGTTCCAGCCGTTCACGAATAATATCCATATGCAACAGTCCCAAGAAGCCAATCCGCAAACCAAAGCCCAGCACCGGAGAATTTTCTGGCTCAAAGACGATCGCCGAATCAGACATGGCTAGCTTTTCTACGGCATCCTTGAGGTCTTGATATTGATCATTAGAAACTGGGAAAAAGCCCGCGTAAACAAACGGCAAGACATTTTTGTAGCCCGGCAAAGGTGCGGAAGCCGGAGTTTTGGCCAGCGTCACCGTATCGCCTACTTTAGCCTCGCGCGTAGTTTTGAGATTGGTCACAATATAACCAATCTCTCCTTCTTGCAAACTTTCGTGCGGAGACATCTTCGGCGTCAAAGCTCCCACCTCTAGCGCCAAGCCATTAGTACTCGTGGCCATCATTTTGATCTCAGCATTCTTCGGGATCTCGCCTTCAAACACCCGCACATACAACACCACGCCGCGATAATCATCAAAATACGAATCAAAGATTAAAGCCCGCGTCGCCTCCGCAGTTTGCTCGCCCGCTTCTAGAACTTCCCGCGGAGCTGGTGCAGCCGTAATAATACAGTCGAGAATTTTGTCAATATTATAGCCAGTTTTGGCGGATACCGGGATAATTTCCTCGGCTTTACAGCCTAACAAATTCACGATCTGCGCAGTGACTTTTTCCACGTCGGCCGCCGGCAAATCAACTTTATTAATCACCGGGATAATATAGAGGTCTTGCTCCAGCGCCAAATAAACATTTGCCAAAGTCTGCGCCTGGATGCCCTGCGTAGCATCTACCACCAAAACCGCCGTTTCTACCGCCTGCAACGACCGCGAAACTTCGTAAGAAAAATCCACATGCCCGGGAGTATCAATCAGATTTAGCTGGTAGCCTTTCCACTGCATTTGCACCGGCGCGAGCTTAATAGTAATACCCTTTTCCCGCTCCAAATCCATCGAGTCTAGCAATTGCGATTTCATCTCGCGCGTAGAAACCGTACCGGTCAGCTCCATCATGCGGTCGGCGATAGTGGATTTGCCATGGTCGATATGCGCAATAATACAGAAATTCCGAATCTTCTCTAATTCCATATGTTATAATCATATCATATGAAGATGATTCTGGCAATTTCCGGCGGCGTGGACTCCATGGTGATGTTGGATATTTTTACCAGATTGCAATATTCATCCCATGATATATCCGATCTGGATTTTAATGCGTCCGGTGAGTTAGGGCCTACACAAGAATATTCATCTGGTGATATAAAAGTTTCTAGTTTTGATTCATCCGATGAACTAATCGTGGCGCATTTTAACCATGGTACACGCCCGTCTGCCTGCACCGATGCGGCGTTTGTCCAGAAATATTGCCAGCAGCATGATTTAACTTTTATTCTAGGCGAAGCAAAATTAGGTGAGGATATTTCTGAAGAAGTTGCCCGGGAATATCGTTATGATTTTCTAAAAAAAGTTAGCCAAGAAAACTGCCCGGCCGCAATCTATACCGCTCACCATTTGGATGATTTAGTAGAGAGTATCGCGATTAATCTGCTGCGTGGCACTGGCTGGCGCGGACTAGCAGTGCTAGATACACCAGGAATCCACCGGCCGTTTCTAGAAAAGGAACATATGCCAGAGCCGCTCCAAAATAATCTGCCTTTTGATAAAAAGGCTCTGCAAAAATACGCCACAACTTTTAAGATTCCTTACCGGCAAGACCCTACCAACGCTGAAGACCATTATCTACGTAACCGCGTGCGTGCCAAACTTAGTGACTACGAACAAGCAAATGGCGATAAATACAAAATGAGCTTTTATGATCTGTGGCTTCAGCAAAAAACTCTCAAAAAAGAAATTGATGCCCTGGTGCAAGAGCTTTTACCGGCGTCTGACCAACCTTGGCAGCGTAGCTGGTTTGTAAACTTAAACGATCAAGTGGCACTAGAATTACTCCGCGCCGGGACTCTGCGTGCCAAAATTTCTGCTACCCGCCCACAACTTTTACAATTCCTCCAGGCTATTCGTACTTATGCCCCCGGGAAATGTTTTAACTTGCCGCAAGATAAGTTAGTTAAGTTTAGCAAAACTGAGTTTTACTTATGATACAGACCCCGTTCCATAAATACCATTTTTCTTGGAGACGTGTCGCTCGAACCCGTCGTTACGGGTCTCGCGCACTTAATCCTCGGTCGTAACCTCCGGACACTCCAAGAAAAAGATATTTATGGAACTTCATCCATACTTTAGTATAAATTTATGCGAGCAAACTTTCTTGCATAAACGAAATCTGTGGTATAATTAGTTTGTACATACAATTCGGTTCAATATCATAGTTAAGTTTTATTTAGCTATTTTGTCGCATGTAAACGGCACCGTAAGGCCCGGTTTGCGACAAATAGTTTAACTATGAGTAGCGAATTGTATGTACACCTTACGGTGTCGTTTTTGTATGATATTAATTATAGTATTGCAAAAAGGCTACACTACAAAAAGTAAAAAGTTATTAGTTCATCTTTATGATTTAACTTAATAAGT
>CAYMCF010000015.1:0-16428 GCA_964388975.1 uncultured Candidatus Saccharibacteria bacterium | reverse complement strand
AGTTCGGGGTAGACTACAAAATAAAGATTACCCTCCAAACTGAAGAGTAATCAAACCTAATATGACTCCATTTTAACAAACTTTTTGATTGATGTCAAATCTTTCCGCTCTATTTTGTTTTATTTACGCGATTTCGCGTTTAAGCCTGTCTAGAGCCGCTGTAGCGAGTTTTGCTCAAAACCTTGGTGGTACGGCTCTTTTTGCAAAAACGCCCCAGAAAGCCGGAAAATGGCCTTAGAACGCAAAGCCATTACCAGAATCGGTTAAAAATTCCCGCAAAACCTATTAGCACCCCGCTTGGAGTGCTAATATTTTAGGATCGGAATGGGGCGACACAGCGCACAGAGAAACCGTTGTAGCGATTGTTGTTGTTGGACGGATTCACATTGCCGCTATTGAAGTTCAGGTTGTAAGCGTTGGTGCTACTGTTGGCCGTACTAGACCAGTAATAGCCGTTGGAGCCGACATTGCTGAGGGAGCCATTATTGACAAGACCGGCAGCGTTAGGCCAATCGCAAATAGAAAGAGAAGCTCTTGATGCTCTTGATAGACCTTAGCCTAGCAAGAATGCTAACCTCCACCCCGGTGATTTATTCCGGGACACAGGAGAGCTCCACGATCCTAAGATCAGGGCGCCGCAGGTTGCTGGAGCATGATCTCAGTTGCTTCCGTAGGGACCCATGGAGATTTAGCCTCCACTACTTTATTTTACCATAAGAATTTTAGGAGAATTACTAGATTAGCACTATTGCATTTAGAGTGCTAATTTGCTATAATCTAAGTATGAGTTTAACGAAACGCCAAGAAGGAATTCTCTTTGCCATTATTGAAGAATACGCAGAGATGGCCGCTCCAGTAGGGAGTGTGACTTTGGCTAAGCTGTTCCAGGTGTCGTCGGCAACGGTGCGGGCGGAAATGGCACAGCTCGAGGCTATGGGCTATATTGCTCAGCCGCATACTTCGGCCGGGAGAGTGCCGACGGACGCAGGCTACCGGTATTATGTCAATGCGCTATCAGAGCATCCAGAGGCTTTTACGGAGAATACTCTACCCATCAATACTCCGCGCGACACTAGCTCTTCGGAGCGGGCTAATCGTGCCCTCGAGGTGCGGGTCAATTCGCAGACCCGGGCAGACTTTGCCATTCGTGGGGCGGTAGATTCACTAGTAGAGCTGACGGGGAATCTTGGTATTGCCACGATTGGTGACCAGCTCTACATGTCTGGCATCTCGCGGCTCTTTACTCAGCCAGAATTTATGGATAGCGAGCGGGTACGGGCAGTAGCAAAGTTGCTAGACAATCTCGAGCCATGGCTGCGCGAAGCTGCACCGGGGCAGCCGCTGAATATTTTCATTGGCCAAGAGAACCCGATCGGCAAGACTTCGCAAGTTTCGTTAATTATTAGCCGGTTCCGGTCACCCTATTCGGACAATAGTTATATTGGAGTGCTGGGGCCAACGCGGCAAAATTACGGCCGGGTGATGTCGCTGGTGCGCCATGCCGGTAATATTCTAGAAGAAACATTACGCTAAAGCAAAAGGAGATTTGAGTTTATGAAAAGCAAGAAAGTAGATGAACAGGAAATGGCCGAGCTGGTAGAAGAAGTGCTAGAGCCCACTCCGGATGAGAAGATTACCGAGTTGACGAATGATTTGCAGCGGACGCGAGCAGATTTTGAGAATTACCGCAAGCAAGTCGAGGCGCAGCGAGCGCAGGCAATGTCGGTGGCAAAATACGCTACGGTAGAGAAGTTTTTGCCTTTGATTGACGATATCGACCGCGCGATTTCTGCCTACCCTGAGCAGCTTAAGCCATTAGAAAAGAGTTTTACTAAGACTTTGCAGTCGCTAAATTTGGCTAAAATTAACTCTCAGGAAGGTACGGAATTTAATCCTGACTACCACGAAGCTGTATCAGTAGAAGATGAAGGTGGAGACGTAGAAGTGATCGCTGAGACTTTGCGTCCTGGGTATCTCTATGATGGTAATGTAGTGCGGGCCGCCATGGTAAAGGTGAAGAAAATCACCCCAGCAGCGAAAAAATAGCTTCACGAACGCTGGTTTCTTGGTAAAAGTATGCTATAATTAAACCATGAACAGTGACGGAGGTAATGAATATCAGCGGATTGCGCGGCGAGTGCGAGCTTGTGACTATTTGGTGGTGGCGCAACTTTTCTTGCAGCAGAACTTTTTGTTGCGGAAGAAACTTTCCTTTGACGATATTAAGCCGCGTTTGCTTGGCCACTGGGGGACTTGTCATGGTATTAATGTAGCTTATGCCAATCTTAAAAGTTTTTTCTGCCCAGAACAAGTAGTAGAAAAGTCAGAATCACAAAAAGATCGGTTTGCCGAAGTTTTAGATAATCTCACCAAACGGCCGGCGCATCGAGTAGATACTGGTTTCGTGCCAGAGTGCAGCCAGCGCGAATGCGATAACTTTCACTTTATTTTGGGGCCCGGGCATGGTTTCCCGGCTCTACAGGCGAATCTTTTCTTAGATGGGGATTTAGAGAAAGTCGATCCTAAGGCCGCGCGTGACCTCGCAGGTATCGAATACATTTGCCGGAACTTCTCTTGGCCGGGTGGGTTTCCGTCGCACGCCAGCCCCTTTACGCCCGGTGTGATTTGTGAAGGTGGTGAGCTAGGCTATGCCTTGGGCGCAGCTTATGGCTATGCACTGGGCCATCCCGAAAAAACTATCGCAGTAATGTTGGGCGACGGTGAGCTGGAAACAGCTACGGCCCTCAGTTCACTTAATCTAGTCAAGACGGTGGGTAGTAATATCTATAATGGCAAGGTAATTCCGATTTTGCATCTCAATGGTTACAAGATTTCCGCGCCAACTTTGTATGGTCGTAAGTCGGAGCGTGAGCTGAAAGAGCTAGTACGAGGCTTTGGCTATACGCCGCTTTGGATCGAGGGCGATACGCCGGAGGCTTTCCAGGGGCGGTTGCGTGAGCTGGCGCAGGTGCCACACCCATTCATTATTTTGCAGACCGAGAAAGGCGCCACTGGCCCGAAAGAAGTCCATGGCAAAAAGGTAGCGGGAAATTATCTGGCGCATCAGATTCCGTTGCCAGAGGCCAAAACCGATTCGGCGGAGTTAGCTATGTTAGAAGAATGGCTCAAGAGCTATCATTTTGAAGATTTGTTTGATAAGGAGAAAGGTTTCACATTATGATTGATGTCGTAGAACACCCCGGCCAAGAGAAATTTTCTCCGGCTAAGCGGATTGGCGCCGCGATGGCTAGCTACATGCTCCGCCACCCAGATTTTTACCTTTTCTCCCCAGATGAGACCACTAGCAATAAGCTTGATGCGGTTTACGAAGTTTCCACGCGCGCTTGGGAGCTGCCACAAAAAACTTGGGACCTACCCGAGGGCGCAAACGGGCGGATTATCGAGATGCTATCCGAGAATACTTTGTTTGCCTGTATGGTGGGGCACTTAATGAACGGCGAGCCGGCTGCTATGACTAGCTACGAAGCTTTCTTTACGATCATTGCCGCGCAAGTGGTGCAGCATATTAAGTTTTTGGAACAGTCTGAAGCGGTGAGTTGGCGCCAGCCGATCCCCTCGGCCAACTTACTTTCTACTAGTACTTGTTGGCGGCAAGATCATAATGGTTTTACGCATCAAGCTCCAGCGCTAATTTCTCTCCTGCTGGCGAACCCTGGTAACAAAGCGAACTGTCTCTTCCCGATTGACGATGTTGCCGCCGAAGCCGCTTTTATCTACATGATGCGTAGCCAGAACATGGTTAATCTAGCCACTTTTAATAAGACCGAGCAGCCGCGTTGGATTGATTCACACTTAGCTGACCAGCAATTCCATAATGGCGGGGTGACGGTATTGGACTTCGCTTCTGATGAAGACCCGGATTATATTTTGGTGGGGGTAGGTGATATTGTTTCCTGCGAGGCTTTGGCAGCAATTAAGATTTTGCAGCAAGACATCCCGGCTAAGAAGTATCGTTTTGTAAATATTTCTGCGTTATCTTATGGTGCGATCGGGGTGGCTGAGCGCAAGCTGAAACAAGCCGAATTTGACGAAGTCTTCACCAAGAAGAAGCCGATCATTGCAAACTTCCATGGTTATCCGGAAACTCTAAGGGGAATTTTGGATCGTTACGCCGATCGCAACCGCGTGCGGGTGCATGGCTACCTGGAGCGGGGCAGTACTACAACGCCGTTTGAGATGCTGAGTCTCAACGAAGCTTCGCGCTATCACTTAGCTATGGACGTAGCGCGCCTAGAGAAGCAAGATGATTTGGTAAAGAAATACCAGCAGCTCATCCAAGAAAATCGTGAATATGCCCAGAAAAATGGGGTTGACAAAATAGCATAAGCGTGATAAGATGGAGATAGAAGCTGCGTTGCGGCTAGTTGTTGATGAGAAGCTTGTGCAAGAATGCGTTCTGGAATGGTTTTGAAGATAGAAAAGGCGGCCTCATAGGGAGGCCGCTGCTGCAAAAGGTGAAGTGCGAGAAAATGAACTGGTTCGGCTCCCGGGCTGCCGAGGCGCATTGATGCCTAGTTAGTCGCGGTCAACGATATTGCCTTGGTAAGACAGCTTGTAGAGCGTTTCGCCAGTGCGGACAGAGGTGATAGTCTCGATGCCCTCAAAGTCGCGCACGCCGCGCTGCCGTTGGTTGCGATACCGGTAGTCACCCCGGCTGTAACGCTGCGGCCCGCGCCAGGGCATGTGAGGGTCGGCATGGAGCAGCGCCTCCATCAAGAACTCTACTACGGCTGGTTTGTCGTGGACGTAAGGTTTTACCCGCCCATGATAGCTCATGGTGAAACAGGGGCGTCCCACAAAGCTGATTAGAGTCAGCCCGCCCACCGGGTCACCGCCGTACCAGCGGTCGATGTAGATCCAGTCGCCAGTAATAACCTCAATAGAATGACCGCCGTCGATGGTCGGTTCGGGTGGTATTTCGCCTTTGGCGTACTTGAGCTGCGCGCTATAGAAAAACTGGCACAGCTCCTCACCATGAGTATTTGCGAACTGATGGCTTCCGCTCTTCAACTTTGCCATCTTGACACACTTCCTTCCTAATAAAGTACGGAATAGGTAATCTTAGCTGGGTTTTTGCGATTTTGGTAGTTTAAGAACACAGAAACCTATCCCATCTACAACCATTGTAGCATACTTCGCGGAGAATGTCAAGAGGAAAAAGAGAAATATTTGGCTTTCCCGAGGGTTCGTGTTATAATAGAAGAATTATGGACTTATTAATATTATTAATTGGGCTAGCAATTTTGGTGGAAACTAGCTATCTAACGGTGCATGCTCGCAAGAAACCGCTCTTCAACCCGCATCAGAAGCGGAAGGTTTATGTGGACACTTCAGCTCTTATGGATACGCGGTTGCTGACGGTAGCGCAGACCGGTTTTATCGGGGATGAGATCTTGATCCCGCGCAGCGTTACCCATGAGCTGCAGCTATTAGCGGATGGCAAAGATCCCGAGAAACGTGCCCGAGCGCGCGCTGGGCTAGACCAAGTGCGTGAGCTGGAGCGAGTAGTATATTTTGATACTAGTATTGTAAGCGACGCGCTGGATCGTACGCCAGTGGATGACCGCTTGCTAGAGTTAGCGCGGGCGAACCGAGGTCTAATTTTAACCAATGATTATAATTTGCAGAAAGTGGCTGCTATCGAGAAGATTGATGTGCTTAATCTGAATGAGCTAGCACTAGCCTTGCGAGCACAATATTTGCCGGGCGAGCGGGCGAAAGTTAAGATTGTGGCTACTGGTAGCAATCCGCACCAAGGTGTAGCGTATTTGAGCGATGGTACGATGGTGGTGGTAGATAATGCAAGCGATAAAATTGGCCGAGAGCTAGAAATTGAGTTTGTGAAATTGAACCAGACTGCTTCTGGCTCGATGATGTTTGCGCGGATGGTGGGCAACTCGCGCAAAGCTTCAGGGCGGCGGAATTTTGCAAAGAAAAAGTAGCAGTAATAAGCGCAAAGATCTAGAATGACAGAGGCTCCCGGAAACCGGGAGCCTCTGCAGGTACACCACTAAGCTCGGCTAAACAGCTGCACCACTAAGGCTGGCTGGCATCAGCGGGGGCGTCGGTGGAGGCTGAACCGCTAAGCTGATAAGTAGCTTCGGAAACATTGCCGCTACGATCCGTAAGCTCGATGCGAACGATTTGCTCGCTACCACGTAGAGAAACGGTGACACCAGAGCTTATGATACCTGGAGTAAGATTGCCGGTGCGGCGCAGTGAACCATCCGTATAGATAGAATAGCTACTAAAAGCATCCATGGCTTCAGGGGCAAAGAGTACTTCTACGGAAGTATGAGTACTATTTTCTTGGAAAGTAACGTAACCTTCCGCACTGCCGGTGGTGCCACCGCTACAATCATCCTCCGTAGTAGCATCATAAGGCGATTCGACTACGATAGTTTCTTTGTTGGTGATTGGATCGATAACAGTAGTGACATCTAGCTCAATGATGAGACTCTTAGGCGTACAAGCTGAGGCTAACTTTTTATTATTGCGGTTAAATTCTTTCTTAGTTTTCTTAATGCCAGACTTTTCTTCATTGTACCAGCTCGGCCAAATGTCAGTACGACCGGCTACGGTGAGAGTCTGCAAGCCCGCAGGCTTGACTGGCTGATCTCCGGCCTTCCATTTGCCTTCGTTGGCATAGAGATTTTTGTGGACATTTTCCATGTAATTATTCACTACGCGGCGGACGATTTGGTTGGTATTGCTGGTGAGGCCGGAGCCATCGTGATTGCCATTCCAGACTACAGTAGAGATAGCCGTAGAGAAGCTGGCCATCCAAGAATCTTTGGTGACGGCGCTATTCGTGGTGGTAGTAGTACCAGTCTTACTGGCAGTCCACACACCCGGCACGATAAAGCCGAAATCATATGACATATTACCGAAGTTAATCTCGGCACGAGATTTTGCATCACTGAGAATGTCAGCTAGCTCGTAGGCAACCTGCTCATCCAGAACGCGGGTACCAGCGGTATCTTTCCAGCTTTCGATGACTTTGCCGGAAGCGTCTTTTACTTCGAGAATGTAGGTAAGATCTTTGTAGGTGCCACCCCGAGCGATCGAGGCATAGGCATTGGCGTGTTCGATAGCTTTGACACCACAACCACTACCGATGGCGATGGATAAACCGCCGCTACTATCACTGCAGTAGGAAACGTCACCGAGGTCGTGGGCCATTTTGATGCCATTATCAATCCCGGCAATTGCGAGAGCTTTGACGGCGCCAATGTTAAGCGAGTTAGAAAGTGACTGCCGAATAGTAATATCACCATGGAAACGACCAGTAGCGTTGGTCATCGAACAAGGGCCGGTAGCACCCGCACAATACATGGCATCAATATTTTCATCACGCAAGATCGTACCTGGGCCAAAGACAATCGGACCATCTTTCATAGAAAATAATGTGGAATAATCAAGAATCGGCTTGATAGTAGAGCCGGGCTCCAGGATAGAGGTGGTAGCATTGACTTCACCGTAAATTGGCGTGTTCCAGTCGATCGAGCCGACCATGGCTAAGACTTGGCTGGTTTCTACATCTACCGAAGCGAGAGCGATATTGTCGCTATTATTGGTATAGCGTAATTTATCGCCATCCGCCACCGCAGCTTCGGCCATTTCTTGGGCACGATAATCAAGCGAAGTGGTAATAATGTAGCCACCTTTACGCATAGTTTGGATGCCGTATTTAGCTTCCAGCTGAGATTTGACTTCCATTACAAAATGTGGAGCTTTAATATCGGTGTATTGGTGGCTTTCTGGCAGAATTTGGTCGAGGATCGGTACGGCCTTGGCCTCTTCAGCTTCTTCCTTGGTAATATAGCCCATTTCTGCCATTACATTGAGAGCTTTGTGTTGGCGTTCAATGAGGCGTTCGTTGCCATAAGTATTATAAGGGTTATAGAGGCCTGGGTTGTTTGGGATACCAGCCAGCAGAGCGGATTCGGCCAAGGTAAGGTCTTTGGCGCTTTTGCCAAAATAAGTCTGAGAAGCACTTTCGATACCGTTGCGCCGGCCGCCGTAAGGGGATTGATTAAGATACATCGTGATAATCTGTTCTTTGCTGTACATTTTTTCCAGCTCGACCGAGAGAATCAGCTCTTTGATTTTACGAGGAATACCACCGCGATTGGCCGAAGCGGCTTCATCGGAAAAGTAAACTTGCTTAATGAGCTGCTGAGTGAGCGTAGAGCCACCCTGTACGCCATGTCCGCTCAATGTGGAAAGCGCTGCTCGCACTAAGCCGCCTAGATCTACGCCAGGGTGGGAGTAAAAATTGCGATCTTCTAGTGCGATGGTGGCTTGGCGAACGTAAGGGGAAATTTGGTCTTCATCCACCACGAGGCGGTAATCATCGTTGCCCTTATCCTCCCAAAGCACTACGCCGTTGCGGTCGAGGTAGGTATTAATTGTTTCAGAAATGGTAAGGTCATTTAGCTCAATTTCTTTGAGCTGGTTCTTGTAATAAACAAATAGCGCCCCCACGCCAATAATACCAATCAAGATACAAGCTGCAAAAATTTTGCCAATACGCTTCAGGCCGGCTTTGGAGAACCAATAAGCCTTAATACGCTCCCAACGAAAATGCGCAAAAAACCTGGCTGGCTGCTCCTTAGGCAACGGCGCCAAGCGCGGTGTAGAGTCAGCCTTTTTGGCAGATTTTTTCCGTTGATTAACTAAACTTGAATATGCTCCGTAACCAGTACGCTTATCAGAGCGTTTATTCGAACTATTCGCAGTTTTCATGCCCCTATTATAACACATTACTAGCTTTTGCTAAATAACAATTTTGTTAGGTTGGCAGGTAGATACAGAGGTGGAAGAGCTTGGATAGAGCAGATTTTGAGGAAAATTAAGGCAAAAGTAAGGAAATATGATACTATAAGACTGTATGCTAAGGCTTAGTAGCTTATAATTTTGTGAGAGGGCATAAATAAGGGGGTATATTATGCAAAAGAACGTGCGTATCACTGATGGCGAAAAGGCTAATTTCTATAGCCATCTGTTCGGCGCAACTACGGCTGAGCGGCTGGAGGTAGTTGCAGTGGGAAAGGAGCAGGAAGATGGAATGCCTCGGCCAATTATGCAGGCGCATCTGGACTATTTCCGGCGTTATGGCGCGATGGCGGAGACCCATGAGCTAAATGACATCATAATTGCCGATGGTACTGGTATCTATGAGCGAAGCAAGGAGCGCTCACCTCAGAAGTCCTTTATCGCGGGGGCATGGCCCTTCATGCGAGCTAATATTGCCGATCTGGTCTTGGGCGACGCATACTCTTCGGAGTGGATTCTGTACGGCTTTGCGGCGACGGCCTATAATCTCTGCCTGTACTATTTCAACTGCAGCGATACGGACATCCGCGGCGTGATTGAGTTGGGACGGAGTTTCTCGGCTTTGCAGATGCGGTTTGAGCTGCCAGATGAGCGTTGTTCAGTCTATCTGGGGCGCAACCGTCTGCAGACTTGGGCGCCACTTAAGCGTTTTCGGCAGCCGTATATGAACTGTCAGGCTACGGTATCGCGCTGGGTGAAGCAGGATGCTAACACTTGGACCATGAAGAGCGAAAACTTTAGTGGTACAGATACGCTTTACATTGACGCTCGGTAAATCTCGCAAAAATATCCCCGCCAGAACTGGCGGGGAATTTCACTAGGCTAGATATTCCCGAAGGTGAAGTGTAAAGCGGAGTCGGATAGGCTCAAAGCTGCCCGCAGAGCCTCAACGGCCAATAGCCGATCATTTCGCGCAGCTCCCACAAAATCGGTCCGCGGCACCACCATTGGTCGGCAATTTTGTAAAAGGCGGTAGGCAGATTGCGTAATGGGACGAGGTCAAGCTGGAAGAGCTGACCCTGGCGAATCGCGCGCGGAGCGTGCGCCTGGTGAGCAACTAAGAAAACCTTTTGCCAATCCGCCGGAGGCTGAAAGTCGGCCCGGAAAAATTCGCTGCTGCGAACTGGTTGGGGCAAATCTTGAGGACCGATGGCTCGGAAAGCATCGGCTAGCTCGTACGCGACTGGCTGGCGATCGGGCACTGGCACCGCCGCTAGCATGGCTGCAGCCATTTGTAAAACGTGGTAAGAGCCACCGCCAGAAGTGCCGTTGGTGCCGGATTGGCCCACTCGGATCTCGAACAGCTGCTTCAGGGGAATGATGCCGCGGGCCAGTAACTGTGTGTAGCTGGCAGATTGCGCCAAAGTAATGATGTTGGGATGTTGGCGGTAGTTGGCTTCGGCGCACGCGGCCAAATCATCGATGCTGGAATGGGCAGTGACCAGGGTAGAATAACCAAAGTCCAGCACGATCTGGAATACCGTTTGCAAAAGAACTCACCTACTTTCTGAAAATTTGGGCTAAAACGGTGCTATCCTTCTATTATAGCACACATGAGTCTAAAAGTCAATAGAAAATGAGTTGAAACTTAAAATAACCTTAAAGATAATGGCATTCCGCAATTTTTTGAGCTATTTTACAACGCTAAACTTGTTTTTGCCACGCTTGAGGAGGGCAGTCTGCTTAATTTCGAGATCCTCGCTAACCTTTTGGCCGTTAACGGTGATTGCGCCGGCAGCAGCAAGCTTACGAGCTTCACCTTTGCTGGAAGTGAGGCCAGTGGCTACCAAGGCGTCAAAAAGCTTGATACCCTTATCAGCGCAGGCTAAGAATTGGCTAAATTCTAAGATTTCGTCCTCGGTAAGTTCGGAGAGATTGCCCGAGAAAAGCTGTTCGGTAAGATTAGTAATGGCATCGGCGTTATCTTTACCATGGACAACTTTGGTCGCACCCCAAGCCAAAGCTTTTTGAGCAGAGCGGCGCTCAGGGTGAGCGGCTTGCTCGGCCATGGTAGCATCTACCTCGGGTTTTTCAAAAGTTGTGTAGATTTTGAGCAGATATTCTACGGCAGTGTCCGGCTGATTCAGCCAGAATTGATAAAAGTCGAAAATCGAAGTCTTCTTGGGGTCAAGCCAAATGGCGTTACCTTCGGACTTGCCAAATTTCCGCCCAGTAACCGGGTCGATAATCAGCGGTGTGCTCCAAGCATCGGCGGTGGCGTTCTCTAAACGTTTGATGAGGTGGATGCCGCTGGAACAGTTACCAAACTGATCCGCTCCACAGAGCTGCAAATCGATGCCGTATTTACGGTAGAGATACAAGAAATCATACCCCTGGATTAGCGTGTAAGAAAATTCCGCATAAGAAATCCCCGAACCACCTTCGCCAATGCGATTTTGGACAAATTGGCGGTCGAGCAGCTGAGTCATCGAGAAGACTTTGCCCACTTCACGCAAGAAATCTAGGTAATTAATATTTTTGAACCAATCGTAATTATCCACCATTACGAGGTCGTCACTCTTGACGATGTTTTTCATCTGGGCGGCAATACATTTTTTGTTGTGTTCAACTTCAGCGAGAGATTTGAGGTCGCGCTCACCGTTGTCTTTAGGGTCACCGATTTGGCCGGTAGCGCCACCCGCCAAAAGATAAGGCTGATAGCCATGGCGCACAAAACAGGCACACATCATGCCGGCAGCAAGATTGCCGATAGTCAGAGAATCGGCGGAAGGGTCAGCCCCCCAGTAGAACTTCTTGCTGGCACGACTATCCAGCTCCGCAGGATCTTTGATGGTAGTTTCGGCATGAAAACCACGCCACAGTAGTTCTTCGGATAATTTCATATCTATAATTATAACTTTGAACGGAGGAATAGTAAAGGGAGATTTGTGGGTTTCTCAAAATCTGCTATAATGAGTTTAACTAATTGGAGATTTTATGAACCCTATCCCTAAGGTAACGAAAAAAGTGTTAAGCTTTGATGTCGATCAGACATTAAACGTCGCTAAGACCCCGATTCCGCCGGAGGTAGCTGCGGTGCTGGTAAAGTGCTTACGGCATTTTGAGATTTGTCCGATTTCTGGGCAAAAGTATGAGCAGTTTTTAATTCAAATTGTCGACCCACTCAAGGCAGCTGGCGCGACGGACCAAGATTTGCAACACTTGCATCTCTTTGTGGCACAAGGTACGCAATATTACAAGTATGACGGTGCAGCTTGGCAGCAAGTCTACGATTATCCATTGCAACCGGAAGATGTTGTAAAAATTACAACAGTTTTAGAAGAATCTGCTAAAGAATTGGGTTATTGGGAGATTGATCAGGTAGCGGAGGGGGATGAAATTATCGAAAATCGTGGCTCGCAGGTGACATTTTCGGCCTTAGGGCAGAAAGCCGGCATTGAAGTGAAGTACGCCTGGGACCCTGACATGAAGAAACGGGAAGCGATTGTAGCAAAATGCCGCGAGAAATTGCCGGATTTTCTCTACGAAATTGGCGGAACTACTTCTATCAACGTGGCCGCTCCGGGTATGAACAAAGAATTTGGTATGAAGCATCTATTTGAAGAGCTGAAAGTGACCAAAGACGAGGTACTCTATTTTGGTGATATGACTCAACCAGGTGGAAATGACTATCCAGTAGTGCAGCTGGGCGTGGAGACAATTACAGTGCGTTCGCACGAAGATACTTTGTATGCACTGAAAGGGATTAGCGGTATTCTAAAATAATACTGGTTAGTATTATTTTAGGAGTTACAGGACTAAAATCATCAAAAAGAAAAGCCCCCGGAATCAATCCGGGGGTGCGGGGATTAGCAGGTGATGATTTGCCCTTCTCCGGCCACGATGTCGGCAAGCGGCCATTGGCATTTATCGATGTCTATGGCAAAGGCAATTTGGCTAGCCTGAGCACATTTTTTCCAATGCTCTCCAATAGTGCGGCCGATGAAATTGGCGCGGCGGCTTTGAGCGATGGTAGTTTGCCCAAAACGGACATGTAGGATTGAGCATTCGTGGCCGCTCTCGAAGTCGCGAAGCCGCCAGTGCAGCACTAGGTAATCTTCGGGGATATACGACCAAGTTTCCAGCTGAGCCATATTACCTTCGTAAACATCGGTGAAATCTTCTGCCTGATCGGGCTTAATCAAGCGCCCATCCGGAGCAATCACGAAGGCTTGCTCGCCCGACATAGCATCCAAAAAATGAAAACTTTGCAGAGTGAGCGGGTTGCCGCTGAGTTGAGGCGACAGATTGCGCGCTAATCTCTTGGCACGAGCAGTCTGAGCGGAGTTGAGTTCGGTATCAACCTCTGCCTTGACCTTATTCACCTCGTCCTGCAAGCTAGAAGCGACGGTATCCTGATACACTGACTCCTGGAAAGGAATGATCGGCGTCGGGTCTTGATTGTTTAAGTAGGCCGCGGCGGCTTGACGGTATTGTTGAGCGTAATGCTGCAAGGCGGCGTCGCTCTGTGGGTCGTTACCTTGGTTATGATAGCCCATTTCCACTAGCCAGAAGTCGGTAAAAATGAGCTCGTCATCTTCTAAATAACGGGTGGAACAGGAGTGCCAGAAAGTATCGTCCAGCTTATAGTCGATTGGGTGCAAACGCTCGCCAATACACAGCAACATATAGTGAGCCTCGCTGGGGTTGCATAGCCAGACGTTCAGGATTTCTGTGTCGGCGGTGATGTATTGCCGATAGATATTCCGGCAAAAGGAAATATGGAAATTAAAGTTTTTGCTGGCAGTGGGTGAAATGCTCTCAGCAATAGCGGGCAGATCAAAGCCTGCTACATGCATGCAAATTCGCTCGGGGTTGTCAGTCTGGATGACCAAACTGTCCGGCAGGTGGTAGATAATGCGCCCCTGCTGAGGCTCGGCGGCGTGGACCAGAATCTCACCTTCGTCGTTTTCAACGTCATATTTTCCGTAGTATTTCTTGCGTAAGACCTGGAGAGTTCGGGAACGGATATTCTTTTCTGCTGCAGTCATCTTGGGTACCTCCTAATCATATTTTGGAAAAGAGCGGGGCATAAATACCCTTATAACACCATTGTAGCACAGATTTCCATTTTTGTCAAGAGCAGCAGACTGTTTTTGATACTAAATGCAAATTTGTGGTTATGAAAAGGCCTAAAAACTTAAAAATCAGTCTTACAACTTATGCTAGTTATGATATAATTAATGTATGAAATCATATATCGTGGGCAATTGGAAGATGAATTTCTCAGTGGGAGAATCGTCGGTTTATTTGCATAAGCTTTCGCAGCGGATTCGGGCTGGCCGCGAAGTTGAAGTAGTCGTAGCGCCTTCAACGATTGCCTTGCAGCCGCTGTCTTTACAGATTGATCGCAAAAAAATGCGTCTTTGTGCGCAATATGCCAATGCACACGATTTTGGCGCTTATACGGGAGAAGTTTCTTGTACGCAGCTCCGGGGGATCGTGGATTATTGTATCGTGGGGCATTCCGACCGACGGCAGTTGTTTTGCGAAAGCGATAAACAGATCCGGAATACGGTGGCGGCTACTATTCGTAACCAAATTACCCCGATTCTCTGCATCGGTGAGACTGCGACCGAGAAAACTTTCGGTGAATCGCATGATGTTTTGCGCGACCAGCTGCTAGGCGGATTGTCGGAAGTTTCGCGCGAGGATTTGAGCAAGGTAATTGTGGCATACGATCCAGTTTGGGCGATTAGCACCACGACCGGTGCGCGCCTGGCTAGCCCCGATGAAGTAGGCGATACAGTGCAATTTTTGCGCCGTTTACTGGCAGATACTTATGGTAAAGATTTGGCCGACGAAGTTGCGGTGATCTACGGTGGCAGTATTAACCCTTCTAATGCTGGGGCGTATTTGACAATTCCGGGAGTGAATGGTTTGTTGGTGGGGAGTGCGAGCTTGGTGGCGGATCAATTTGTCGAGATTATAGAAATTGCAAAAAGGGTAAAGTCGTAAGTCATGAACGCAGAAACAGGACGCAAGGAGGAGAGGTTGGCAGCGGATGCGGCGGCGACTCAGCCGCCTGTGGCTACGCCGGTGCGTTCAGCAAAAGAGGCGATCAACGCCCTGTATGCGCAGGGCGGTAACAAGCGTTTGAGCAATTATTTGGCCACTTCGGCGAAGGAAATTATTAACGCCCAGGGTAAGCCAGCGGGCGATCAGAAATCCGCGGCAAACTTACATCGTGGCTCGGTAAATCATCAGACTAATCATCATGTCGAGTCGGCCCGTCCGTCGGCTTCGGCACTATTTAAGACAGCTCAGACTGAGCCAGTAGTGGCGAATGATATGACCAATGCGATGGATCCTCTAGCTAGTAAAACTACTGCGTCTACGGCTAAACGCCGAGTAGTGCGTACTACCGCGACGGCCACGCCAACGTCCCCAGTGATTAAGACGTCGCTTAAGCTTGGCCCGAAAAAATCTCCCTTGCACAATCCACCACAGAGTATGGCCAGCAATACAGTGCGCCGTTCGGTACGCATGGGCACCCGCAAGGGCGTGACTGGTCTAGAGCAGCTTTTGGCGGGGCAGGATGTATTACCGCCCAATACTACCGAACAAACTCAAGCCACTCTAAAAGCTATGCGAGCTGCCGTACGCCAGACTACCAGCCAGAGTACGGCTAAGCCAAAGCTGGTACCGCGCCCTCGGACGCGTGCGCCCCAAGGCTTGGTGCAAGATGTGATGCGGCCAGCACCACAGGCTGTTTCGGCTACACCGACGGTCCAGCCTAGCACTGCTGCGGTGAAGCAGCCAGTGCGGCGTCCGCTCGATTCGATTAAGCGGCGTTTCCGCCCAGCCCCGAAAGGTTTTACTAAAACCGCGCCGGAGCCACAGCCAGAAGCGATTAGCTATACTGGATATACGATGGAGCCATCTGCAGAGGAATCCAAACCACCGGTAGAGATTTATGGCCTGATGGACGAAGAACCAACTGGCAAGCCGGTAGATGGCCTAGGCGTAGTGGAAGATTACAAGGGCGGCTTAACTGAGCAAAAAGTAGCCCAAGGCAGTGGTACTGGTAAAGTGCCAGACAATAATAAATACGCTATTAAGGGACAGTCGCCGTTTTTCTTGAAGTCGGTTAATGTAGAAAAGCGTCCACTCTCAGAAGCGCCAGCGAAGCGTAAAAAAGCTCGTGATACCGGTGGGACCTTATATGAACAGCCTAATTTAGAGCCGCTAGATTGTAAAAATTCCTATGCTCCAGAGGCAAAGCCAGCCAAAGCTACTGTACCGACTAAGCCTACGGTAATTATCCCGGCTAGCCGCCGCTCGAAAGCGCCCTTGATTTGCTTGTTGATTTTGACGGTGATCCTCGGAGCCGCAGTGGGAGCTTTTATCTATCTGTGTTTCTTCCAATATATGGAATAATCAGGAGCTGAGCTAGAATTCTTGGGTTTTTGGACTTTTGATAATTTTTGGTTTTCAAGGTGTTTTTATGCTATAATCAATGTAGGCATTTGGTTTCTCAAATGATCAGAGTGCCTTATTGAGATGCACGCGCGGGTGTAGTACAGCGGTTAGTATGCAAGTTTTCCAAACTTGAGATGAGGTTTCGAC
>CAYMCF010000014.1:0-18973 GCA_964388975.1 uncultured Candidatus Saccharibacteria bacterium | reverse complement strand
AATCTCTTAGGTTACCAAATGCGTAAACAAATGGGGATGGTTTAGGGATTCACGTATGGAAAATATTACAAGAGTTATCGTTTAAATAATTTTCGTAAAAATCATAAAAACTTTCCATTTTTCTCCCACATTGCAAAATCTGTGATACAATAGAAGTGTCCAAACTAAATAATTCAGCATTATGTTTAAGTATTGCATGTCCAATGATGGCATCACGATGTCTGACATGTGAGGCTTATGCTTTGGATGCTGGATTTGGTTTGGACACCCATCGTGGTGCCATTTTTGTGTATTAGTTTTATACAAATAATGCGCCTCTGCCAAAAAAGCACCCTCTAGCGGGGATGTAAATGTTGGTGCATACATCTTTCCGCCTTTGGGTACCTAGAAAAATTATTATGGAATAAGCAACATAGTAAACTATGCAGTGCGCATATTTTTGTAATTTCTCTATTACTTATTATACACGAAATGGCACAACTTGGAAAGAGTAAAAACCTAAGGAGGGTAATGATGCAAAGAAGCCGTATTAAGTTTAAGTTATATAGGTTATCCAAGATGATACCCATATTTTGTATAGTAGCATTCTTAGGAATTTGCGTTGCTAGCGTTAACCCCATGGTTAACCAAGCTAGCTATGCCTTGGAGGGCGCTACGGAAAATACTCAAGATAGCTCAGAAGAAGATTCAGACAATGCAACTATACCCAGTGAAGGCGCTTCTGATACCCAAAAAACGGAAAATACCACAGAAGCTAATGAACCAGCTGAAGCCCCTAGCTCTCCAGACGAGAATAACCTGGATGGCACTACTAATGAAGAAGTGAACCACAATGACCAAATCACTCCTCAAGCTGATGGCGACCTTGGCTCGGCCAGTATCACCATTACGGCCACCGATAACGAGTATGGCTCTGACCCAAATGCCAGTACTCTGGTCCCAGCGAATGGCATGGCTTACCGTAGCCATCAAGTCGCAGTAGATGTCAATGAGGTTACTGGGTTC
Source organism: uncultured Candidatus Saccharibacteria bacterium (assembly GCA_964388975.1). Lineage (GTDB taxonomy): Bacteria > Patescibacteriota > Saccharimonadia > Saccharimonadales > Saccharimonadaceae > Nanosyncoccus. The sequence goes on along the minus strand of CAYMCF010000014.1, from coordinate 17,968 downwards.
AGTCTCAAAATATCCTATGCCAGTGGCAAGGATGCTTTACGTCTAGACGGTGACACTACTTACATGGCTAATGCCGATGGTAAAACTCCTAATGAGATGGCACCAGGCTCTTGGGGCTTTGCTTGGGGCAATGCTGATGCAGATGAGACTACCATGCCATATTACACTATGCCACAATTTGGTGCTGCTTCATCAGACGTATCTACTGGTCTACTAGAACATTACGATACATACCAAGATGCCTTCACCAAGAAATTGGTTTTTGGCGCTAAGTTTGGCGCACAGAACCGTCCTGGGCATTATACCACGCAAGTAATGCTCTCATTAGTAGCTTCGGCACAGCAAGTCGTTACCACTCTCAAAGACCTTACCTATATGCATGAGATGACTCCAGAAATTTGTGCTTCTACCACGCCGGGCGAGACTAAGGCGCTAATTGACTGGCGTGACGGGAATAGCTATACAGTGATGAGACTTCAGGACGGAGAAAATATGCAAGGCAACTGCTGGATGCTGCAGAACCTTAAACTCACCAAGGAAAGTATCGAGAGCTGGAAATCTTCTAATCCGGATGATCTGAACACTGTTAAACTGACTAGTAAATATTCCAATGTGGCGGACGGTAGTTCTTATACTCTTCCTGCCAGCTCACAATCATCGTTTAACACTACATCTAATGCCAGTATCAATGCTACCTTCGCATCAACTACAGCAGCCTACGGTACATATTATTCTTGGTGTGCCGCCACTGCTGGCACCTGTTCTTCGGTCGCTTCAGGCGGTCAAGAAGCTTCGGCTAGCGTTTGCCCAAAAGGTTGGAGATTACCCACTTCCAACAAATCTTCTGGTGCTACTGGCTACAATTATAGTTTTAATAACCTAGTAGATAAATTAGACTTCACCAATGACGCGGCTGGTTCCACTAAGCTACGCGGTGAGCCGTATAATTTCCAGCTTGCCGGTCGTGTCTACAATGGCTCCCTCGGCAATGTCGGCTCCAACGGGCATTATTGGTCTAGTACGGCCAGCAGTAGCATCGACACTTACTACCTGTACTTCAGTAGCAGCAATGTGAATCCGTCCAACTACCGCAACTTCGGCCGCTACTACGGCGTCCCTGTGCGCTGTGTCGCCCCGGCTAGCTAATTTTCCCTAAATCTCCCCAATTTCGCATTTTGGGGAGATTTTCACGAAAATCTATTGACTTTTTGCTATATGTGTGCTACAATAGAAATATATTCGGGATTTTCCCGCCCAACCCCAGCTGCATTTTTGTAGACTGGGGATTATATTTTTTCATCTTCTGGCAAATAAAGCGCCCGAAACGCATCCTTAATGACTTTCTTATCATTATCATCAATTACACCCAATTTACGATATAGTCTAGAAACGCTAATTGTACGAATTTGCGACAATACTGCAGTCTGCTTCTTACCTTGGAAAAAGAAACTCGCATACCACGATCCATTATGTAGCTGAGAAGTTAATGGTATTCCCAAAAAGCCAAACCGGCTCAATTTCTTAAAGATTAATACCGGACGTGCAAAAGTGCTACTTTTTCCATTAATCTCTATACCTATATTCTCACCCATAGCGCACCACCAAATCTCTCCTTCGTGAATGGTACGCAATCGATTCATGCTATGGAGATTTTCTTTCAGAACTATCCATTCGCTAAAATGCTTTTCTTCACTCATTTCTTATTCCCCGCCCGGCGCCACCGCCTGATACCAGAGCGCTAATTCCTCCGCCAGATATTTACATTCATCTAAGCTCTTACCATTTAGCCCTTTACCCTTGGCTAATTGTTTGTTAATATTGGTCAATTCCGCAAAAAACGACTTAGCTTGGCGTTTGAGCCGCGCGGTGCGGTACTTTTCCCATTGCTCTACTTCATCATGACTTAAGCTTTCCGGAAAGCTGCGGGCCTTGTAGTGCAAAAGCAGCTCCGGCAAGCGCTCATCCGCAAACTGGGGGCGGAAATTAGTCAGATCCTCTACAGTATTATTGCGCACTGCCGCACAGAGAATCTTATCTTGCCCCTCCAGGAAGCCGTCATACAGCGCACCCTCTACCTCCTCAGCCGGCGGGAATTCTTTGCGCTCTTTACTAGTAATGCGTTCTACGAACTCTGGATGTCTGAGTAAACTCTTCAAATTTTGCTCCACTTGTTCCTTGGCTAGGCCCAAGCGTTTCCAGCCATTACCCTTTTCCAACACCCCTAGTGGCGCCACCGCTGGGCAGCGATTATACTGCAGCTTCTTCATAATCGGCAAATAACCCTTCTCCCAAGGGTTGCGCTCGCGCCAAGGCTTATCAAAATTAATCGTACCAGCCGCGCGAGCTTTTTGCTCTTGCTCCAGCAAATCATCTAGATTGTAGCGCAAATCATACACCCACACCGCACCATTCTCCGCCGGTGCTACCGGGTAAGCCACCGTCGTCTTCTCAAACTTCCCTGGGTACCGCCCCGAAGCATAGACAAAGGCCTTCGGATGCTCCGGATCTACCAAAGCCGCCACTTCACGCTTGTTGCGCAAATTGTAGATAAAGTCAAACAATTGCGGCTGATGCTGCTTAATTAGCTTCGTCACCTCGATCAAAGCCGTCACATCCGCCAACGCATCATGCGCGTGCTCATGCTCGATACCGTTGAGCTTGGTAATTAATTCTAGTCGGTTGGTAGCGTAGCCTTCCTCAGTTACTGGCCATTTAATCCCCTCGGGGCGCAAAGCTCGCGTTAGCCGCACCACATCCAACATATCCCAGCGTGAGCGCCCATCTTGCCACTGCCACTCATAGGGGTCATAAAAATTCCGCCACAAAGTATGGCGGATAAACTCATCATCAAACCGCACCGAATTGTACCCCATAATCGTCGTACCCGGCGTGGCAATTTCTTCGATAAAATACCGGCAGAACTCCGGCTCAGTCATACCATCGCTCAGGGTGGACTGTGGCGTAATACCAGTCACCATGATCGCAGCAGGGCTCGGCAGGGTGTCATCTGCTAGCTGAATCAAGATATTTTGCGGCTCTCCTAGCGGCCGAAAGTCCATATCCGTCCGCTGCCCCGCAAACTGCATAATCCGGTCGCTGCGGGGGTTCAGGCCAGAGGTTTCTAAGTCGTAAAAGTAAAAGCTCGCACTCATATCACCATTGTAGCATATTCTACAGAGATGCGGTGGATTTCCAGGACTATTTGACTTTGTTGCATAAATACCTTTTTCGAAGAGGATCCGGACGTCACGAGGAGGACGAGCGGCTCGGCCCCGTAACGACGGGCGCCGAGAACGCGCCTCGAGAAAAAGTGTATTATGCAACAAAACTGAACTGTCTACAAAAATCCATTAGAGCAGACAAATTTTTACATGGAGAAAGCCCACCTCTAAGAGGTGGGCCTCAATTTGATTATCGCGTCGTGGTTTTACTAGGCTCTTTATCCAGAGCTTTAGCGGCCGCAAGCCGCAAGATCTGCTCGATATAAGCCTGTTCCACTTCAGTCGGTAGCGACTGTGTGCCTGGCTGCACTTGGATTACCGCTGGGCGGCAAACGTAGCGCGCCTTCACCGGTACCCGAATAATTGTACTACCAAAATAGCGCATGTTCATCCGCCGTACCGCTTGCTGCACATCGTGCAACTCAATCTCGCTATGGATATTGAAATTTTCAGCACAGGGGCAAGCCTGGTCGTCCAAGCTGCGGCAGTGTAGCCGCATCCTTGCACCCGGTTCAGCCTGCAGGCAAAGCTGCTGGCACTTCTGCACCTGAGCTTGTGCCTTAGCTTGAGCCTTTTCCAGACTCTTGGCTGTCAGTTTTGGTAATACTAACATTACCAAAAGCTCATAATAGGCCAGAGCCGCAGTGAGCATAGTCACAGTGTTGATGAAGATAAAATCCCCCCTCAACCCGTACTGCAGTGACCGGCAATACGCCACCAGCTCCTGCCAAAAGGCGGCTTCGCACAGAGCCGCCAAGGCCAGTGACTGCATAGTCAGCCGCCACCGTTTAGTAAAGGCTCGTTTGCGCTGCTGTACTCGGCAGCCTTGGTTGTAGTGGAAATGGAACGCCTCATAACAAGGCACCATAGTGGCCAAAACCACCACCAGAATCGCGATAATCTTAACGCACAACATATTCGTTTCCCCTCAATCGAATAGTATTTTTATAGGCTATTACTAGTCTATACTTCCATTGTATCACAGATTATCATTTTTGTCAATACTTTTTTACATATTTTGCCGGAATTAGCAAATGCTTATGGTTATTTCTATGGTATATGTCGTAGCTTCGTAATCATCTTATAAGAGTTCGTTTCCCGGCTGGAGCGGGTCCGATTCTTTAGATGAGGAGAGCTCCACTGGAACTCGTTAAGATGATTACGAAGCCAAGATACTGCAACAACTATGCGCCTAGAAACTTATTCACCTCAATTGCCGCTTCCGCACCATCCGCCGCTGCTACTACCACCTGTTTCAGCGCACCATCTCGCACATCTCCCGCCACAAACAACCCTTCTAGTACCGTCTGATGGGGAAAATCAGGGTTGCTAGCGTCGGCTAGTACATAGCCATCACGCCCCAAAATTGCATATTTTTCGGCTAGATTTTGCAAAAAATCCGTCGCCGGGAGCTTACCAATGTAAACAAAAATATGTTCATACTCCGATAGATTCTCCGCGGTGGGCTCCAGCTGCTCAATAGTGTGAATATTAGAATACTGCGACAGCCGGCTAAGCAGCTCTTGGTCGGCTTTTAGCTGCGAATGGGTAATAATTGTGACGCTTTTAGCAATCTTCGCCAAAAACAGCGCTTCCTGGACGGCGGAATTTGCTCCACCAATCACTGCAACTTTTTTCCCACGCACCAGCGGACCGTCACAGAGAGCACAGTATGACACCGGCGCACTTGGCATAAAGCTTAACTCCTTTGGCTTCGAACCGGTCGCCACGATAACAGCACGAGTTCTCACCCATTCTTCATCAATCTCTAGTCGAAAACCTTGCTCAAGCTTTTGCACCTCAGTACACTCGCCATAAGCCAGCTCTGCTCCAGCCTGCTTAGCCTGAGTACGCATCTGTAGTGCCAGCTGCTTTCCTTCACCCAGGAACCCCGGATAATTCTCAATCTGCGAAATATTCGGCAAAATCCCACCAAACTCCGCCTTCTCAAACACTTTCGCCCACAACCCAGCTCGCGCGGCATAAATTGCCGCCGCTAGAGCTGCCGGGCCACCACCGATAATTGCTACATCCAGCATCTAATTACCGCTGCCCATTAACGCAGTATAGATCTGTAGCCAAATATCATTACGCTCATCAGTAATTCGCGCTAGTTCGGAATCCGTTTCTAGCGCCATGATCACATAGCGAAGCGGAGCATTTTCCATGCCACATCTTTCTTGTTCGCCATAAGCTAGCTCGCCGGGAATCGACGCCCAGCGCACGCCACCTAGCTTCATACCAACCACTGCTTGCTTCCAGCCTTCAATTAGATATTCATTATTGATTAATGGCTGCTTAAGTTTAATCGGCGTGCGTTTGTCGGTGTCATCTTCAGCGTAGTCGAAGGATGAATCAAATACTGAGCCATCCGGGCACCAGCCAATATAGTAGGCCATATACTCCGAATCCCCCTCCTTCAGCTCTTTACCAGTACCAACCTTAAGATCATTGGTTTGGATCTTAGCCGCATTGGCACTTGCTGCGTTAAAGCTCTTCACCTGCTTTTGGTAGCTTTTCAGCTCATCAAGATATTGCATGCCGATAGGCTCGGCGGCTTTTTCTAATTCCTCACCCTTGACATCATATTCAGCTTCTAGCTCCGCCACTCGCTCTTCGCTGTTTTGGCGGCCGCTAGTATTACTCATCACAATAAACATATAAGTCAGTACGGTTGAGCCAATCAAAAGTGCTGCCACCAAGACAATCACGATCCGCTGCCACAAGCTAGTTTTTAACTGTTTTTCGTCCATTTTCCTCCTTTAGATAATAATGTTTAACTCTAGACTACTTGCGCACCATTCTGAGCCGCCGCTATGGTAATCTTCTCCATAATCTGCGTAATCTCGGCTGCCGCCAGGGTGTGATCGAGACTCGCAAACTTGAGATGGAAAGAGAAATTCTTGCTCTCACTGTCTGGCTGATAGATCGAAACCGGCTGCACCGTAGTGATTAGCTCTGGAGCCTGCAGGGCCGTACGCACCACTTCGTAGATGCGCCCAAATGGCATGTCCGCCGCCACTTTGAGCGTCAGATCACGCTCGACTGCTGGGAATTTGGAAATCTCCACCTCTACGGCAATAGTCTGCTCTTGCCCCACAATCAAGTCAAGATTAATCTCGCAAGCTGAGATTACCTGCTCCAGCTTAAATTTGCGCTTCACTGCCGCTTTCACTTCACCAAAAGCTCCCGCTCGACGCCGATTCACGAAGATCTCCGCCGAACGTACCGGCTCTAGATACGGATAAGCCTTCGCCGCTTCCGAACCCGGTGCGATCTGCGCATATTCAATATCAATCTTGAGGCCCCGCTCCATCAAAGCAAATACCGCCGCCTTGAGTTGATAAAAGTCGCCTAGGCTCACGATACCCAAGTCATTCTGGAGCACTGGCACTCCATCTTTATCCAACCCTAAATCGCGATTCGTTACCTGATTCATCTCATAAAGTGTAAAATCTTTATGCCCTGCCTTGATATTCTCGCGCACCTTGTCTAGCAAACTCGGCACAATCTGCTGGCGGAAACACTGCAGCTCCGGGGAGATAGAATTGACAATCTGATAGCTGGCGGTTGGGTCTTGCCCCACACGCTCCAGCAAGTTCCGGCTCACGAAAGAATAAGTTAATAACTCATGCATTGCCAGACGGCTGGAAAGAATCTCCCGCAACTCATTTTTCAGCGTAATCATTGGCGCAATTTCCGTCCCCGCAAACGGCCCCACCGGCAATTCCAGCTGAATATTATCATAGCCAAGCAGTCGCCCCACTTCCTCAATAATATCTTCCGGAATATGGATATCCGTTCGCCAGGCCGGAGCAGTTACCTCCAGTAAATCACCCGATTTTTTCACCGCAAAACCGACATTTTCTAGGGTTTTTACGATCAGGTCCGTTGCATACTCGGTACCCAGCAGACCATTAATCACAGATGTTGTAATTTTTACAACGTTTTGGCTTTTATCCGCTAGCCATTCATCGGCTACTGCGAGGACTTTGGCACCACTACCCAGCTCCGCTACTGCTTCGGCCAGGACTGGTCTAGTCATCGCCGCTGGCTGCCCCTTAGTGAAACGCGTAATCGCTTCTGAGAAAATTCCATGCGCCATCTGAGTCTTCCGCAAGTGATAGAGTGAGAAAGTCGCACTTTCCAGCACTACCTGCTTGGTAGAAGCATCAATCTCGGTATTTTTGCCGCCCATCGCCCCGGCCAGAGCCACTGGTACATTATTACTAGTAATCAAAATATCTTCAGGGTGGCACTGGATAGTCTTGCCATCCAAAAGCTGCAACGTTTCACCTTCAGTAGCCGCTCGCACGATAATCTTAGGTGTATCGGTACCGCCCACTGCAATTAATTTGTCATAATCAAAAGCATGCAAAGGCTGCCCAGTGCGCAACATAATGATATTAGTTAGATCCACCAGCGGGCTAATGCTACGCATACCGGCTTTCGCTAAGAAAACATCGCCGTAATAGGTAAGATAATGCGGCTTGCTAGACTGCGGCAAATCGCATTCAAATACTGCACAACTATAGCGCGGGCACAGCTCAGCATCGGTAATCTCCACGCTCAACGGCAAATCATGCACCTCGGCTAGCTCTGGCCAAAATGGCTCAGTAAAATCAATCCCCAAGATCCCTGCCACTTCGCGAGCAAAACCAATCAAGCCAAAACAATCCGGCCGATGAGTGAGAGATTTGTTCTCCACATCCAAAATCAGATCGTTTAGCTCAAAAACTTCCGCCAAACTATCGCCCGGGTGGGCCATCTTGGGATTAATTTCGGCAATAGTTTTATGCTCATCGTCAAAACCTAGCTCATCCGCCCCGGCCAGCATACCGTTAGATTCGTAACCCTGTAGCTTGCGAGTACTGATACGGAAATTTTCATTCCCGTAAGTTTCCGGTACAATCGCTCCTGGCGCAATCCAAACCGCCAGCATCCCAGCATGTACATTTGGTGCACCGCAGACCACCTGCACTAAGCCATTCTCTAACTGTTTGAACTCACTATTATGCTCGCCGGCATCAATCTCACAAAGGTTGAGGTGCGTACTCTCAATCGGCTCAGCCTTTACTACCTTCACAATATAGATACCTTTGTAACGTGGCGCCCAATCTATTACTTCCTCAATTTCCACCAAACGCGAACCAATCAGCGTAATTAGCTCTTGGTCGGATATTTCCGCCGGGATCGGCACATATTTTTTGATTTCATTTAGCGAAATTCTCATCTAAAACTCCTCCAAAAAGTCTAATTTTCCTGATTCAAAATAGCGCACATCGCTCAAGCCATATTTCAGCATTGCTAAGCGGTCAATACCGCCACCCCAGGCAAACCCATGGTAGACTTCTGGGTCAATTCCAGCCATTTTGAGGACATTCGGATGAATCATGCCGCAGCCCCCCATCTCCAGCCAGCCTTCCCCGCCCAGCGCGGCTGGCTTTTCAATCAAAAACTCCGCGGATGGTTCCGTAAAAGGAAAATATCCTGGCTGCGTCTTTAGGTTTAGTTTCTGGCCATAGTACAATTCAAAAAAGCGGCGCAGCACTCCAAAAAGCTGCCCCATGGTAGCAGTTTTAGAAACAAACACCCCTTCACACTGATAAAAAGTGTGCTCGTGCGTAGCGTCCGCGTCTTCATTGCGGAAAACTCGCCCCGGTACCACTACGGCAATTTGACCACCATTCTCCAGATCCTTCTGGTATTTTTTCAGAGCACGATGCTGCATAGTAGAAGTATGGGCCGGCGGGATAAAACCTTCCTCGGTCCGGAAAGTATCATAGCCATCCCGGGCCGGATGTCCTTTAGAGAAGTTAAGACTATCAAACATATGGAATTCGTCGTCCAACTGCTGCGGCTCCATCACGTTAAAACCCATGTCCGCGTAAATTTGCGTTACCCGCTCCAGCTCCACCATCAAAGGATGTTTGCTACCTAATTTTAGCTCTGGAATCGGTTGATTCGGCGCACAAGGAGCGGAAACGTCCAGCGGCTCCACCTGCTCACTTTCGAGCGCCTCTTCGGCTGCCGCAATCGCTGCTAAGATCTGCTGTTTCTTCGCATTCATCTTCCGGCCAAATTCCCCTCGCTCGGCTGGCGGCAAATCTTTAATCTTCGCATACTCGGCGTTGATGTTTTTTAATTCCGATTTTAACTTCTCTAACTCTGACATACTGCCCCTATTATACCACACCTAACCTAAAATAATATTAAGTTAAGCCTATCTCTCTATTATAGCACACTTCGTCATAAAAGTCAATAGTTTTTAGTATGAACCTTAAAACAACCTTAAAATTAGATGAAAAAGATACAGCACAGTGAAATAATCGCTAGCACAATCAATACAATCCAAACCCAGCCGAATTTGCTAGTTTTCTTGGTATCCTTCACATAAGCGGCATCATCTACATAATCGGGGTTATCACGCTCAGATTTTTGCACTCGCGTCCGCAAATCCGCGGAAATCCGCTGATTCAATTCCGACTTGCGATTAAAATCTTCTGACATCATTATTCCCATGCATGCTTCCTTTGTACCATTTTAGTTAACTTTTCACTTTTCAATTGTACCACACATGTGCTATAATTGAGGAAATATTAGAATTAAGGAGGTTACTAATGGCCAATCAGAAGCCTAAGAAATCGGGAAAGAAGAATTCCCAGCCCGAACCGAAGAAAGATCTCAAGGAGACTAAGGAAGTCAAAGAGGTCAAAGATACCGCTAAAGAAACCAAGGAAGATACTAAGACCGTATCCGCAACTACCAAGACTACCACTGTAGCCCCCGCTAGTGAAAATCCTATGAAAGGTTTCTTTGCTCGCAAATACGGCGAAGGCGAAAATATTTTAACTATTTTTAAGACTCCGAAGATTTGGGGCGCCTTGCTCGGCGAGGTTTTCGGCACCATGCTACTCGTAATGTTGCTCTTAGTACTTGGCACTAACCCAGTTTACTTCTGGATTGCCGCACTCGGCATCTATATTGCCATCGTCGGCATCTCTGGAGCCAATCTTAATCCATTAGTGACCGCTGGTCTCATGGCTACCCGCCGGATGTCCGCCATTCGAGGCGTTTTGTACATGCTGGCGCAGCTCTTGGGTGCCTGGATTGCACTTCTAGTCATTAATGCCTTCCGGCTAGGCAGCGGTACCGCAAATGAATTACCTATCATGACCGAAGTTACTGGCGAGTTCTTCTGGGCTACCGCCTTGATCGAGCTAATCGGCGCAATTATCATTGCCTTCTGTTTTGCTCGCTCGCTCAAATTTGCTCGCAAGAATCAGCTAGCATTTGGTTTTACCGTAGTTAGCGGTATGATTCTAGCAATCATCATTGCCATGGTCGTAACCAACTTCTTTGGCTTGCAAACCAGCTTCATCTTTAACCCTGTCGCGGCTTTGATGTACCAGATCTTGCCAACTGCAGCTGAAAATCTCGGCGAGTTAGCTCAAATGGCTGGTTTGGCAGCGGCAGCTTACATTGTTTTCCCAGTCATCGGCGGCATTGTCGGTTTCTATCTGTCCGACGTCATGACTCGCTTGGCTGGTGATGGCTATAGCTGTGAGATTGATTCCTGCTGCGGTAGCTGCAAGAAATAAAAAAACGCTGATACGCCAACAAAATACCACTTGTCTCAAAGCAGGTGGTATTTTCTTATATTTCCATCTAAAACTACTCCAAACTTGCTAGTTTTTAATAATTTTTAAGCTTATTTTAAGAAACAATCTTATTCGAGAGTCAAAAGTATGATATAATAGATGGCATGATGAGCCACCGTAAACATCATGCAAAAACTTTAACTAAACCTACTGTTCGCGGCAAGCATCCAATGCCAGCTCTTTTACGAATTCCCTGTGCTTTAGTTTTTTTGATGGTGATCAATTTCTTTTTTACTTGGTTCGTACTCTGGCGCACTAATATGTGTGATGCCGACGCCGCTTGGGAGTTCTTACAGGAAAAACCAATCCTAGTTGGGTATAATTACTTATTATTGCTTTCGTTATTATTGGTACTAGCAGCTGTTACTTGGCGGCCGTTTTTTAGTGCCGGCTTGTTCTTTTGTGCATTAAGTATTATCACTTTTATTAATATTCAGAAATACCAGCTACGTGCTGAGCCATTACTGCCAGAAGAATTCCAAATGGCCGACCAAGCTGGCAATATTGTGCAGTTTGTTGATCCCGCCGAAATCACTCAGCTAGTTTTTGGAGTCATCTTTACGCTCGTAGGCTCCGTTTTGGCTGAATATTATATCCGTAAAATAGTCGGGCGCAATCCCAAAACATTAGCTTGGTGGGACAAAACCGCACTAGTGCCGCGCTTTGCTTTTGGCATGTCAGCTTTAGCTTTACTAGTTTGTATTACCAACCCCATCATTCGTCGCAAAAATACCGAATGGATCGAGGGAGTAGATTTTGTAGCCTGGAATCAGAATGATAATTATGATGCGAATGGCTTCGTTATCGCTTTTCTCTACAACCTCGGTACTACCGATATTGAGCCACCCAGCGACTATTCTGATGCTACAATTTACCGTATTGCCGACAAATATCGCGCTCTCAAGGCCGCCGATACTGAGCGTCTCGATTGGGCAGATCAAGTTGATGATGTAGTGGTAATCCTGGCAGAAACTTTTTACGAACCGGCGCTGCTCAGTAAATATTACGCTCATTCTGGCGGAGACGTAACACCCAACTTACACCAAATTTTCCGCGATTATCCCAGCGGCTACATGTATTCTCCAGAATACGGCGGCGGTACCGCCAATGTTGAATTTGAGGTCCAAACGGGGCTTTCTAACTATTGGGCTATGACAGTACCATATGTGAATGTCATCCCAAAGCTTGATAGTTTAATTAGCGTGGCAGTTTCCGCTAAAACTGACGATAGCGATTTCCTGGCTACCGGGTTACATTCTTATGACGGCGCTATGTACAAACGCAATCTAGCTTACCCCACCATGGGTTATGATGATTTTATTGATGCTGCTGAGATGGCGCACACTGAGCGAGATGGTGATAGTAGCGTCTACAACGACCGCGCGATTTATCAAGAGATTATCGATCTGCTCAAAGCCAGCGACCAGCCTCAGGTAATTGGTGCTATCACCATGCAAAACCACGCCCCCTACGCCCAAGCCAATTATCCGCGCATCGACTTTCCGCTCTATAATCACCCCGAGGGTGATTGGTACGCTGTAGAATGCAGCTTCCAAAGCTTACACAATTCCGATCAATACCTCGGTGAGTTCATCGAAGCACTAGACCAGCTCGATGAGCGCGTAGCGGTGCTCTGGTTTGGCGACCACGCCATGGGCAATCTCGACCCTTATATTGGTTCGGACGATAAATCTGAGCGCGATATTGCCCACCTAACGCCATACTTTGTCTATGCTAATTTTGAAATTGAAAGCCCCTATACCACCAAAGAAGTAGCTAACATGAATGCTAAACAAGGGTTTAACTTTAATAATATTGATTATGTTCGCAGCGTAGATCTCCCCACTACTACACCGAACTGCTTGCTCAATACAATGTTTAATACCCTCAATGTCAATAAACCTGCGCTCTACTACCTAGTTGACCAAGTTTGCCAAGAGGCTCCTATCCTCACCCACGCTTTTGAGAGTGGTGGCAACCCCATCAAAGCCACCCCTGCTCTTAAAGAATATGAATTGGTCAACTACGACCTACTCTATGGCAAACAATACTGGAATGGCAACTAGACCATAAAACAAGGCAAGAGAAAGGGCGCCACTATCGGCGCCCTCGCAAAATCAATCAAACACATAATAGCGCGGCTCCGTTTTCCCAGTCGGGTCGATGATGGTCTTACGGGCTTTTACTGCATCCTCTACTTCGTACGCCAGGATGCGCTGCGGCGTAACGCTGATGACTACTGCGTCATCCTCGCCCAAGTTCTCCCAGGCTTCAAAAGTGCCAGTTGCATAAACGCGGCGCAGGAAAGTCTTACGCATTTTCGCTTCCCCTTCCTGGACCAACCGCTCGTACTCCGAGCGACCATAACGTGCCGCTTGCTGGAGAGCCTGCTCGGCCTGTGATACCAGAAATTTGTCGTCTTTTGGCAAGAATTCCAGTACCAAGCCATCGCTGGTGACACAATAGCCATCCAGCAGCCAGTTGGCGCGCTGATGATCTAATGCCGCATCAAGGCTTTTGAACCGGGCCTTTCCGCCCTCAATCTGGAATCGCATTTGATCACTCTTGAAAAAGCGCAAATCAATTATCTCGCTATTGCCAGTGCAAGCCATCTCTTTCAGACTATACATGCAGCGAGAGCCGCTCACCGGGCAGCCAAAATCGTCACCGAAATCAACAACCCTCTGGCAATGCCCCTTCGTATGCAGCGCTCGTTTGATTGTGGTATAGCTCATTTCGCTATACCTCCTTTCTCAAAAATCTGCTAGGAGAGCCCAAAAACTCCCCACATATCTCCATTGTAGCACACTTTGTTTAATTTGTCAATAGGGAAAACATCTTCCCCCGATTTTTCCTACCGCTCTTTCGGAAATAGCGGTTCCGTAGGCGGTAATACTTGCTCTTGAGTAAAGATCTCGGTAATCTTCGCCGCAGTTTCTGGCAAGAAAATCTGCAAATAGTACGCCACCTCCACAATCCCCCGCTCCAAAGCTTGTAATACCTCTCGCACCTGAGCAAGCTCTCCCCGTTTAGCCAACTCCCAAGGCTTAGTCTCGTCAATCTGTTTATTAAGATGCTGGACTCTTTCCCAGACATAGTCCATAGCCCTAGCAAACTCAAACTTGTCCATCAAATCACAGAATTCCGAGCTGAGATCGGGCGTCGCTTGTACTCCCGGTACTTGATTTTTCTTGCATAGAGTAGCTAAGCGCTGGACCAGGTTGCCCAAATCATTCGCCAGTTCATTATTATAAGCCTTTTCAAATTTCTCATAGGTAAAATCTGCATCATCAAAATTATCCACATGTCGCAAGAAGAAATACCGGAAAGCCGGCAAGCCTCGCCGCGCTAATACCTCCATTGGGTCAACCACATTGCCGATGCTTTTGCTCATCTTCTGCCCATTCGCCAAAACATAGCCATGTACTACCAAATTCTGCGGCAAAGCTAAACCAATCCCGAGCAAAATCGCCGGCCAAGTAATAGCGTGGAAGCGCAAGATATCTTTGCCAATAAACTGTGCCTGAGCCGGCCACCATTCCTGCCAAGAAGCATCATCTGGATAGCCCAACACACTAATGTAGTTCGACAACGCATCCACCCAGACGTACATCACCTGCTCGTCATCGCCCGGCACCGGGATACCCCAGGATAATTGCTTGCGCGGCCGCGAGATCGAAATGTCTGGCGTATCTTCTAGTAACCGCAAAATTTCTTGCTTGCGGAATTTCGGGGTAATCTTCATCTGGTCTGACTCAATCGCCGCCTGAATCTGCGCCTTAAAGTCACTAATCCGCAGATAATAATTCTTTTCGCTGAGCCGCTGATAAGGCTTTTGGTGATCAGGGCAGCAACCATGGTTCTCAGCATACTCCTTTTCCGTCACGAACCGTTCGCAACCCTCGCAATACCAGCCATCATACTCGGCACTATAGATATGCGGAGTGAGCTTTCGCCAGATTTCCTGGCAAGCACGTACATGCTGCGCATCGGTCGTGCGGACAAAATCCGTATACGATACATCTAGCTTGTCGATGAACTGACGGAATTTGTCGGAATTCTCCTGCACATACTGCTCCACCGGGATACCGTTTTTCTGCGCAGTGCTGTAAACTTTGTTGCCATGCTCATCTGTACCTACCTGCAAGCGCACTTCATCACCCTTGAGCCGGCAATAGCGCGCAAAAGTATCCGCCAAAAGATAGTCCATGGCATGCCCAATATGCGGATTACCATTGACATAAGGAATTGCGGTACAGATATATACTTTTGACATAATAATCTAATTATACCATATTTTGCGAGATTACTAAGTTTTTACTCCGCTCGCACAAGAGTTTTTGAGGACGGGAAAAGCGCCCCAAACGGGGCGCTCATGGTGGATAGAGGTAAATGCGAAGCCTGGCGGCGTTACCAGTTATTGTCCGAATCCTGATGGTTCCAGGCGTTGTACTGATAGCGGCCAGAAGTGCCGTCGCGGCTAGTATTCAGCGGATGGAATGGGTTGCCCCGCTCCGCGCTATACCGGCTTTGCCGCCAATAGCGACGCGCCTGACGCTGCCACCGGGAGCCAAAAATCAGCCGATACAGCCCGATTGCTATCAGTGTGACCAGCGCGATTCCGCTCAGGCCCAACACCACGCCCAGAACGGTGCTGATGATCTGTTCCAAGAACAGAATAGCAGCCGAGAGCACAGTGCCGATGGCGCGGACCAATCCCTTCGGGCCAGCGCCCAAGAACAGGGAAAAGATCCAACATACCACCAAAAGGGTCAGTGCCGTAGAAGTAGTGTTCATGCTTCTTTCCTCTTTTCTTCACCTTGTAAGGTGCAATTTTACATAGTAGGCACCTAAATTACCTCCTATATACTTCCATTGTAGCACACTTTATCAATTTTGTCAATAGGAAAATGGTGGTTTTACTAGTTTTGGCAAGAAAAATAGTACTTTTTTGCGACAAAATATCATGGATATGCTTGGTAGTTTTATGCAAAATATGATAGTCTGGAGGTAGAGCAGCCTAGTAGCTTGCACATAAGAGTATGGTAGGATGGTGTGTGGAGTTATGGTTTTTGTGTTTTAAATAACAATAAAAACATACGAAAGGAAAACCTTTTTATATGAAAATAAAATATTTACTCACAAAATTGATTCAGAGATTGCTTTGCCGTAAAGTAGTCGAAAGTCAAAATAAAAATAATGTCGTTAATGTAAATGTCGATATAGACATAAACATTAACAAACATTAAATAACCTTAATTTTATTTTACCTTACAATACGGTTATGTCAATACCTAAAATTTGCGTAATGTAAATTATGTAAATTGGGCTGCTCTTTTGAGCTATCAATTCCCTACCGCAGTAACGGTGACAGTGGTAGAATATTTACCAGCCGGAATTGACGGAGAGACGGAAACGCCGACAGTATAAGTATGGGTGGTAGATTTAAGAGTCTCGTTAAAAGTATCTACGCTATCGAAGATTTGCGCGGTAGTAGTAACGGCTTTGTAGGTAGCGTCTTTATTCTGGATACCCCAGGCGTTGTTATTGGCTACCACATTAGAACTGGCGGGGATGCCGGGGAATTCAGTATTATCAAGGTCTTTTAGATCAGGCTGCTCCGCACTCAGCATGACATTATATTCCCCATTGGCGGCTATGGTAGCAGAGATATTGCCATGCAAAATATTCTCCGCACCCATAGTTTCTGACATGCCGCTAGTAGCTTCGATAGTGAGATAGGGGTTGACGAGGACTTGGAGGCCAGTATGCGCAGAAACTGGCAGGATTGGTGAACCATCCGCATATGTATTAGCCGGAGCAACACAGCGGACAGAATGGCCGGAGTAGTTATGCCCGCTGCTCGATGGATTTACATTATTACTATTAAAGCCCAAACCGCGAGCGTTAGTAGTAAGACTGTCGGCCGTACTGGACCAATAGTTGCCGTAGAGACCAACACCATAGAGGGAACCATTGCTAAGATAACCGGTGGCCGGAAAGAAACTAGCGTCTTTGGCGCCAACCGTTTTGGTACCTAGCCAATAACCATTACTGTTAGCTTGATTATCCCAGGTAAAATCATCCCCTGCCCTTAGATAATTATTACCCGCTACTAGCTTATTATAGCTATAGCTATATCCGGTGACAGTAGCAGAAATTTTATTAGCAGTAGGCAATCTCCAACCCTTCGGGCAGATGCTTGAACCAGCGTCTTGATTAGCATCTGGTTTGGATCCAGTAGCAGTTTTACAGCCAGCTGTAGCAGCACACCAAGAATAATATGAACCATACTTATATGTATATGGTTTAGGCTCACTGTCATCATATACGCTATGTGCCATAGAGGTAGTGCCAAAACTACTAATACTAGACTTCGGCAAAGTATAACTATTGCCAGAAGTAATAGTGTCTTTATCACTATTACTACCGCTAGCCACGAATGAGCCAGCATTAAGATCCGAATCTTCGGTAGTAATTTTAGTACCACCAAGTAAGCGTAAGTTTTGCGTCATCCAGCAGTTGCCATCAGATAGCCTCTTTACTATGTAGCTGGCCGTAACGCCATCGTTATCATACCCGCCTTCTCGCGAATCTTTCAAGGCTTTACTTTCTCCAAGCTTAGAATTAGTACATATGTCTGCACTCATATCCTGCATATAAGTAATATCACTCAGGCTGCGGGTTTCTGTAGTAGTTTCTGCTGCACTCGCTTTTTCCGGAATCGAATAAAAAGTTAGTCCCAAATAACTTATACAAAAACTCGTTACACAAGTTATTATCCCAAAAAGTTTTACTTTGCTTTTGCGTATTTTTAGCATCTTACCTCCATTTTGTAGTTATTTTCGAGATGCCAGAATCCGAGTTATCAAAAAAGCAACGGTCACACAAAGTTTCATAATTATCTTATAAGAGTTCGTCTCCCGGCTGGAGCGGGTCCGATTTAGGGAGCGAAGCGAGTCTATGAGGAGAGCTCCACCGGAACTCGTTAAGGTAATTATGAAACTAAAGTACACGTGTATCACCTTAACGGGCTAATACCAAAAATGTGTTGTTAGTTATGCTTGTACGATAGGTTGCGTATAA
>CAYMCF010000013.1:0-19388 GCA_964388975.1 uncultured Candidatus Saccharibacteria bacterium | reverse complement strand
AATTTGAAGTAAATCGTTCGCAGTTTAGAAATAAAAGCAGTGTGCTTTGATGGAGTTGGCCTAGTATTTGAGTTAGAGGTCATGGCATACCAAAATGCACTACCTTTCAAATCAAGCAAGCACAAAACTAAACTCTTTTAGCGCTTCATCCACTAATTTATCGGTGCGGTTTTGAATCTTTTGGACCGACCAACTATCTTCGCTTACGACCTCTTGGTTAAGGTAGAGACCATTTTTATAGCCAATTTCATTACCGTCTGAGTTCTTCCGGTTCTTTTTCTGCTCAAAAGATTTGTTGCTGAGATTGGAATTGTACCCAGTCATAGTTAAGTTACCGAGAGTGTGCGTATAGGCTTCGCGTAGTTTGGAAGCATTGGCTCGGTCGGCTTCACTAATCGGTGCGTCTTCCGGTTTGTTATTAATCATTCTTATCCAGCAGTCTGGGACAGTTTCGCCTTCCGGGAAAATATGTTCTATGGTCCAAATATATTTATTACTATTATCTCGCGCCCAAAGATCGCTATATACTTCTTTGGTTTGATGCTTTTTCTCAATATAACAGAGAATAAACCTTGTGGCAGTATCATTTTCTTCGTATACTGGCCCACGTAGTTTTTCGGCAAAGGTTTCATCTGAAGACGATTTGGCGGTAAGATAATCAAAAACTTCTTTTACCACTTCATCTCCAGTTTTACCTTTTACGCGCTGGATCGTATCCATAAAAATCTGGTCGAGGTTACGCGTGCTAGGAAAATCTGTAATGTTGCGCCGCACAAAGAACAAGACAAGAATGTGAGTTATCAATATTAGATGTTGCTCGGTGAGTTGCAGGTTTTCAGCATTTAGCTCCAGGAATAATAGTAGCATGTAAGCAGGAGCACCTTGGATATGTTCGAGGTTAAGTAGCTCATCGGAATATTCTGGAGAAATATTGTCTCGATTGCGATTGGTGACAATCTCGTACTTTTTAGATGCAGTGCTAATACCCTTAAGCAACTTATCATAGTCGCGTTTGATTAAGCGCTCGTAGATACTCATGATAGTCGATTTCGTTGCCTTGTAGGCGAGCGGATATTTTTTCGAGTCGTCGGTTTGGAAGGGGGCGTTCAGCTCATCTCGGAAAGCGTTATAAAATTGCCGGAAAAAGCGTTCTTGCGGAGAATAGTCATCACCCAAACGTTCTTGGATTTGTTGCCATTCATTATAGCATCTATCGGTTTCGTCGATATTATCATCAGATGAGTGTGCATTATTTTTCTCAGCTTCAGCAAGTAGAGCATTTTTGATGAGATCGATTGCACTAAGTTTCTCGCCGCGGAAGTTGAGCGATTCAAATAGCATGAAAGCATCCGAATGACTTTCAACTTCGATCATTACGACCATGGCACCGTTGACTTTTTTGTAGAGCGCAATCAGAGATTGAGCAATATTTTGGCTGTTTTCGGGCTCAGCAAGATAATTATCAATCAAATGTACGAAATGTGCATAAGCTTTGTAAATTTTGCGGTTGCCAGCATTGGCAGGCTTTTTAAACCCTTCGATAATACCTTGCTCGGTGAGCAGTGAATTATAATCATCGCGGTTGGAATTTTGCACTTGCAAGCATAATCTTGGCTCGATTTTACTAGTCTTAATATCTTTTTGTATTAGCTCTTTGCGGATCGTAACTAATTCTGCTTGGTCATCTTCGTCGAGCTCGGTTTTGTAAGGCTCAAGTTTTTTATAAATAGCAAGTAGCAAAATCGAAAGCGAGGTGGCTCTTTGCTGGCCATCAATTAATTCTAGAATGTCGGTCTCATAGGCGCTTCTAGCTTCATTTGAGCGCACACAAATCATTGATCCCAAGAAGTAGCCTTGCTCGTTGTCAAGAATATCTCCAAAGAGCAAATCCCAATCATTTTGTCCCCAAGTGTAAGCGCGCTGGTACTTAGGGATCTTGTAGATTAATTGTTTATTAGTGGTAAATATATCTGAAATGCATTCTGGGCCAGCGTGCCTAATCATATGTTTGCTCTTCTCCGCAGATTATAAAAATATTATATTTATTATAACATAAATATGCATATAATAAGTCGCGCAAAAGTTTTGCGGGGAATAATTTTGGCATGGTATAATAAAACTCAGAGAAATATGAGTAAACTGACATCACAAGAACCTGCCATGACGACGCCGATAGACAAATCCGTCAAAGCTCTAGCACATACGCCTCAGTATCGCATGCATAAATATTTTGCGCGTCGGCCGTATAATGTTTTTCGGCATTTGATTGAGCATTATAGCAAGCCTGGAGATGTAATCTTAGATTGCTTTTGCGGCGGCGGAGTGACCGTTTGCGAGGCGGCTCATTTGCAAAGAAAACCTATTGGCGTAGATCTTAACTCGCTGGCAACCTTTATTACCAAAATGGAAATGTTTGATGGTGATGTGGCGGCATTAAAAAAATATTTAGAGAATTTTCTAACCAAAATCGAAAAACAATATGCAGATTGGTACAAAGTTGAGTTTGCTGACGATGCCGGAATCATGGAATGGTGTGAATGGTGCTATGTGGTTACTTGCCCGGAGTGCGGGGCAGAGATTTTGCTTTCGGAAAAGAATAAAGTCGCGAATGGTAAATATTATTGCCCAAACCCTAATTGTCAATGTCATACCAGTGGTGCAAAACGTACGTCTTGCATGGCTAAAGATATCCGGCCATTACGGGTCAAATATCTTTCTGATCGTGACGGTACGGTACGAGTTCGCTCAGTTGCGCGCCATAACTTTCCGATTTTTCAGCAGCAGTTGGAGGATTATTTAGCAGATCTGGCGGCAGTGCCAAATTTTGTCTTTCCGGATGACTGGGATCGACAGCACGAGGATAAACTAAAAGAAAAAGGTATTCTCGAATATCGAGATTTGTTTACGGAGCGCAATTTTGTTTTGAATTGCTTGATTTTTGATGCTATTCAAAAATATCCCGACCAAAAAGATGGCCGTATATCTTATAATGAATATTTATATTTTTTGTTTAGCGCTACTTTACGTTACACTAATAACATGACTCGCGTTCTGGAAAATTGGGAAGGTGGCAATCCTACTTCGATGGATAAACATGCCTTCTACTTGCCAAACCAGTTTGTAGAAAATAACATTATTAGTATTTTTAAGAAACGCCTAGCGGCTTTAATAAAAGGTTGCGATTTTGCACGAGCAATGTTTCCGGAACGTTTACAGGAAGCAAAAACTTTCACCGAACTTACCAATACCGATAATACTTTTATGCTATTAAATCAAAGTTCAGCAAGTTTACCGATTCCGGATCAAGCTGTAGATGTAGTGATTACCGACCCTCCGTATGGTAGCAATGTACAATATGCGGAGCTTTCGACGGTTTGGAATGCTTGGTATGCTGCTTATGCGGGGCTAGAAAGTTATATCTTTAAGTGCGATGAAGCAGTAGTGAACCGGAAAAAATGTTTTCAAGGCCATAAAACTGAAGATGATTATGAAAAAATTATGCAAAAGGTTTTTACAGAATGCGCACGTGTTTTGAAGGATCATGGTTATCTAGTTTTTACTTTTAATAACAAGAACCTTAAAGTCTGGGTAGCAATGCTCAAGGCGGTGGCGTTGTCTGGCTTTGCTTTGCCGGATAATGGTATTATTTTTCAGGATTACGTGAGCGCTTATAAGCAAACGGCGCATTTGCGTTTTTCTGGGAATGTACAGGGAGATTTGATTTATTCATTTAGAAAAGAGCCGCCAGAAATTAAAGTAGATTATACCGGAAAAGATATTTTTGGAATTATCAAAACTAATCTTACCAACAAAATTAATGAATTATTTACTAATAAACATGAATACTCTACGCCAGATTTGTATCGAGAAGTTATGATTAGCATGACTAAAGATTTAATGAATTATATTTGCTGGTGCAATCAAACTAATCAAGAAATTCCAAGAATTGATGAGTTATCTAAGGATTATATTGATATTAGCTTGCGTGAGGTACTAAGTTATGATAATGGAGTCTGGAAAAAGCCATGAGTCGCTTAGTTAATGCTATAGAAGCGAATCAGGTTTATCAATCTCGCGAGCTAAGGGATTGGGTAATTGCAACGGAAAAAAATTATAACGTTGTGGCCGCCAAAGAAAAGTATCACAACTTAGTGAACTTTTCTACGAACTTAAAAACTCCATATCATCAATGGTTTGCTTATCGGGAAGGATTTGCACGTCAGCTAGTTGAAACGCTATTAGATCTGTCGAATTTATTGGCGCAAGATTTTGTGATTGATCCGTTTTGCGGGTCGGGTACTACGAATGTGGTATCGGCGTTACATGGATATAATACCTTGGGGATCGATGCTAACCCGATGTCAGCATTCCTGACGCAAGCTAAAGTTGCGCATTACTGCAAGGATGATCTTTTGTGTGCTGAGCAATATTTAGATGGTTTAGTTAATTTTTCTAGAGATGTGGATTTAGCACGCTATGCTTGTATTGAGAAGTATTTTCCGGTTGCGAATTTTGTAGAGCTAGTGAGGATTGCGGCATATATTAGAACGTTGCCAGATTCTCCGGCGCGGAATCTTTTAAAGGTGGCGTTCGATGCGGTGGTGATAGAATTATCAGATCGTAAAAGGGATGGCAATGGGCTAAGACTGCATCCTACAAAGATTAGTGATGCAAGTACTTATTTTATAAACAAAGCAAAACTAATTATAGCAGATATTCGGAATGAAAGTGTTCCATCGCAAGTGAATGGCTATGGAGTGTTTGGTTCGGCTCTAGATATGGCGGAGATTTATTTTGGCATTTCTAATGTAGAAGCTGGAGCGATTATTTTCTCGCCCCCGTATCCCAATTCTTTTGATTATTTTGAATCGTATAAGTTAGAACTAGTATTCGGAGATTATGTTAGCAATATTCATGAGATTGGTAAATTAAGAAATGCTGCTGTCAGATCTTTTATCGGAGCGAGTATGCAAGAATCGTGTGATAAAATTGTTGATTTGCTAGCACGAGAAATTGCCGAGGCTATTCCCGAAAAGGAAGCTCTGAATGGTGGTAAGCAGGATAGCAGGACGAGGCGAGTTCCGAATATGCTGCGAGGTTACTTTGCGGACATGCGCCAAACTATTTGTCAATGCTATCAGTGTTTAAGAAAAGGTGGCAAGACTTTTATTGTGGTGGATGAGTCGGCCTATCTTGGCAAAATTGTACCAACGGATTTAATCATTGCTAAATATGGCGAAGATGCAGGATTTAAAGTAAGCCAAATCATCGAATGCAGAACCGCCAGGACTTCTGGCCAGCAGCTAAACCGGTTCCCGTATCTAAAAACTGCTATTCGCGAGAGTATCATTGAGCTAGAGAAAAACTAGGCCATTTTCGTATACTTTGCTAGATAAGTATTTTGGTTTTGGCAGTTCTCGATACCTTGAGTGGCTTTTAGTGCAGCGTCTATGCTGGCTTCGGAATTAGGTTTAATACTGATGCGGTTCTTCTGGGTACAATCAAAAAGTTCGCTCCACTGGGAGAGATGATTGCAAAAGTAGCCAAATTGATTGGCGGCAGTAGTGCGCGAGGTCCAAATATCCTCAAAAGTGAGAGAAGTGCCATACAAAGCATTAAGCTCCTGTACGGTTAGACGTTTGTTAGTTTCGTTTTGGATTTCAATATTGGGATAATTTTGACGGAGTGTTTTTACGCGTTCAATTAGCTCTTGTTCGCCGGCGCGGTCGAAGCGCTGAGCGACGTAGAGAGATAGTAAAAACTCAAATCTGGTGAGATGTTTTAGTTGGCGTAATAGTCTAAAAGCGATGCGATATGGGAAGCGTGCTATTTTTTCTTGATTGCCAAAGTCGCAGTAGCGTAACATTTGCTTCTTAAAGATGTCTATATAATTATTGTCTTGATTGAGCAACGCTTTACCAACTTCTGTCATGATAAAATCTCCATCAGATGTTTTGGCAATAGCGCCAAGCTTAATGGTATGGGAAATATTATTATGGTCAATCAAAATAGCGCTCTTTTCCATAACAGTATCTGGTGTGGTAAATTTTTGCAAAGTAGGAAGAACAGCTTTTTGATAATATGATTCGATAGTGTAATCGCCCATAGTGCGGAAAGTCCTTTTGACGCCAGATTTGCGAACGGTGCTGATTTGGTAACTTCTTTTGAGATCGGTGGGATTTTTGTTAACCTCGGCGATTCTAAGTTCTAAACCATTGATAAAATCATCGACGGCTAAGTTTTTGGGGACGGTAATGGTAAGCATGGGCAATTCTGAGCTAGAACGGCCCTGGCTATATTTGCCTTTGGAGGCATTAAGATTGAGCTGATCAATACAATCAGCCAAAATGTTGTCTTGATCTCGTAAAGCTTGTAATACGGCATGCAGAGTAGAAAAAGCTTCCGGGTCAATCTCTGAGAAGTTAGTAACTTCATCGGGAATAATGATGGGAATGAGAATATAGGAAAAAGAATTAATAGCATTACTAGATTTTCTTAATGATCGGCCGATAGCTTGGATAATATCAATTAGTGAATTTTTAGGATCGGCAAAGTATACCGCATCAATGATAGGAACATCGATGCCTTCTGTAAGGCATCTAGCATTAGAAATGATACCAAATTCAGCTTTGGTAAAATCATCAAAAATCTTTTTCCTTTCGCCGGCCGGCATCGTGCCATTAATGTGGTTGCTGTACATAAGGTTATGATCGTATTCTGGTAGAGCGTTAGCTAGGGAATCAGTAATACTGTGACCGTTGGTGCCGAAGATAAATTGTTTGGCGGCTTTAATGTTTTTGTGATAAGTAATAATTTTATGAATATGAAGTTCCTGAATAGCTTTCATAAGAATAGCGCGTTTGAAAATATTTTCCGCAGTATCTTCAGTGTCATTAACGCTAACGATACGATTGTAATCAATTAGCTCTTTTAGTTCACTTTCATTTATGCAGGTAACGGCGATTTTGTAATCATTGATAATGCCTTTTTCGATCGCTTGCCGGAAAGTTAGTGCATGAAAAGTGGGGCCGTATTTTTCCATGTCGTCCATCGAAAAAACTTCGAGGTCGTTTTGCTTGGCGAAGTTTTGGATTCTGGGACTAATCAATCTTTCGGTGGCGGTCATGAAAAGGCGCTTTTGGCAGGGAATTTGCTCATCAGCCATGCCATAAGTAAACATTTTCGAATTTTTGTTGCCGGCAGTACGATGCGCTTCGTCGAAAAAGGCGATATCAAAAACGATTTGGTCGGTGCCATTAGATTTAAGAGCGTTGGCAACCATTTCTAAAGATTGATAAGTTGAGAAAATTACTTTGTCTTGGCTGGTATTATGATTTAGAAATTTTTTGATTTGCTCGGAATTGGTGGTGACTGGCACATCTAGATAATCAACATCGGTGGTGTAGACAT
This sequence comes from uncultured Candidatus Saccharibacteria bacterium, assembly GCA_964388975.1. GTDB lineage: Bacteria > Patescibacteriota > Saccharimonadia > Saccharimonadales > Saccharimonadaceae > Nanosyncoccus. Next base: position 11,978 of record CAYMCF010000013.1, on the reverse strand, counting down.
CTTCTAGATTTTCGTCGACCACTGTTTCGTCGCTGCAGACGCAGATGTAAGAGAAGCTGGCTTGCGAGATCCAGGCGTCGAGAGTTTGTTTTACGAGGGCTAAGTTTGGTGCGATGAAAAGAGCTAACTTACTATCAAGTTTTTGCTTGATCCATAAAGCAGTTAAGGTTTTGCCGGTACCACAAGCTGCAATGAGTTTACCACGGCTATTAGTTTGGAAACCTTTTATGACGTCGCTAATAATAGTTTTTTGATAATCTCTGGGAGAATATATGCTATTTTTGATGCTGGATTTCCCGGTAGTGGCGTAATCATGTAGCCATTGGAAAAAGCCTGTCTCGAGGCAAGAAAAACAATCTCGGAGAATTTCAAATTGAGCCTTTTTCTTGTAAGATTGGTGCGGTAAGGTGTAACAATTGGCAAAGATACAACGTTCATCGGCATGTTCGGACTCTGCCCAGAATGAAGTGAGGTCTTCATAAGTCGGAGCTTCTTGATGAGAACGGAATTTCACTTGGTAGGCAATAGTAGAGCCATCTTCTTGCACAATCAAGCCATCTACTCCGCTATCCTTCTTTTCTAAATGGCATTGTTGGAGGTAGGCGGCGGGGATATCTTGCCACATAAAAAGTTCTTTGATTTGATACTTAGCCTTAAAGAAGATAAAATACGCATAGGCGAACTGCTCAAAAACGTCTCCCTTGGCTTTTGCGGTAGGAAGCTCTTCAATTTTGGCTTCAAGCTCATCCCAATTTTGGAAAGTATTCTCGAAAATCCGATCAAACTTCATGCTGATATCCCGATTAGTTATCTCTTAATTATACCACTAGACTGAAAGTATGGTATAATATATAATATGAAAAAGTTCAATACCGCCCCGCTTAGTGGCATGCAGGAGTTGCTGCCAAATCTACAAGTTGAATTTGATGCTTTGAAAGCTGGTATTGCGCGAGCTTTTGCGGCGCATGGTTTTCAGCAGATCGAGACTCCGTTGATCGAGCGTACGGAAGTACTTTTAGCTAAGGCTGGCGGCGATACGGAAAAACAAATTTATAAGGTAGTTAAGACGGCCGAGTTAGCAGAAGAGGCCGATCAAGCTTTGCGTTTTGACCACACAGTGCCACTGGCGCGCTATGTAGTAGAACACATGAACGATCTAACTTTCCCCTTTAAAGTTTCGCAAATTAACCGCAACTTTCGCGGTGAACGTACCCAGAAGGGGCGGTTTCGCGAGTTTTATCAATGCGATGTAGATGTGATTGGTTGGCAGCAGCTGCCGGTAGCCTATGATGCCGAGGTGATTAAGACGCTGATTGATGCCCTGCAAGTGTTGCCGATTGAACATTTCGTAGTACGAGTGAGCAACCGCAAAATTCTCAGCGGCTTATTGGAAGCACTAGGTTTGCAAACTCTATCGGAAGAAATTTTTGGCATCATCGACCATGCCGAAAAAGTTCCCGAAGCAAAGACGGTGGCGGCTTTCCGAGATTTGCAAATTGCTGAAGCTAAAGTTCAGCAGCTATTAGACTTTACGAAGATTCGTGGCGAGCGAGCGGAGGCGGTGGGCCGGCTCGAGGATTTAAAGATTGCTAATGATACTTTTCAAGCTGGCTTAACGGATCTAGACCAAGTTTTGACTCTACTAGAAAGCTGGCCAAATCAGCAAGTAAAAGTGCAAGCGGACATGTTGATTGTGCGCGGCCTAGACTATTATACCGGCACAGTGTTTGAGACGGTGGCGCCGGAGCATCGCGAGTTTGGCTCGTTGTGTAGCGGTGGCCGCTATGAGAACTTAGCTGGGCATTATACTGATCAAGCTCTGCCGGGCGTAGGTGGTTCGATTGGGCTGACGCGGATCTTCTCGGTATTGCGTGAGAACCAGCTCATTAAGGCTGGAGAAGCAAAACCGGTGGATATTTGCGTAATTCCAGTTTCTGCGCAAGATTATGCTGCTGCAGAGACGGTAGCTACTTATCTACGTCAGCAAAATGCCAAGGTAGATATGGTCTTGACCGACAAGAAGATGGGCGACAAGATTAAATATGCTAGTAAAGTAGCTAAGTACATGCTCATTGTAGGGGAAGTGGAAGCTCGCACTGGATTGTTTATCCTCAAAGACCTTACTACTGGTGAGCAAAAGGAAGTTACGCTGGGATAATCTTTGTCAAAAAAGATAACTTCCTCGAAATCATTCGGGGAGATATCTTTATGATAGCTATAGGTTACTTTCCTAACCCTGCGTCGAGGTAGCGCAATACATAGTCCCAGCCCCAATTATTATCAAACCCAGAGGTAGTGAAGCGGTTAAACTTAAAATACGGCATACCATCAGCCGCTTGCAGAGCGCGCTTGGTATTTTCTTCGATTTCGGCTACGGTCTCGTGATTTTTGACGCAGCTATCAAATCGCTCACCTAGGCCAGCTTCATGCCCGATTTCTAGCCAATAGTTTTCCGGTAGATTAGAAATCGGCTGTGCGGTTTTACTAGAGCCAATGCCTTTGGAATGGTAATCGTCCCATAGGCTTTGAATGGCACCATGGTAATAGTCCCAGAACTTGTCTTCGTGCATGGCGCAATAAGTGGCCTCGGCAGCATCGCGCGAAATTTGATGCCCGCTGCCTTCGTAGAGATAATCGGTCAAGCGAATCTCAAAGAGAATGTCGTTATCTGCCAAATATTGTTCAAACTCATCCCAATGCTCCATGATCTGCCGCGAAAACACATCGCAATATGGACAAAGCAAATCGGTATACATGACGTAATAATTCTTGGCTTTAGCATTACCTACGGTGGTCTCGGCGTTCCAAACTTGGTCTCCGGGGGTAGGCTGCGAGGTGAGGCTAACAATGATTAATAAAACAAATGCGAGGCCCACAGTAATGATAGCAATTAAGCGCCACAGGCGACCCTTATTTTGTGATTTTTCATACTCTTCCATTACTTACCTTTCTCTGAAGTATTAGTTTTATGATGTTGCTGGAATTCTTCGCTGAGGAATATAGCATAGGCATCTTTGCCGATGCGCTTGAGGGAAAAGAGGGCTAGCAAAATTGCTGCGGCAGTAAGTAAGCCGGAAACCGCGCCGGCTAAGGCGTAACTACTGGAGCTAAAAATCGTGCCGAGCACCGGCATTAGTAAGGTAGTGCCGCAAGTCGGGCAGCCCGAGCCCAGTACCGCTAGTCCCGCTACTAGCCCGGCACTTTGGAGATTGTCAGCGTTTTCAACTTTAGCAGAAACTTGTTCGCGGTGGCTGCGGCGTTTTTTCTGCCAGACTATCACTATTAGGCCAATGAGTACGCTCTGGAGAATGGTGATACTAAAAAGTAAGAGCCAGTCCCAAAACGACCGCCCTATGCCAAAGATTGCCAAGAAATTATCTCCTAGAATGGAAAGCTTTCCCGCCAAGTCGGTGGCCCAGAAAAGATTTAGCGCGGCAGTACTGCTAGAAAGCAGGTTCATTAGAGTGCCGAAAACTACTAGGGAGATAGCAAAGCTCAACAAAAAACGCCAATCTCGGGTAGCCAATAGCATCCCAGAAAAAGCCATTTTCCATTCATCTACCCAGCGATCAAATCTTGCACCGATTCTCGCCTGACTTTTTGCTCCACTCGTCATCTTATTTTTATTGTAGCACGAGATGGGTTAGAAACCAAGAGTGATTTCTGCAAACCCCTATCTTTCTATTGTATCACACATTGCTGGAAAAGTCAATAAGTAAGTGTTCGGTTTTTGTAGTATAACAGGGGTAGAATTGTGGAAAAATCATGACAATTTTGGCATAAAAATTCTAAAAATCAAGCTTGACGCTAGCCATGAGCATGATAAAATAGAAGTAGAACTCGGACGAGATCTGATCGTTGAGGGTCGCCCGATTTCAACAAAAATCAAATAATCGCATGGGTGGAAAATGCAAAATTCTTCTAAAAATCCTACCGCATAAGCAGTGGGATTTTTTCATGGGAGCGGGAATATATCCGTCAAACACAGTTAGCTTAAAAAGCCTCTAGGCTAAACCTAGAGACTAGATTGACAACAGCGAAAATGGGGTGAGCTAAGCGTCTTTTTTCTTAAAGAAAGCTTTACCCAAACCGCAAATTGGGCAACGAAAATCGTCTGGTACTTCGTCACCATAATAGATATAGCCGCAGGCGGTGCAAACCCAAGCAGTTTGGCCTTGAGTGGTTTTAGTTTTGGTGAGATCGGCTTTGCGTTCTTGATACTCGGCATAAGAGAGCGGTTGGGCGTCATTATCGAAAATATCGCCTTCAATAAGCTTGCCAATGAAGAGAGTGTGAGTTTCGTTCTCGATGGCATCGACTTTTTCAAGCACCATGTAGCCAATGGAATCTTCAATGATCTGAACGCCCGCTACTTCGCGAGTTTTAGCTTTAGCTAGTTTGTCGAGGTCGCGCGAAGAGTGAAAACCAAAAGTTTGAATGAGGTTGGGGTTAACATTTTGGTCGAGCACTGAGAGCGCAAACTTTTGATTCTGCTGTAATAGGGCATTGCTATGATTCCTTTTAGCTACCGCTACAGCAATTAATGGTTGCTGGCTACCGCCCACGCGCGACACTGCGTCTACTACGCAACCGCCACCCTCGGTAGTTAAAATATACATGCCTTGAGTAATTTTATGAGTAATCTTCGAATTCTTCATTATTTCCTTCTGCTATGAACTGGTCATGAGCTTAGTCTAACAGGATATATTATACACGATTTTCCTAAAAACTGGGTTAATTTGAGGAGTTTTGTTGACAGCATAAGCATAATAAAATATAGCGATTGTTAATTATGGCAACTTATGCTATAATCTAATCATGGTAAGAGTTTGGGATTATCTGATGCGGCGTAAAGGTCTTCTATTTTTGTTTTTGGCATTCTTCGTATTAGGTGGAATCTTTAGCTATCAAGTTCTGCAAAGTAGTGCGGCCGAGCCGGTGGCTGAGCCAATGGAATATATCCATATCGATTATTTGGGCCAGGCGGCCAAGAGCGAACAAGTTGCGAGCGAGATAGAAATACCTAATACGGGCGGGGAAGTAACCTTACCGACAATTTTGGGCATTCTGCAGCCAAACGAGGTGGTGGCGATAGTACCTACTCCAGAGGAGCTGGTGGAGCCAACTTTGCCGGCCGATACGGACGAAAATACTCAGCAGACAGTCGATCTGGTCACTGAGCAAGTGGCCGAGCCAACCACAACTACGGTTAATGAAGTAGCCACAGCATCAAAGCCAAGCGTTGGCTATCTAGTCTTCTTGAGCATCTCCGGTATCTTAGTGGCGATACTCGGAGCATATTTACTTGAGCAACATTTTATGCGTTAAAAATAGCCCAGAAGCTAAGTTGGGCTTCCGGCTAAGAAAACTTATATTTCTCCTGGAGGCACCGACCGGAATTGAACCGGTGTACGCGGTTTTGCAGACCGCTGCGTAACCACTCCGCCACAGTGCCACATCTATATTCCCATTGTAGCATAGTCCGAGTGATCTGGCTAGGTTTTGTTATAAAATTCATCTACTACCTAGAAACATGGGGGTTCTTAAGCTAATCTAAAGAAACATTTTGCGAATCGCATCATGGTAAAGCTGATAGATGCGTGGATATTCTTCGGGGTGTTGCTGTAGGTATTTGGTAGTCATGACGCCGCTGTTAATCTCTAAAATTAGCAGCTCACCATCAAAAGTCTCGATAATATCAACACTACCAAACCGCATGCCAATAGCATGGGCGGCGCGCTTAGCTAAGATTGCGATTTCGGTATACTTAGTAGACGAGATTGGCTCGGCAGTAGCACCTTGCTGAAGGTTAAACTTCCAAGAGTTAGGCTGGTGAGCAGGTAAAGTTTTCATGTAAGCTAAGCGTACTTCATTGTCGAGTAAGACCATGCGGTATTCATGTGCTATGTGGTAATATGGGCAGAGGCAGACACTGGGGTGCTTGGAAAACAACTTTATTAAGACCGGCAGAATTTCTTCCTTAGCGGTAACCTGGTGGACTTGGCGACCGCCGGTACCAGCGGTAGGCTTAATGACGATATGCTGACCATGCTCTTGAAAAAAATCTTCAGCGAACTCATAAGAATTACGTCCGCGGGTATAGGCAGCCGTATTAGTAAAATCATACAAAATATGATGTGGTACGGCCGGTAATTGTTTGTATTGCAGCACAGAATAAGTAGCATATTTATCATCAGCAATAGCACCGGCGCTATACGAGTTAAGATCAAACTTATAGCCAAGAATATAATGGACTTGCTTGCCTTTCTCAAGGCGTTTTACCCAGTTGTTCGACAAAAGCTGGAGCTGGATGTTTTCCTCTTGACAAATATTATATAGTGTGCTATTATAAGAAGGTAAACCCGGTTCCTCTGGAGCTGAGGTAAGTTTCTCGTGACTTAATGGTGAGTTTTTGTCCATATTCATGCTCTTATTATATAGCAAAAATAAAATTTTGGGGAATTTTTACAAAGTTATATGTAAGCATGCTTGATTAAAACAGAATAATCCCTGAGTTGTTTAATGAAGCAGCTTTGTCTAAAACTGGTTTCTATGCTAAAATAGACTCAAAGCTTTATTCAATTAACACAAACAAGGAAATTTATGCAACCCACTTCTACGCCTTCATTTGACAATCAAAACCCTACGCCGTTTGGCGCACCGGCAGCTAGCCCTACGCCAATGAGCCCGCAGCCTTCTGGTACGGTGGGTGAAAGCATGGCGCCAGTCATTCAAAAAACTAAGCAGTTTTTCAAGCAATGGCAGTTCTGGGTGATGCTAGGCTTAGGTGTGTTTGGCTTAGTTGGTGTAGTGCTGGGCGTATATGGTTTGAGTGCTAAGACCGAAGCTGATGAGCGAGTAGCGCGGCTAGAGGCGGAATTGAAGGAAGCGAATGATCTAGTAGTAAAATATGGCACAGAATTAGGCATCAAAGTGAACGAGCTAGGCCGGCCAGGCAATACTGACAAACCAGATACTTCGGATAAGAATGATGATACTGCAGTCCAAGCGAAGACTAGTGACTATGTTTATATAGGCGAGTGGGGAATCAAGATTAAAATTCCGAACGGACTAAAAAACGTATCGTATCGGTTTAGTGATATCTTATATGCTGCTGATGAATCTGAAGCTAGCCATGCCGCACAGAGTGTTTGCGTATCGGGGATTTTGGACGATATGGCATATACGCCGGATAGCTTCACTTTGAACGATGGTAAAATTGGCTTTGGCTGCTTGGAGCGCATGCAGAAAGATATTGTCGTAGAAGGCGGTTCGGTCCCTGCTGAGGTCAAGGAAATTGGTGACTACAAATACTATTACGCACATCCACAAGCTCTAATGAGCCAGGATCCTCAAGAGCAAGCTTGGGAGCAACAAGCCGTAGAGCTAGTGCAAAACATGCTAAGTACAGCTAGCAATCTCACTGCTTTTTAGCTAAGCTATTTTAGCTTCGTGATGCCGCTGAAGTAATATTTGTCATCGACTTTCTTGAATTGATATTGATAATGATTTAGTAAGCTAGCGTGCTTAGTAATGTCGTCGGCGGTGACGTTGCTCACAGCTGGCTTGAACAAGTTGTCAAAAGTATAGAAGCTCTGTTCGGCGCGGTTAAAAATGGCTGCAGTAGTTAGGAAATAGAGGGCATTGCCTTCTTCGTAGATTTCGTCAACATTTTCGACGATTTGCCGCGTAGCGTTGTCGGCGCAAAGCAAACTTTTGGCGGTAAAATTATCTAAGTTTTTGTCATATTTGAAGTCGGCGCAATGATAGCTAAAGTCATGCTTAGCAAAATGCTCAGCATCACCGACTAGGCTAATGTAGGCATTGCGCAAATCCGCTGCCGGGATAACAATGCCATCAGTAGAATCGTAAGTAGTAGAAGCATTGAGTCGGTTATAGGCCATACCTAGCAAAAAACTTGGCTGAATATCAGCAATTTTGTAATCACCGCTGTAGAGGTAGTAAGCTTCAACTTCGTCGGCATTAAGCTTGGTTTGGAGGCTATCATAAAGGTAGCCGTATTTTTGTTGGTACCAAGCAGTGTCTTTGACTACTTCTGGCTCGGTAGGTTGATTAATTTCGTTAGATTGGCAAGTATTATTGCGCTCGCACTCTGGCAATAAAAAGTCGAAATACTTAGCATCGTACAGGCAATAACCAAAGTATCCTACCAAACTAGCTAGCAGTAGAATGAGAATGTCGCGCACTAGATAACCCATGCGACGTCGGCGTTCGACTTTGCGTACTTGTTTTTCGGTCACTTGAGTTAATTCGGTATGTACACTATCTTGCAAAGCTGCAACTATTTCAAATTTACAATTTTCAATTTGATCGCGTACTTGTTGCTGGAAATCTTCGTCAAACTCTGAAGAACTTGATGAACTACTACTATCGCTGATGTCTGTCTTTTCGGAATCCTCTGCGTTAGTGTCTTTAGCATCATCCGAAGCGTCGGCAGTTTCTGGCTCAGTTGGAATATCTTTCACTACTTCGGCTTCAGCGATTTCTTTTGGCGGCTCCTCTTCGCGAGAGCTTTCTTTTTGCGATTCTTCAGCAGGCTGTTTGAGCTCTGCGGTATCTTCGTTCGTTAATGGTTTATCTTCTGCCCGGACCTTTTCGTCTGCAGCTGAATTGTCCGCTGCGGGATTTTTTGCATCTTCTGCCATATTGTACCTCTCTTTTGTACTTTGATTATAGCATAGGTTTTTCAAAAGCGTAAAGTTTTTCGGGCTGAATTGTAAAAATTACTTGATTTTTGCCCATAAAATGCTTATACTTATTATAAGTTATATAAATAAAACTTTGACAAGGAGCATAAAAATGGCAACAACTGCGAAATCTGCCAAAACCAAAACTACTAAGACGAAAACTGTAGCGGCAGCGGCGGCGCGAGCTCCGCGCGAGGTATCGATTCCGGAAGATTATGAGCCTATCGGCATGTGGGGATATTTTGGTTATCAGATTTTGTTTGGTATTCCGCTAGTGGGCTGGATTCTGTGTATTAGCTTTGCTTTGATGGCGCATAATCATAATTTGCGCAATTTTGCGCGTTCACAATTTTGCGTCTTGATTATTGAGATTATTATTTTCTGTATTTTGGCAGTTAGTGGCGTGCTGAAAGCAGTTGTTGATTCGATTATGTAAAAAACTTGTTACAAAATAACTTTGCCAAAAGTACTGTAGGTTGCGATTAGTAGACAAAATAACTTTTATAATGTATAATTGATAGAAGATAAAGAGGAGATAGAATGAGCGCAGGATGGATTATTGCAATTGTGATTATTGTAATTCTTGTGATTTTGATTGGGCTATTCATGGGGACATACAATAGCTTAGTAAAACTTGATGAGCGAGTGAATGAAGCTTGGTCGGATATTACGGTACAGCTGAAGTATCGGGCTGATTTGATTCCAAATGTCGTAGAAACGGTGAAGGGCTACGCTAAGCATGAAAAAAGTGCTTTTGAGGATGTCACGAAGGCACGTGCTGCAGTGATGGGAGCTAAGGATGTGAAGGGTGCCGCCGAAGCTGAGCGTTCGCTAGAAGGGGCTTTGTCAAAGATTTTTGCAATCGCGGAAGCTTACCCGGAGCTAAAGGCTAATGTGAATTTCCAGCAGCTCCAGCTCCAACTTCAAGATGTAGAGGATAAGATTCAGGCGGCGCGGCGCTTCTATAACGCTGGCGCGAAGGAACTTAATACCAAGATCAAGGTATTTCCGTCCAATATTATTAATAATATGGTAGGTCATTTCCAAAAGCGCGAATACTTTGAAGTACCAGATAGTGAGAAGGCTACAATCGAAAAAGCCCCCGAAGTGAAGTTTGATAATTAGAAATGTATAAGCAAATTGCCGCGAACAAACGCAACACAGTTTTGATAATGTTGTTTTTCATACTGTTAATCGCGGCAATTGGCTGGCTATTTGCTTACTTCATGCACGATTGGTGGATTGCGCTATGGGTGCTAGTCGTCGCAACCATTTATGCTATTGTGCAATATTTTGCTTCTGCCCAGCTTGCAGTAATGATGACAGGCGCAAAGCCTATTACTAAGCGTGACAATCCGCGTCTTTATAATACGGTAGAGAATTTATCTATCGCAACCGGTTTACCGATGCCAAAAGTTTACATTATTGATGATCCGGCGCCGAACGCTTTCGCCACCGGGCGCGACCCGAAGCATGCAGTAGTAGCAGCGACTACGGGTTTGCTAGATATTATGGATAATAAGGAGCTTTCTGCGGTGATGGCGCATGAAATGTCGCATGTCAAGAATTATGACATTAGAGTTTCTATGATTACTTTTGGTCTAGTGTGCATTGTAGGATATATCACTGACCTCAGCGTGCGGATGATTTTGTACACCAATCGCAATGATAGCGATGACAACAGTCCGGTGGGAGTAGTAGTGCTATTTATCGTATCACTTTTGGCGCCGATTGCAGCATCTTTAGCACAGCTCGCAATCTCGCGCGAACGCGAATATTTGGCTGATGCTTCGGCGGCGCATATTACGCGTTATCCGGAGGCTATGATCTCGGCATTAAAGAAGCTTGACACGCATGCTCGGCCGATGCGGCATCAGAACCCGGCTACGGAAGGCCTGTTCATTAATAATCCTTTGCGCAAAGGTTCAATTAACCATTTGTTTAGCACTCACCCGCCGATTGAAAAACGTATCGAAAGGCTTGAGCATGGCAAAAACACCTTCTAATCCGGTTCAGAAACCAAGTAAAATTAAAAGTTTCTTTTTGCGTCAGCGCCAAAAGTGGCGTAAGTTTCGTGGGAAAAAAGTGCAATTACACAAAACTTTTCGGCGATCGTATCGAGAAGATTATGTGCGTGATACGAAAGCGCCAGGTCTGCTTTCGCATGCCATGATGACTTTTCAGACGGTTTTCAAATACTGGAAAACTTTTTTGCCTTTTATCGCAATTATGGTAGCAGCTTATATTTTGTTGGTGGGGCTGATGAGTGAGGAGTTTTATTTGCAATTTCAGGATTCTATTAATGAGACTAGTGCGGAGCTTGCGAATGGTAAACTGGGGAACTTTGCCAAAGCCGGGCTATTGATGCTTTCCACTATTACTACTGGCGGTCTCAATACCGGCATGGACGAAGCGCAAACTTTCTTTATGATATTTTTGTTCTTAGTAATGTGGCTGGTAACGATTTATCTGCTGAGGCACTTTATGGCGGGTGGTAAGCCTAAACTGCGCGATGGTTTGTATAATGCTTTATCTCCGCTCATCTCAACGATTTTGGTGTTTTTGGTAATTTTTATTCAAGCCATACCGTTTATGCTAGTATTAATTACCTATTCGGCGGCAGTGGCAACCGGCTTTTTGGAAACACCATTTTATGCGCTATTATACTTTTTGTTTGCAGCCTTGATGACTTTAATTACGCTATATCTGCTTTCTAGCTCGCTAATTGCACTAGTAGCGGTAACGGCACCAGGAATGTATCCATTACGCGCGCTGTTCTCAGCTTCAGACTTAATGGCTGGGCGGCGGACGAAGTTTATTGTGCGGGTGATTTATTTAATTATTGTGATAGCTTTGATTTATGTAATTACGGTGACGCCAGTAATTTTGATTGATTTATTACTTAAGAATGCTTGGGAGTGGTTAGCTGGTATACCGATTGTGCCATTCTGGCTGTTAGTGGTGACTTGTTTCATCTTTATCTATGCGACTACTTTTCTATATAAATATTACCGCTACTTGATTGATTATCGAGAAAAGTAAGGTTTGTATTAAAAATATTTACTGTAGAAAAAGGTTTTGGTAAAAACGAAGTTGTTTTAGCATAGTTCTTTGATGGAATACTATGCTGCTGCGCTAGCTTTCCTTCGGAAACCTAGAAACTTGTTCGCATCCGTTAGAATTGCATTCTTTCCGCAGTCGTAGCGCCCAAAAAGAAAGTAAACTTTCTTTTTGGCTACCGCCACTCCAGCGTTTCGGAAATAGAAATGC
>CAYMCF010000012.1:0-21739 GCA_964388975.1 uncultured Candidatus Saccharibacteria bacterium | reverse complement strand
GCACGCCTGGGGGGCGTGAGGTCGCCAGTTCGATCCTGGTAGCCCCGACCATTTTGCGTTTTATCTAAATTAGGAGGCTCATGCAACTCACCAAACTAGAACATTCTGGAATAATTTTAGAAAAAGCTGACAAGAAAATTGTTTTCGACCCAGTCGAATATGCCGCCACTTTACCAGAGTTGCATAATGTAGTTGCAATTATCATTACCCATGCCCATTCCGACCATCTTCAGCCAGAGAAAATATCTGCCATTCTTGACAATAATCCTACTGCGAAAGTTTTCGCTCCGGCCGATGCCTTAACTTTGCTGCCCAATGCCATTGTAGTCGCTGGTGGTGACGAAATTAATCTCGAGGGTTTTAACCTTAAGTTCTTTGGCAAAGACCATGCTTCGGTATTTGCTGGCAAAGTTCCTTGCCAAAATATCGGCGTGGTGGTAGATAATCTTTTGACTAATCCTGGAGATTCTTTTGACTTATTGGAGCTAAATGGCCAAGTTCGTACTTTGTTAGTGCCAGAAGTAGCACCTTGGGCCAAAATTTCTGAAACCATTGAGTTTATCAAAATTGCCAAACCACAGTTCGTGATTCCAGTGCACGATGCCCTACTTTCTCCCATGGGCAAAACTATTTACGATAACCTTCTCAATGCAACTTGTGCCGAGAATGGCTTTAATTTTGCCCCGCTCAGTATCGGTGAAAGTATGGATATCTAAATGCGCGCTTATATTCCACCGAAAACGAAATTAATTCCCGAGCAAGCTGAGCTAAGGTTTGCTGGTGAAATTTTTGATGTTTACCAATGGCCTCAAGAACTATATGATGGCACTACTGCAACTTTTGAAATGCTCCGCCGCCACGACACTGCCGTAGTGGTAGCTATCAAAGACAGCAAGATTGTCATTACACGTCAAAAACAGCCGCGCAAAGATTGGTTCTATGCTTACCCAGGCGGCCGAGTTGACGATTCTGATGCGAACGAGCTAGCCGGGGCCAAGCGCGAACTGCGCGAAGAAACCGGCATGGAGTTCGCTAATTGGAAGCTCATCGCAGTAGCGCAACCTTATGCTAAGATTGACTGGCTAGTTTATACCTTCTTGGCTACAGATTTTATTAAGCAAGGTCAACAAAGCTTAGATGGTGGTGAAGTAATTGAAATATTGGAATTAGCTTTTGCGGAATTTATGGAGCTGATTCATCGTCCAGATACTGATTACCTGCGTTTTGATTTTCCGGGGCTCGAAAACATCAAAACTTTTGCTGATCTCAAGAACTTACCCGCTCTTTATCAATATTCGTAAAATTATTTTGTCAGTTTTCCAGGCTTTTTCTGAGTAGAAGTTTTAGCATCAGCAGCTTTTACCTTCGCTGTATTTTTGGAAGTTTTTGGTAATACTTTTGCAGCAGTTCTCGGTGCTTTCTCTTCACGTTTTAAGAACTTAATAATTGCTTCACGCTTCCAAGTAAAAATCCCAACAATGATTACGCCAATAATCGACAAAGCTGCCACTAAGCCAAGATTATTATCACCTAGGCCAGCACCAATCATATTCGTCACTACGATAGTTGGAAACCGTCCCAAAATCGAAATCACCATTAGTTTCTTCATGGATAGTTTGGTTAAACCTGCAATATAACAAACAATATCATCCGGAAAGCCTGGCAACAAAAAGATTGCAAAGATAATCAATGCTGAACCTCTAGCATTAATAATAAAATCAAACTTATCAATTGCTGACTTTTTAAAAATCTTTTCTAAAAGTGGCCGACCAAACTTGCGCGCAATCGCAAAAACCAACCAAAAGCCGATAATACTACCAATTGTAGTCCATAGAATTCCCCAGTTCCCAAATAAGAAACCGCCCACACCGCCAACGATTTGCCCCGGAATTGGCGCTACGACCGTTTGCAAAATCTGCAGCTGGATGTAAAAGAATGGCGCCCATGGCCCTAAGCTATTCATCGCCGCCACTAGCTCGTCGCGATTCATCAGAAGTCGCATCAGCGGACCTTTGGCAATAATATCCCAAGCCAAATATCCCAACAAAGCTAAAATAATCACACCAAAAATTATGAACTTGACGATAGTGGCTTTGCTGATTTGTTTACGAACCGGAGGCTCACCCACTTCCAAATCATCTGGCTCTTCAGACTGATTCTCCACCAGCTCTTGCTCCGCCAAACGCACTTTGCGCAAAGTTTTGCCAAGCTGAGTTTTGTAGGGTGCTGATTCTGATTTTTGCGCGGAGTCCTTACTTGGCATATTCGACCGCGCGCGTTTCGCGAATCACATTAACTTTAATTACACCTGGATAAGACATCGTAGCTTCAATCTTATTTGCAATATCCCGCGCTAATTTTAGGGCTGACAAATCATCAATTTGTTTTGGCTCCACAATCACCCGGATTTCTCGACCCGCAGAAATCGCATATGCTTTATCAATACCCGGGAAACTCGTAGCAATGTTTTCCAAGTCGCGCATCCGCTCGGCAAAGTTCTCCGCGGAAATATTTCGCGCCCCTGGCCGCGCCGCCGACAAAGAATCAACAATCTTAACAATTACTGCTTCAGGAGTGGTCGGCTCGATATCATCATGGTGCGCCGCCATCGCATGCACTACTTCATCCGGCATGCCATATTTCTTGGCCAGTTCCGCACCAATCTCAGCATGTTTCCCTTCGATTTTATGTGTCACAGCCTTGCCAATATCGTGCAGTAAAGTTGCAGTTTTGGCTACACGTTTATTAGCGCCAATTTCCTCAGCAATCATTCCCGCGATATGCGCCATTTCTACGGAATGCAAAAGTACATTTTGACCATAGCTAGTGCGGAATTTTAGCTCACCCAAAAGATGCAACAACTCGCGTGGCACACCAACTACGCCCACCTCACGCGCCGCATCTTCACCAGCACGCACTACTTCTTTCTCAATTTCTCGCTCAGCTTTTGCTACCGCATCTTCAATAGATGATGGATTAATACGACCATCTTTCATCAAACGTTCCAAAGCATAGCGCGCCACTTGGCGGCGAATCGGATCAAAACTTGATAATACCACCATGCCTGGCGTATCGTCTACCATAATATCCACACCGGTAGCCCGTTGCAGAGCTTGGATATTGCGACCCTCCTTGCCAATAATGCGCCCCTTCATATCATCATCCGGCAGCTTCAGCGCAGTAATCGTACGGTCAGCCGTCACCTCCGAAGACATCCGCTCCATTGCGGTCAACAAGATCGATTGCGCAGCTTCGTCTACTTCATGCTTAATTTCTTTTTGCTCCTTTACGACTAAACCCGCCAAATCTTGCTTGATGTCGCGCTCGGTCATTTGCATGAGTTTCTCCCGGGCATCTTCCTTAGTCAAGCCCGCAATCTTCTCGAGCTTTTCCTGCTGACGGTCGCGAATTCCTCGGACTTCAATCTTCAGATCGTCTAGCTCTTTTTCTTGGCGCGCCAAACGCTCGGTCTTTTTCTCTAACTGATCGAGTTTATTATCAAGATTCATTTCCCGCTCGCTTAAGCGATTTTCAGTATTCTTCCATTCGCGACGGCGTTCATCCTCTTCACGCTGAGCTTTTGCAGCGAGATTCGCAGCGTCACTTTTGGCTTTGGAAACAATGTCCGAAGCTTCATTCTTAGCCTTACGCACCAAATCATCAGCTTTTACTTTTCCGCCATTTTCATTCTTTTTATCATAGGCATAAAAACCGCCGGCACCCAGCGCAGCACCGCCAATTAAAGCGATGATTACAAATAAAACTGTCATGGTAGACAAACCTTTCTCATTGTTTGCGAATATTTTTCTCTATATCCGCGGGGTAACAAATAACTATAAATTAATAAAATTCTGTTCCTAGTATATCACAATCTCTGCTTATAGAAAAGCCCTAAAAACAACCTTCAAAAGCTTACTTTACTCATAACCTTTTAGACCCTACTTTTTCGGCGCAGAAATATTAGCCGGGCGACCGTATTCTGGGATGATCACTTGATGCTTATTGCCATGATGGTCAAAAAGTGGGATTTCTAGCTGATCGGCCAAAGTATTAACGACTGTCGCGCCAATTCGTAAACCTGTAAATGACCCTGGCCCCGAGAAAAAGGTGATTTCGCTAATATCTGGCCAGTCCGCCGCATTTTCTGCTAATTTATCATGAATAAAGGTGAAAATTTGTTCCGCCAAGTTGTGTCCAGCTTCCCAAGTATATTCCCGCTCGTCCAGACGCAAAATACAAGTATCCGTAGAGGTGTCAAGATACATTTTCATAGCTTATGCTCCTCTCTTTTCCACAACTGTTTTATCTTTTTCCACCGTTTTATTTGAATTATCCACAGAACTCTTCGGATTTTCCACAGTATCTTGTGTTTTATCCACATCTTTTCCACAAGTTTTGCACAGTTTCTGCTGAGTTTTCCACAGCTCTTCCACAGGATGCGCTGAGAAGTTAGTGATGATTTCTCGGCTACCATCTTCGCACAATTGTATCTTTAGCTGATATTTATCCTCCGGCAAAAGTTCTGCCACATCGCTGCCCCATTCTACTACAATTACATGATTAGGCGTACCGAGCGCCTCAGCCAGCTCCTCATACATAATACCTGGGTCCGGCAAGCGGTAAAAATCATAGTGAATCAATTCCCCGCTCGCTTGGCCTTTAGTACGCCAAAAGCCATAGCGCTTCGAAATCGTAAAGCTCGGGCTAGTTAGTGGCTCCGCTACACCCAAGCCTTCCGCCAGACCGCGCGTAAAAGTAGTTTTACCCGTACCGACATCGCCAATTAATTCAAAAACCGCCGGCAAAGTAATTTGCTCAGCAAAAAGCCTGCCCAACGCCAACATCTCTGCTTCCGAATTAACCTTCATAGTCCTATGATAACACATTTACTCATTTTTCGCTAGCGGCAAAGCATCTTCTGCTTTTGCTACCACCACTTCTGGTGCTAGTGGCTTCGGTTGAGCTTGGCGCTTAAGCCGATATTTCCGCCAGCCTACCGGTGCCAGCAAAAGTATGATCAACAATATATACCACAAATAAATCCGCATATCCGCTACCGGAAACTCTAAGATGAACATGGTCTTTTCGCTCAAAAAGTTTACCACCCAAATATGCAAATCGAGTAGCCAAGTAGTAGGCATAGCAATAATTCCCGCCAGCCAGGGCCAAAAACTACATACCCCAGTCGCCATCATCAATAGCATTGCGTAAGGCAAAGTAGGCAAAACAATCAAATTTGCCACAAATGCCAGCAACGATAAAGAGCCAAAATTGTAAATTAAAACTGGCGCACAAACCAAACTGGTAGCTAAGCTAGTAATCAGCATGCCTGCTAACCAAGGTGGTTGCTTGCCGCCATAAAACAGTTTTTGTAGACGTGGCGCCATCACTAAAATTCCAAAAAACGAAGCAAAAGATAATTGCCAGCCCAAATTAAGAAAATTGTTTGGATCAATGAGCAAAGTCAACATCGCTACAAAGCTAATTAACCGTATCGGAGTGAACTTTCTGCCCACGTATCCCACTAAAAGCGACAAGCTCGCTACCAAAGCTGCCCGCGTCATTGAAGGCGTAAACCCTACAATCATTACGAACCCGCCGATCATTAGCAATGAGCAAAGTAGCCCTGCAAATTTAGAAATTTTCCCAAAAATCTTCTTGGCGACACCGGTTAAAATCGCTAAATGTGCACCCGACGCCACTACCACGTGAGTCATGCCCACCGCCCGCAAGGCTTCAGCAAAATCTTCCGATAGACCGGTTTTCATACCCATTAGATAACCTAAGCCTAAGTCTACTTCTGGTGATGGGATAAATTGCCTTACCATATCCGCGAACCAATATTTTATCTGCGCAAAAATATCACCCGGCTCTTTGCGCTCCATAGCTAAAAGTTTTGGTCGTGACATTTTAGCTGTAAAAGTGCCGAAACCTTCACCTAATTTGCCCCGCAATAAAACCATATCCGAGCGTTCCAATTCTGGCTGCCCAGCTAACGTCACATACATATTTCCTGCTATCGCCGTATAGTTATCCATTTCAGAAATGTGCGGTAAAATTTCCGCATCCGCTGAATAAATCCGTAAATTCTTTAGGCGCACCACCATAGGACTTTTGCTAGTATCTGGATCTTCACTCAAAACTCCGGATAGTAAAACTTCTTGACTATAATAAGTCGCAATAATTTCCCGCCCGGACAGCTGAGAGCTTACCCGACAGCTACCTAGCAAAATTCCTAACAATAAAACAACTACCAAAGTAAGCCGACAACTTTGTCGCAAACATAAAATGGCGATAAAAACACTGCAAATGACAAATGTTATCCCCCAGTTAATTGCTTGCTCAAAAACCAAGCTCAAAATAATTCCAATTATAATTCCCCACACTAAAGCATAGAAACTCCACGAAGCGTGTACGGGACGCAACAAAAACTTTAACATGCCCCAGATATAGCATAAAGTTTCAAAAACTTACAAGCACTAGCACGAATAAAAGTCGCAAAAGGTTTTACTGCCCAAGCAAAAGCTTTTTAAAATTTGCTTAATTCTAAGCAACAGCTTTTTCTGCAGTATTTTTACGAACTTTTGCTAGCTTGCAAAGTTTCGCGATAAGCGTTAATTCCGGCGCGGGTACCAGCCTTAATACTTTTAATTAAGTTCCGTAGTGGCTCGGTAGCAAGTTCTGCCATACCCACAATCCAAGGTTGCATCGCGCGTAACATTTTTTGGCGCGTAGTCGCATCAGTTATGAATGGTGCCAACTCGTCAATCATAGTCACACCCTGCGACCACATAACTGTCGGTGACATTTCATCAATCATAGTAGCCGGCACAGCCGCAACCACCGGCGCCAAAGTTTTTGGCTGCGCTGTAGCCATCGCTGGTGCATGTGTATGTGGAATTAATTCTAACTTCGACATCTCTGCAAGTAAATTAGTAGCAAGTTCATCAATCATACTTTGCGAAGAATTCTCGTCACGCAAGATTTCCTGTGCGCGGTCCAAACCATCCAAAAGTGCCATGCGAGTTTTAGAAGTATATTTTTGTAAGTCAATCTCCGACAAAACATCAAGAATATCACTCAGAACCGTAAAGTCCGGCTCCTCAGTAGGTTTTTCAGCCGCCGCAACCACTGGTTGCGGAGCTTCTGGAATAACAGACCGAGCATTTTTTATACTTGGTGTAGCCTTCGACTTTTTACGATGTGTTGGCTGAGCCATCTCCTCTAACACCGCACCATGGTAAAATAGTTCATCAAGTTCCTCATCACTCAGCGACATTTCCCCACGTTCTTCCAAACCATCAAAAGCCTGCAGTAATTTACTTGCTGCCGCACAAATATCATTTAATTCCGCCAACGGGTCGATCAAAACTCGTTCGGCCGCCCGAATCGCTTGTTCTAAATCGCCAAAACCTACATCGTAATCTTCGGCACTGAGCTTACGAATATCCGTAATCGCATCTGCTAGAGCCATACGCGCCGCATCTTGATCGCTCACCGGTTGTAACGGTGCCGGAGCAGCAATTTTTACCGGGTCTGGTGGAGCAACTTTCTCAGCAGTTAACTCCAGGATAATTTCCCGCTCATCAGTCGCATCATCAGTCAATTCAGTTAAAACGTCTTCCTTTTTAGATAGTTCAGGCAGAATATCTGCTTTATCAACTAATTCAGCTATCGCAGGTACGGTAGTAGCTGGTTCTGGCTGAGGTAATTTAGCAGCTGGTGAGGTTACCACTGATACAGCCTGCTCTTGCTCCGAAAAACTCGGTGTAATTTCCGCCAGCATTTCGGTAACTTTAGTTTGGAAATCGCCACCCTCTACCATAATTACATCTTGCAAATCTTCTGCCATCACATCTTCGTAGCTGCAAAAATCGCCATTTTTAATGACAAAATTTTTTACAGTTTCGGCCACACCGGTAATCACCTCTGAAGCTTCAGCTAGATAAGTACCGCCGTCAATCGTCACTTCCAGATCATGATCTACCGAATCAGTAATACGAAAGGCTGCATCATGATTCGCCCAAATTTGCGTATTATTAAATTGCAAAATACCACTGCGCAGGCTTACCCCGCAGGCGCCATGCAGCTTCGCGGTAGTAATTTCCCATTTGCCATAACCCGCTGCTTCAATTGCGACGCCCGCTACATCATCGGCCGTAATACGCGCACCACTTTTGATTTTAATGAGCGGCAAGTTCTCCTCGTGCCCATGCACGCCACTAGCCAGGCAAATACCATCATGCGCCAAGATTCTCCCTGCAAAATCCACCGTCAAGCCATAAGCTACTCCCAAGTTTGGAGAAATCAAAATACCATAGCTATCCGGAGCTAATAAACTAATTCCTTCATCAATCGTGAGGTGCGTATAATTAGGTACGCCTGTACTAATCGCACCGAATACGCGAATCGCTACGCTGCGCGCCCCCATCGCGAAGATCTTGCCCCGACCAGTCAGCGTAACTTCTCCACTACGAATGTCAAGTACGCGTGCCGCCTGATGCTGCTCTTCAGAAATAATGCTAAAGCCATTAAAGTTGATCGCTACATCATAATTGATAACAATGTTATCCGTCGCGATAATGTTATTGCCTAGCGTGATCTGCACTTTTTTAGCGTCTAGAGCTGCAAGTAACTCAGGATAACTCATAATTGAGTTGACATCGAAGTCCACGCGCTGTATAGGCTGCTCACCAGCGCTCACTATAGCCGCTGGCGGAGTGGGTGCCTGAGCTAATTTTACCGGCGCAGCAGAAAACTTCTCCGCTCTTTGCTTAGCTTTTGGCGGAGTGCCCAAAGTTTTGGGGGATTTCTTGCTGGCGGCCTTAGCCCTCGACATTTCCTGCTCCAATAAGTTTTGTATAATTAGCTAATTATTTGCCCACCTTATACAACCATTATATCACAGAGACATACAAAAGTCAATATATAGCAAACGCCCAGTACCAAAAATATCCCCAGATTGCTCCGGGGATATTTGAGTTAACAATTAAGTCTGAAAGGCTTAACTATTTCCGAGTGCTACGACGAGCATTGCGGTAAGCAACTACACCTGCACCAGCTGCAGTAAGAGCAGTAGCAACACCTGCAACCATAGCTACAGTAGTAGAAGCAGAACCTTCTGCATCGGCTAGGATACCAGTGTCTGGGGCTTTGTTGCCACCTTCTTCTGGTTTGTTGGTACCGTCACCGGTGCCAGCTGGAGCTTTGTAAGCTACCATACGAGCCATGACGTCTTCAACTTTTTGCTCGTTACCGGTAGCAGCTTGCCAATCGACAGCCAAATCGTGGATCAACTGATAGTTATCACCACTTTCTTCAGAGACACGCTTTGCCTTTACATTCTGGACTTCGTTATACAACGCTGACCAGTATGTACCACGAACAATGTCTTTAGTAGCATAACTTGCAAGGCCACCAACACCAGAAAGTGCAATATTTTGATTGCCATTGATAGCATCTTTGTCAGCTTGATTCAAAAGAGAAGAGTTTACCAACAAAGGCATGAACAAATCATAGCCCTTCTTGTACTTAGCAAGAGCTTCATTTGCATTGTCTACAGCTGTCATGATCCTTTCAGCTTCTGAATAAGAACCTGGGAATAGATTCCTTACAGCATTTCCACCAGCGGTTTTATAGCCAGAAATAGTAGCCTTCTCTGGATGTAGATTGTCGAAATCACCATTGCTGATGATACCATTGTCGAAAGCATATTTACGAAGAGCGGTTACCGCACTAACAAGCTTCGCATTATTAGTACTGTTATTTGCGGCATTATCAACCAAATCGATTACAGCAGCTAGCTTGTTGTAGAACTCACTACCTTCCGCAGCCGAAACAGCAATACCAATTTGCTTTGAGAAATTCTTCTCAGCGCTAATATCGCTACCGATTTTTGAGGTGTTATAACCAAAATCGTTAGTTACGCCCATAGCACTGCTCAAAGCACCACTGATTGCACCTGCAACATCAGCAATTTTGTCTTTTTCGCTATCTGCAATGTCAGCGATAGTACCATTATTCCAACCAGTATTGTAGGCCTGTAACGCATCCTGGATTTGAACATAAGCCTTATAGGTAGCATCGTTCTCTACGAAAGCGATAGCATTGGTAGTATCAGCAAAGGTTGCAGTGTCTTTTTCAGTGTTGTAAGCACTGACGCTAGCAGAGTTGATCACACCAGAAACAGGCGCTACAACACCCAAAGCGAACGCTAAAGCTAAAGCACTCAAAATTTGAGCCTTTTTCATTTGATATTCTCCTTAATTTAATTTATATCTACTTCTTATTTTAGCGGTTTTTGTAGATAAGTCAAGCGTTTTCTTGCACTTTTTTAGAAAAAATCGCTTCTTATCTTAAATTTCTTGCAAAAATCTCCCCAAAACCACAAAAAATGTTGTAAAAAATACAACATTTATCAACAACAGTTTCGTTAAAAATAAACCCTCTTCGGTGTCTTACGATATTCGTTAGACACCCTCGTGGTGTACAAAGATTTTTCGAACAACCCCTCGTGGTGCTATTTTTTGTAAACCTAGAACCTTAGACGATTACCTTAGAACAATAGATATATAAATTAAATTAAGGCTAAGCGAATACCAAGGCTAATACCTAGAATGCTTGCACTAATTTGAGCGTCCCGCGGAGATCCTCTAAGGTTCAAGGGAGATATAATGATATGTATATCTCTCACATTTTGTGCTGATAGCCCCAGCGTGGAGCCAGGGCTATCAAACTTAATTAGTATAGTACTAACTATTTCCGAGTGCTACGACGAGCATTGCGGTAAGCAACTACGCCTGCACCAGCTGCAGTAAGAGCAGTAGCAACACCTGCAACCATAGCTACAGTAGTAGAAGCAGAACCTTCTGCATCGGCTAGGATACCAGTGTCTGGGGCTTTGTTGCCACCGTTGTTGTTGTCTTCTGGCTTGTTAGTACCTTCACCAGTACCGTCGTTAGTATTACCACAAGTGCCAGTGTAGCTAGCCATCAAAGTCTTAAACTCGCTAGCAGTGCCAGGAACTAGAGCAACAGCAGACTCGTAAGCATTACCAATGCGATCAATCAAATCGCGGTTAGCGTCATTAATACCGCCATTCTTGAGCTGAGCATGCTCAGCAGCGTAATTGGTGAGATAGATCAAAGTTGCGTAACCATTGAAACCATTTGACAAGAAAGATGAGCCGTCGTTGCCATCATTAGCGAAAGCATTGAAATAAACATAGCCGTTCAACTTAGCACTTTCTTTTGGAGCAACAAGAGCTACTAACTCACGCAATGAGTCGGTGGTATCGTCTTTGGCATCCTTAATATCTTTGCTGGTCAAGGTAACGTTACCGAAACCAACCAGACCCTGCAAGGCACTAGCCAAATCTTCAACGGCTTGGTTATAAGTCTTAGCATTCTTGTAGGTAGCGATCACCGGAGCGAGCTTCTTGTATTCAGCTGAGCGGGCCCAGTAAACACCACCGGCGTTCGCTAGATTGCCCATGACATAACTCTTCAGCTGAGCTGGAGTCCAAGTATTAACACCATTAAAGGTAGAAACGCCGGAAATGACACCACGAAAAGCAGCTTCCTTACCTACCAAGTCAGCATCATCAGTAGTCATATAATCAAACAAAGCTAAGTAGCTTGCAAAATCACCACGATTAACATTGCTAAAATGGATGTTTTCAGCTTCTTGCAGAAGACCGCTAAGATTGCTTGAAGTGGCAGCAGAACCAGTTGCAGTAGCAATAGTGCTCTGAAGTGCAGCAATCACGCCCGCTTCTGTATAAGACGCATTGCTCAAGACGCTGACAGGAGCTTCGGTACCAACATTCGTTGAGGTGTACTGATAGTATACTTTGTCATCGGTATTATCAAAAGCATACATCTGAGCGTAAACTTTTTCATAACGCTTGTAAGCATCAAGACCACGAACAGCAGAAGCTGCATTCATAACGTCACAGTAAGATGCTTGACGAGTAGGATCGTAGTCTACTGCGTAAGTATCAGCAGAGTTGACAACGCTAGCCACAGGTGCAACGACACCCAAAGCGAAGGCTAATGCCAAAGCAGCCAAAACTTGACTTTTCTTCATTATTATTCTCCTTAATGAATTAATTGTTAACTAATTCCTATTTTACGCAATAAAAAAAAAAAATGTCAAGCGTTTTTCTGACTTTTTTCGGCTTTTTGGCGGATTTTCTGTGGAAAACTGGGCAATTTTTGCCAAGATTCTGTTTTTATGTCATATTGTCAATGGTCAAGCCTATTTCCGTTCAAGCCATTTTCCTCATTTTGGAGATAGGATGCAATATTCTTCTCTCCCAAAACTCCATATTCATATTTTACCAAAACCGCCCTCATTACGAGAGCGGCCTGTGAGTAGATATAAATTATTTTACTTTTCGGAATTTTCAGACTTTTTCGGCTTAGGGAAAAACATATTCATACGCATCTCTTCTGCATCGGTTGCGGTCATCGGGGTAGCCACAAAATTATCTTGTACTGGTTCTTCTGGCTCAACTAGTTCATGTAGCTCGGCATTAATTTCACATTCAGCAGCCGCCATCTGCGCCGCATGACGTCGGCGAAACACTTTGCAGCCATAAACCATCGTTACCAGCGCCGCCAAGCCCAAAACTGGCGCCAGCGTACTCACCGCGCTAGAGATACCTTGCCCCAAGATAGCACCGGTATTAGGCATATCGGCTGGCTCGGGATCCTTGCTCGGCTGATCTTCCTTATCATCTGCCACCGGAGTTTCAGGGCGATTAAGATTGCTTGAGCTAGAATGCGCAGGACGAGATGGCCGAGCGGGGCGAGCAGCCACGACATTACCATTCGCATCCACCGTCATACCACTTACCAAGTAGCCAGCTTCGGCAAAATTCCCCGTATCAGTACCGTTAAAAGTGCCGCCAGAAATCTCAATATCCACTGGGAAATTTTCCTCATCTTTACCATCGAAGATCGCTTTGCCTGCCCCAGCCGTAAAAGTACCCGCCGTAATATTAATATCGGTAGGCGCAGTTGATCCAGCCGCCCCGGAGCCTGGCAGCTCCCCATACTCAAAGAAGACGTGAGAATGCGCACTAGTGTAATTACCGCCATTAATATTTAGCGTAATACTATCCGCATACTGCGCATTATGCTCCATCTGGAAAACCGCCGCTGTACCATCAATCCGGCCAGTCGCAAGGTCGGGATCATCCTCCGGCTCTTCACCGATAATATTAACATTGGTATTATTAAAGGTCAGAGTACCAGCCTTAATGCCAATCGCTTCGACGCCATAAATATTCGCGCGATTAAAAGTCCAATCACCAAAACCCGCTGCATAGACTGGCGCTCCACCCCCAGTGATACCCGTTACCGTATCCAATACCGCACCGTTATCAATCGTGATTTTGGGCGCATTAGAGGTATTCTGCACGCCACCTTCGATCGAAATCGCATAAGGAGAACGTAAAGCACCTTTTACATCTACATCCACTCCGTAAGCAACTTTCTCATTATTGGCGGCATAAGTCACCGCGATACTATAAACTTGAGCAGAAATCGTCACGTCTTTGTCGATAGTAAGATGGGAAAATTTTTGGACAGTTGGATCATTCGAACCATAAACTTCAATGCCGTTCTTGCCACTTACCGTTCCCCGCCCGGTAATAGTCAAATCTCCATAAGAAAAGCGTATGGCATAAGCTTTTCCGGTCGTACCGATCAAATTATGGCCGTTCAAATCTAGCACTACCGGGCTGTTCGCATCTCGCTTCAGGGTAATGCGCGAATTCATAGTAATATCACCCATCAAAGTGACTTTGCTAATCATAGTATCGTTTAGATAGGTAGCCAAAAGTTTAGGATCTTCATCAGAACCGAGCGTAACCTCCCGATTGCTCAAAACCGCCGTATCGGCCAATGGCATAGCCGCAATTTCTTCGGCAACTTCAGCTTCAGATTCGTCCAATCGTTCTGGTTCTACAGGCAACTCCGATATTTCTCCTTCCGCCAGCTCACTCGCCGAAGTACTCGGATCAGTACTAAGATCAAAGAACGATATCCCAATGCCCAACGCAAAGGCTAACGCCAAAGCGGCGACAACGCGTTTGTGTTTCATATTTTTATGTCCCTTCTTTTCTTACTTACATTTTATCAGAATTTTTGCAATAAGCAAGAGCTTTTCCGGGAAGTTTTAAGAGTTTTCCACAGGATATACTATTCCTGGAGTGGGAAAGTCGAGTCCTCACAAGATGTGTTATTCCTGGGGCAAGAATATCCAAGGTTTCCATGGGTGCAATAATTTGCTATGCGAACGCTTCCTAGCCTCAAAAACTTGTGCCCAGGCAAATCCCTAGGCACAAGTTCCGTCTCGATAGTTGATTGTTACGCACCAATGCGATCTTTAGAATTACGACGAGTAGCATTATTCTCTACATAGTCGATAATCTTCGCTGCCACATCCCGCCCGGTAATCTTCTCAATGCCAAACCCTGGTGAAGCATTTACTTCTAGCACCAATGGGCCGCGGTCAGAGCGCATCAAGTCTACCCCTGCTACGTGCAAGCCCATGGCTTTGGCGGCATGCACTGCAATCCGCTTTTCTTCGGTAGTGAGCTTGATGCTAGTGCCTTCCCCGCCCTTGTGCAAATTGCTACGGAAATCATCATCCAGCGAGCGGCGTTGCATGCTGGCCACTACGCGTGACCCCACTACGAACGCCCGAATATCCGTACCAGCGGATTCTTTAATGTACTCTTGTAGCAAAATATTAGTACCGTCTTCATTATAGAGGTAAAGCGCTTGCAAGGCCGACTTAGCCGCCTTCTTAGTCTCGGCCAAGACTACGCCATTACCA
Source organism: uncultured Candidatus Saccharibacteria bacterium (assembly GCA_964388975.1). Classification (GTDB taxonomy): domain Bacteria; phylum Patescibacteriota; class Saccharimonadia; order Saccharimonadales; family Saccharimonadaceae; genus Nanosyncoccus. The sequence goes on along the minus strand of CAYMCF010000012.1, from coordinate 6,892 downwards.
TGTGTACTGGTAGCCAGCTTAATAATCACCGGAAGGCCAATTTGCTCTAGTAGATCATCAATATCAGTAGTATTACGCGAAACTAAAGTCTTGGGTGTGTCGATCCCGGCTTTAGCTAGAATCTGCTGAGAACGCAATTTATCGCGCGCCCGGGTAATTGCAATCGAGCTAGACATCGTCCACACCCCTTGCATCTCAAACTGCCGCACCACTGCGCAGCCATAACGTGTCATGTAATTTGCAATGCGCGGGATAATCGCATCATATCCAGAAAGAATCTCACCTTTGTAATGCACACTAGGATGTTTATCATCCAGCGAAAGGTAACAATTCTTGTATTTGATCACGCGAACAGTATGACCCCGGCTCTGCGCTTCCGCGACTAGCCGCTTGGTAGAGTAATTACCATCACCATTCGACAAAATTGCAATATTCATAATTCCATTATACCACACATCTTCGCAAATGTCAATGCTTATGCTTAAAATATCCTTAAAATTTCTATGATTATAACTATTCCACTGTCAGATCAGTATTTTCCATGTATTTTTTGTGGAATTCTAAGGGATCAGCGTCCAATTCTTTGTTTAGGCCTTTCACCGGTAAGCCTGGGGTCTCTACGGCTAGTTTTTCCACATCTACCAAGAATTCACCTTTCAAAGTCCGCCGGCCAATCAAAATCGGGAAATTATTCCGGCTACGATCTGCCAAAGTAAAACCAGTCACCATTTCCTTCCCCTCAATCACTACCGGCAACTCCACGCGATAGCGCAGTTGCTCATCACCGGTAGAATTGCGCACGCGCCGTACCCGAAAAGCCTTCGTAGTAAGCTTTTCCCCGGTATAAAACTCGCTTTCTGGCGCAAAAAGCGTAAATTCTAGCTCGCGATCCTCATTCACCTTAATATTACTAGCCCAAATCGAGGAAGAATTGGCCCCAGTATCAATCTTCGCGGGAACATCCTTAATGCCAGCCACCGTAATTAAAGCGTTATTGCCGATAATGATTTTATTGTCGTACATATCCATATCCTATTTCCATTATATCACACATTGGTTAAATTGTCAATAGCAAGACCTTACTTCTACCCCCAAAACCCATGCTTTTTATTCTTGGGATTCTTAAATTCTTCCAGCAACTCCTTCTGGCGCTTACTCAAGTTCTTCGGGGTCTCTACGATAATAGTCACGATATGCGGGCCGCGGTCGCCATCGCTACGCATCAGCGGTACACCATGCCCGGATAGCTTAAACGGCGTACCCGACTGCGTACCAGCCGGCACCTTCATGCGTACATTACCATCTACCGTTTCTACATCTACCTCGGTCCCCAGCGCCGCATCTACCATCGAAATAACCTTATCCGAGAGAATAATACTGCCCTCGCGCGTGAGATGCTTGTGCGGCTTCACTCGCACAAAGACATAGAGGTCGCCCTTAGTGCCGCCTTTCGGGGCCGGACCACCCTTGCCACTGAGACGGATGGACATACCATCGTCAATTCCGGCCGGAATCTTGACCTTGAGGTCTTTGCCGTCTGCCGAAACTGTCTTCGTGGTGCCAAATACCGCTTCTTCAAAGTTCAATACTACCGTTGTGCGATAATCCGTACCGCGGGCCGGGCGCCGCGGGCCACCACCAAAGCCAAAAATCGACCCCAAAATATCATCTAGGCCGCCTCCGCCAAAGTCGAAGTTGAAGCTCTGACCATTAAAACTATAATTACCATTGGCAAAAGGATTACCATCACTAGAATTGCCACCTACCCCAGCATGGCCAAACTGGTCGTAACGAGCACGCTTTTGCTTATCCGACAAAACCTCGTGCGCTTCAGAAATTTCCTTAAATTTCGCTTCCGCTTCTTTGTCTCCGGGGTTCTTGTCGGGGTGGTATTTAATTGCCAGCTTACGATAAGCTTTTTTAATCTCGTCGTCAGAAGCGTTTTTGCCCACCCCTAGTACTTCATAATAATCTCTCTTTGCCATAAATATAAAACCTCATAATGAGTAGCAAGCCCTTGACATGGCTAATAATCTTTGCTAGAATAGGTAGTGTAAGTTTTTATTACTGCTTCTTCTTAGAAGCAGTAATTTCAATTTCAAAGAAAGTTCTATTTAATAAACGAAATCTCAAAATCATAGAACTTACCCTCCTTTCCCCAACATGTTAAAAGTGCTTGTCACAGAACTTACTACTCTTTACCCATTTTAGCACACTTTAGGTGGGAGTGCTAGACTATTCTCAGCGATTTCTTCTACAAATTTTACTTCCGAGCAAGGATAGCCAAGCTGAAGCGCACTTGCAACTGATATTCTGGGTGTGCCCGTAAAAACTCATCCACCGCCCGCGCCGAACCAGGTAGCTCGGGATTATTATAGTCATGCACCAAGATGATGCCTCTGGGTGCCAGCCGCGGCACCACTAATTTGAGGCTGGTCCTGATAGAACTATACAAATCGCCGTCACAAAAAGCCCAGCCAATCTGCGCCGGCAGATCTTTTTCCTCTAGTTCGTCAAACCACGCCTTCTTCACAATCACATCCTTCAGACCATGTTTGCGGAGCTTGTCAACGACTTCGCGCTTCGAGACCAGCAATTCTCCGGCCTGGAAATTTGCGCCCGCGCCAGAGGCATCCTCGGCAGTTTTCTCTGGCAAGCCGGCAAAAGAATCGTAAATCCACAAATGCGGCTTGGCGTGGTGTTTTTGCAACAATTTCCCCAGTAGCACCGAAGTATCACCCCGGTAACAGCCCAGCTCCACCCAATCTCCTGCTACATCGAGACACTTTTCCGCTTGGCGTAAAATTTCGGCAGTTTCTAGAGGTGTAACTTGGTCGTTCATAGATAAGTCTTACTTTTCCAGCAACTTCTGGGCGCGTGCGATCATTTCCCCAGTTTCGTCCGTCTGTACCACATAAATCGGCTTACTACCGCTTGCCGAAATCACACAATGTCGCTTATCCTCCAAGCCATCATCGTTCTTCGTATCGTTGATCTTGAACCCTAAATAGCCCAGCCCTGCTACAATATCACGCCGGATCTCGGCATTGCGCTCACCAATCGTAGCCGTAAAGACTAGCGCATCCACACCTTGCAGTGCTGCCGCCATCTGGCCAATCGCCCGCTGCATCCGGTAGATATACATATCATAAGCCAGTTTCGCTCGGGCATCACCATCGGCACGCAGGCTCAAGATTTCTCGCATATCGTCGGTTTCACCAGAAACACCTTTGAGACCGCATTGCTTGTTGAGGTATTCTTCTAGCTTATCACCAGCGATATCTAGCTCGCGACCAATCGCAATTGCCGCAGTCGCATCAATATCACCACAGCGCGTAGCCATCATTACGCCTTCGAGCGGCGTATAGCCCATGGTAGTATCATAAGATTTGCCATCCTTCAGCGCCGTCACCGAGCTACCCGAGCCAATATGGCAAGCAATCACCTTCTCAGCATCGATTTTGGCTTCTGTGAGATATTTCGAAACTGAGCCCATGCTTAAACCATGATAGCCATAGCGCTTAATCTCAGCTTTATCGGCCAACTCGGTATCAATCGCGTAATAAGTATGCGTGGCATCGCGCGAGGTATGGAAAGCCGAGTCGGAGATAATCATTACCGGCGTACCTTCAAACTGCTTCACGCACTCCTCAATCTCCGCCGCTACCACTGGCACATGCAAAGGTGCGCGCTTCTTGGCAATCTCTAGATGCTCTAGACACTCTTTATCTACCAAATGGTCTTCGGTAAAATAATCGCCGGTAGAAACTACCCGCGCCAAAACCGCATCCAATTTAGTATTCTTGCTCAAATAGCCCTCATCGGTCAAAATATCCTTAACATATTTCACCGTCTCAGTCAATTTCTTAAACCCTTCAGTCAGCTTTTGCTTAGTGCCATCAGCCTTCTTGACGGTGCAAACTACATCCTTACCTTCCATCTCAAAATGCAGTGTACAGACCACTTCATCGCCCCGATAGAGCGCATACTTACGTGAAGACGAACCCGGGTTCGTCACTAAGAACATTCTCTCCATTACAACTCCTTTTCCCTATTATACCACACCTCATCCCCTCTCTCGCAAAAACTCCCACTCTTCTTATCAATAAAGTCGCTATGCTCATTATTCCGCACAAGCCTGAGAAAGCCCCCGGTTTTGTGCCGGGGGCAATTTTATTCAGTTTTGATTAGATATTAGATTTTGCGCCATTCCTGGCGGTTGAGGCGGAAATGACATCTTGCTATATCATATTCCATACTAAAAGGCAAATCAGTCAATTCAATGCCGTATCTATGGCACGCCGCCGGAAAATCATCCAGTGCACAGTCGATAATCTTGTCATGGTCCACCACGTAGACAATCCATTTCCAAGCCTCGTCTTGCCAGTCACTCCAAGTGAGCAGATAGGCATAGCCCGGCTGCGCCCGCAAAATCGCCTCTTGCCAGCGAATCATTTCCAAGCCAGTCCACCGCTCTGCATTGACATGCATGAGATATTTCGGGCTTTGCCGTCGCGGTACGCGGATCGTCCCCACCACCCCGCGGTGAAAATGCGGCGGTTTCTGGCTATTCCGCCACGAAGACGTCAACCGAGAAGTCAACATCATGGTCAGCATACCGGGATGGTCACAAGGCGTCAACCGCACTAAATTTTTATGGCAGTTCACCGCCAAATCGTGATGCATCCCCTGCTCTAAGCGGCTAGCCTCCACGCCCATCGTGGTCACCGCGACCTGCTGGCCACGCTGATAGCCGTCATGCATAGAGCTAGCGCCCAAGATACAACCATGCGCCCAGGCGCCACTTGGCAGCTTAAAATCTCTAATCGCTAAAGTACGATCCACATACAACATTGTTCTGCCCCCTTCAATCTTCAAAATTCGTCAAATATGGACTCTGTAATTATAGCATAAGATATGAGAGATGTCTACTTGCAACTACGCTTGCATGGCTACATCAAAGTCCAAATCATTTTCCGTATTTTTGGCATAAAAACTATTGCCAAAAGCAGAAAAGTCTGCTACAATAGAAGTGTTACTAAGAAAGATTCGTTGATGAGCTTAAGGTTTTTGATAGCTTTATTATCGTTCGTCAGTAATGTTGGCGCCATGAGGTACCCATTGATGAGCGATAAAAAGTTCTGAGAATCGGTCTTAGTAACACCCTCGTGGTGCCATTTTTGTTATGGTAAAAAAGCGAGAAACTGGCATGTTTTTGCGTATTTTTGAATGTGCAAGTTTTTTGTTAGCTTGTTGATAACATAAAATGGCTCCTTCGAGGTAATTATTCTAAACGGAGGGCAATGATGCTAAAAATACATAAAAGTAAAGTTAAGGCAATCGGATCTGCGATCTGTTTATGCTTATTAAGTATAAGTTATGTAGGGTTAAGTTTTTATTCGATTCCAGGAAAAGTTAGTGCCGCCGACAGTAATGGCATAGAGGAGTGGCGGACGCTGAGCAATATTACTTATATGCAGGATATGACGGTAGATATTTGCAATAATACTAAAACTGGAATCGGTAAAAGTCTTCAAGATAAACGTGATGGTAGCGAATATTATGTACAGAAATTAGAAGATGGTAATTGTTGGATGTTGCAGAACCTAAAACTTACTAAGGAGGGCATTGAAGCTTGGAAAAAAGATCATGTTGATAGCGAGAATAACATCCAACTATCTAGCAAGTATTCCAACGTGACAGAAGGTAGCACTTTCTCCATGCCAACGACTATTTCTTCTTTGACAACCAATAATACAAGCCAGTTTGGGACTGGGGCAGGTTACTCTACCGCCCAAGTCTACAATGGTGGCAATAAGAATTCTAGCTGGAAAGAAGGCTATGGCGCTTACTATTCTTGGAATGCTGCTACCGCCGGAACCGGTAACGCTTCCGTAACTACGCACGGTCAAGATGTAAATTCCAGCATTTGCCCTAAAGGCTGGAGACTGCCGGCTTCATACAAAACCGATACCAGTGTGCCAGAATATAAGTATAGCTTCAATCAGCTAACTATTGATCCAACTACTGGATCTACGCTTACTGGTGACCGGTATACAAAGGAAACCTGGACTACGACATATGCTAGCTCAATCCTTGGTCTTACTAACGCTTCTGGTGCGGTCTTAAGTAACGGTTTCTTCCCGGCTGCCGGTTATGTCGGTAATGGCCTCCTCGGCGATGTCGGCTCCGGCGGCTATTACTGGTCTAGTACGGCCCGCAGTAGCGCCGGCGCTTACTACCTGGCCTTCGATAGCAGCAATGTGGATCCGTCCGACATCACCGATCGCTGCCTCGGTTTCTCTGTGCGCTGTGTCGCCAATCCTGCCATCCATAGCGACCCCGTCCCACCTACCGACGAACGCCATACTGATGTAGCCGTCCACGTCGGCCCCACTATCACTATTGACGCTACTACTAATCTCTATGGTGAGGTAGACTATACTAAAGTCCTAGAAGATAATATCACTGCTACCATATCTAGTAATAATGCCTATCAACTCTTACTCTCTGCTGAACAAACTTCCCTCTTGGACTCTACTCAGCCTGATAATACCGGCATCCCTACCCTTGCTACTACCAAAGCTTTAGAAAAGAATACTAATGCTTGGGGGATATATAGCGGCAATATTGGTGAAGCTACTAGTACGGAAGCTAATTCGCGTACGTATGCTCCTATTACTACTAGCCCTAGTAAGCATTACTATTACAATCTCCCAGCAGACGAAAACATGGCCATTACCAGCGTCTTTGGCATTGGTATTACCGTTTCTGCTGGGCTGCCCAATGGTACTTATTCTACCAACGTCACAGTGACGGCGGTGAATGCGTAATATTCACCTCAATGGGTTTACTTTCCGCTCTATCCCTGCTACACTAGAGGTAGAGCGGA